>WGDO01000061.1 GCA_015493225.1 Patescibacteria group bacterium
ATTTTATTTCAGTCTCATCCTTTATTCGATTTATATATGCATCAACAAAAACAGATATGGAATCATCAAAATCAATTAGAGCATTTTCTAACTGCCATTTTAACTGAGTAAAGCCAGCATCAAAGTTCCATTGAAAAGTAGAGGAAAGAATTTTCACAGATGCATCCCAATAAGCCCTACCTTCGGTTGATTCTTTAATATGGGGTAATTGAGATAAAAACCATGTTATCCTTGATGATGCCTTTTCTGGTTCTATCAAGTTTATTTTATTTAACCATTCAATCCATGTGCTAAATTGATAATCTTTCCTATATCCTACGCCGATGGATTCTTTAATTGCTTGTTTAATCCAACGTTCGGCAATTGTATTTTCATTTATAAAAATCCAAATTTTTGCATGAGAAACACATTCTGTAATACGACCATCAATATCATGGCCTTTCAGCATGAAATTCTCAAGTTTTCTCAATTGGTTTTTAGCCTTAACAATATTGTAACCGTATTTAATTAGTGAATCGATAACTTTTCTCTGATTAGCTGCCGACCAATATTTTGAGTTTTCCTCAAACTCAGAAAAAAGATAGTCTCCTAGCTTGTCGAGAGTGTTTAGATCTATTTTAGATACAGCACTAACTAAAAAATCAAAGTAAGAACCTTTTGCCTGAGTTAGTTTATACCAGTAAGAATTGTGATGTGAGACGGTCTTGTAGTAAAAATGAACTATTGGGCGAACTCTCAGTTTTATTTCATCAACTAATGGAGTATTCAAAATGCCATCACATAATATCTGAGTTATTAGGCATAACATCCTCTGAAATTCAACCAGGATAACCTCATCTGATCCAACTTTTGCATTTGGGATAGCTTTTGTAATTGACAAACCATTACCACTCAAATTTAGAATTTTATTAAGTTTTATCAATGGAATAAATTCATCAAGGTTATCATCATAACCCATTCTAATTTTATCAACTGTGCTAGGAATTGAGACATCAGATATCCATTGAAATGCATAGTCATAATCATTTGTTACTTTTAAAATTAGATCTGCTATATATATTCTACGAATTGGTTTTGTAGTTTCTTTTTTAAAATGGTTCATTAACAAAGACAAGAACTCATTTGCTCTATTATTATCATTAGTTTCAAGACATTCCTGAATCGCAGACTCAATAACTCGGTAAAAAGAATTTGCTTGGCTCTTTTCATTTAAATCAAATTTAGAAAGTACCAGATTAACCTCATCCCACTTATTGAGTTCAATTAGCGTGTAACCTAAATGGGTCATTAGGCTGAGTTGAAGAGTTGATTCATCTTCCTCAAAACGATTCTGCCTACTATCTTCAGAAAACTTTATTTTACAAATCTTAGAAAGAATATCTTCTGTATTTAAGAAATATGGAGCAGTATAAATCCATTCTTTTAATATTTCTCTTGTTTCCTCATACCTATGCTCATCAGTTATTAATATACCATTTTCTCCAATCTCTTCAGGAAAAGCAAGATTAAATAATATTGCAGCTTCATCTTTTTGATTATATTGATAAAATAGCCTTGAAGCATATAATGCATATGCTTTACTGCATAACAAAGTTGCATCTGTCCGCAAATAATCTTTAGCAGATTTTATTTTATTGAAGATTAGTAGTTCTTCAGTTAATGTAGCTGGATCAAAATTATATTGCCGACTTTCGACTTCTGCTAAAGCAAAAAGGTATTTTACTAATATGCCTACATCTTTTTTCCGGCGTGCAATTTCAATACCTAATTTAGCGTCTTGTTTTATTTCTTTTACAGGCCTGTAATTTTGAAGTTGAACAATAAAACTTTCAGGTGTTACTACTGATATAAACTCTTCAAATTTCTCTGCAATGAATAAATGATAGTTCTGTTTCCATCTGTGTTCAACATTAGATTTTTCATATAATTTGGCAAGATTAAAATGAATTGCAAGATTTTGTTTCCTGTCGTATTCGCCAGTTATAAGATTTAACGAAGTCTTTTCTAATAAAAATTGGCGGAAAGAATTATGAAAGAAATTCCATTCATTTTTTGACTGATTAAATAAGAATTTAGCCTTATCACTGAATTTTCTTATTACACTACGCTCAAGTTCCCATTCAAGAATAAAATCGAGATTGATTGTACCATTAATTCTAGCAATTAAGCCTAATAAATCAACCAGATTCTGATCTTTTTGAATTGGTTCCCAAATTTTATTGTAGTAAACCTCTATAGTTCCATCTATTTTTGAAAAAGAATCTATTAAAACTGAAATATTATCGCTATTTGAAAGGTTTCCTATTAAATAGTTCAAATAAAGCGGATGCCCCTGTGTTTTTTCAAATATTTTTGATTTTTGCTCTCTACTGAGATTTACTTGTCTTTTTTCTAAAAAGTTATAAACTTCTTCCTTATTTAAAGGTTTAATTTGGACAGTTCTATCCCCTTTATGATAATCATTTCTTATTTCAATTTTTAGATCTTCAAGATCATAGGTTTGACTCCCTAAAATAATGTATACACCAAGAGGTAATTCATTTGGACATAGGAGCTCAGAAAGGAAATTTTGTTTTGCAGAATAATATTCACGTGGGACATGATCCAAACCATCAATAATTAAAATAGTTTTTCTCCCAGATTTTTCATAATCTTCACTTGCAGATTTTAATTGTTCGAAAAATGTCTTTTTTAAAAATGTAATATCTCGATATGGCAGAATATCCTTATTATAAAAACCTGCTTCTTTCAATTGATAAACTAAGTCAAAGAAAAGCGTTGTACTTTCTCCTCTTTCTGAAAAATTAAACTGTGAAGAAGGTGACATAAAATCGAAAGCATAATATTTTATTATTCTTTCTTTTCTTTGTCTCGCCCAATTAGTAAGTAGTGATGACTTACCCGTACCAGGTCCTCCAACAAGGTAAATGTATCCTTTATCGAATTTTTCAAGTTTTGTATTTATTTCATCTTGGGTCTCAACGATTGGTTGATATGTTTGTTTATCTACAATAAGATCATGAGAAAAAATTGTCCTAAATCTGTCTTCCCAACCCAGAATAGTTAAAAGCTCAGATCTCGCAAACTTTACATTCCGCTTTTCTCCTCCAGCTTCTTCAAATAAAAACCTACTTATTTGTATGAGATCTTCATCTTCTTGCGAGTTTTTAACGTTACTAACCTTGAAATCTTTCTTTTTATAACCGAACTGGAAGTCAAAAAGTTTTACAAATTCGTTAAATTCAAGGTTAGTTAGGTTAGTTAATTTTTTAAACTCTTTTAATATTGGATTCCATTTTTTTTCAATGGACTGTTTTGTTTTAATTTTAATCCAAACGTCAGAGAAAAATTCATTAAAAGACCCGATTTTAATTTTATCGTTTTTTATACTATCGTGTTGGGATATTGTTTTATTGGTTATTAAGTGAGGAATAACAATCTTACTAGGATTTGCTGCTTTTATCTCTTTCCAACTTGATACTAATTTTGGTATTAAGTCACAAAAGTTTTTATATGAAATTGTAGCATTTGCAATTGTCCACTTTACCTGATATGCATGTATTTCTTTTGAAGTTGCGTATTGTATATCATCTAACTTTTCAGCTCTTGGATCTGCAACCTTAATCCATTCAAGTTGCTTATTTACAAGATTTTTATAAACAAATGAAGCAAACTCATCAAATTGTGGTAAATATCCTCCAATTGCGGCTCTTTCTCCTGATGCAGACATATTATTTTTACTCATAATCTAAATTTCAATCTGTGGGGCAGGTAAAATTTGGCTCTTTTGCAAGCTGAAGCTACAGAATGTGGGATGGAGCTTGCTAATGTGCCAAATGTGGGCCGTCTGTTCATTGTTATGTTTTATTTCTATATCTTTATAACTCAAATTGCATGTTCGTTTCTATCTCTTTTTTACACTTGGCGGTAACGGTGAGTATATGAGGCGTTGGGCGTTTTGAAACACCTAACTTTTAATTTACTACACTGTTTATTAATATTCATAGCATTTCTTTTAACTGCCTCTCGCCCAATGACTTATATACATTGTTGGCGTGTCGTACTTTATATTTTAATCCAAAAATGATATAATAATAAATCGTTATCATCTTTCCTATGAGCAATAGAGTTTAAAAAAGCGGAAATGTCAAGGTTTTCTTTCATAATAATTTTTTCATCTTTATTCCAAAAATTATCACCATTTGACAATTCATATATCCAACTATTAATTTTTTCTTGCCAAAATCCAAAACTTTCATTTTCAATGAAGCCAACTATTCCACATATATTTAACCCTTTACCGTGTTTCCCAATTTTAAATCGTTCAATTCCACCATTTTTATTTTCTCCTATAACATATTCTTTTTCTCTTGTTTTAGGAAGTGGAGTAGGTAATACTTTAGATTCTACAATAAATATAGGTTTATTAGTTTTCCCTTTTTCACTTTCATAGAAATAAAAATCGGGGATTCCTTTTGTGCCAGAAAATAAGTCAATATATTGATTTTGTGCCAATATTGGAAACTCTTTTTCTAATAAAATAGCATTAATTTGTTCAACTAAGACCTGAGTTAATTTATTTTCATTCAAAGGTTTTATTATATCTGTATTTTTCAATGCTAAAAGAAAATATGAAGGAACTTCCTTAATCATATTTACAATAAAAGAAATTGTTTTTCCTTTTGAAATACTGATTTCAGGTTCTTGATTATAATAATATTCTTCTGCAATCATTAATATCCTAATTTAGAAAGGTCAGAAAAACATTTGTCAGCATCACGATAAGCTATTAAGGAAAGCCAATATCTATATTGATTTGGCTTAATAAAAACAACAGTATCTTTATCAGGATATAATTTAATTATTCTATTAACAGTAAGTTGTTTTGATATTTCAAAATCAGATAATTCTTTTATATTTATCTCTGAATTGTCTGAATGAAAAACAGGCTTGTCCTTTTTTGAATCATATTTAAAGATTGTCGCTATATATGAACTTTTAAGTTTTACAACATTACTTAGCCTAAATCGCCTACTGTTATCTTCATAAATAAGATTTAATGCTTTTGAAAATTCCTGACCGTAATTGGAAAGCATAGTCTCAAATTTACCGATAGGTATGGGGTGAACTGCTTTTGAGTTTTCTCCGTGTCGCAAAAAATCTTGCATATAAATATTTACATCAGAAATAATATTATAATCAAATTCAGATAACTGAATTTTTCCGCTTTCTACATATGGTAAGTTTAAAATATCTTCTTTTTTAAAAGCCGTATTTTTATAAACTAACATTTTTCCACTTGTACTAATAATGTGAAATCTAAGTATCGAATGGTTCTCCTTGAGATACTGATAAATTTTTTCTAACAACTTATTATTTTGCGAATAAATACCAACTGTTAAATTAGAAAAAGGAAATTTTCTATTATTATATGTAAATGGCAAATTAATATTTTCATTTATTAAGATATTTGGTGTAAAAAATATCTTTTTCCACTTTTTATTATTAAATGAATTTAAATACTTTTCATTGTCTAAAAATGCAAAATTGAGTTTGTTATTTAAAAAAGCTTTTGTTGGAATACTTTTTCCACCACCAATTCCTTCGTTACAAAAGATATGGTTTTTTTCATTGGGGTTTTTTAATGAAAAACCAATAAAATCTTTTAACTTAGTTATAGATGATAATTTATTTATGGTATTAACAATTCTTCCACCACCAACAAGGTTGTTTTTCCATATGTTGTTATTTTCAATAGCAGTTATTCTATCAACAAAATGCAAATCGTAATCATCAACTTCAAAAATAATTCTTTCTTTTGTTGCTTTAGTCCTTCTAAATGTTAAATGAAGAATATTTTGATTTATATCGGGGTTTTCATTTTTTAAAAAAATTGCAGAGGCATCGGGTTCAACAGATGTTTTTTTCTTATCATTTGTTGTCTTAACGCTTGCATCCCACAACGATTTATTTCTCGCTAAGGCAGTAAAATCAAATATTTGCACTACATTATAATTGGAGAATAACACCTTTTTATATTCGGAAGATGTACTATTATATAATAATCCTGAAGATTTAATAATCAAGCACAATAATCCTTTTTTCTTAAGGTAGAGTATTGATTCACTTAAAAACTTTAAGGCAATTTGTCCTTGAGGGATTTTTACTTTAATATCTTTATACTCCCAAAACTTTGTATAATTGTTAATAGCACCACGATTAAATGGGGGGTTCCCAATAATCAAATCAAATTTAATGTCTTTGAGTTTACTGCCAATTTCAAAAAAATCTGAATAAATTAAATTTCCATTCTTTCTTAAATCGTCAAACTTTAGCTTGTTAATTATGTCTATTGGTTGTAATTCATTACAAAGAGCTAAACTTAAACTAAATGAAGCTAATTCAATGGCTTGTTTTTCATAATCTACACCATAAATATTTCGTAAAATACCCTGTAATAACGATATGTCAGGAAATTCCATATTGTTTTGCAATCTCCATATCTGAACGAGTCTTTTAAAAACTGTTACCAAAAAGATTCCTGAACCACAAGCAGGGTCTAATATCTTGTATGTGTCTATATTTATTTCTTTATACCTAGCTAATGGCAAACTTTCATCTACTAAAAGTTTTGCTAAATGTGCTGGGGTATAATACAATCCCTTTTCTTTTTTATTATCTCCTAAAAATTCTTCATAAAGTCTACTTATTAATTCAACTGGAATATATTTGAATTCAAAATATCTCCAATTTGGGAAATCTAATTCAAGTTGTTTAGAGGCTATTGTCGTTTTTTTTGTATCTAATAATTCCGCTAAAGGTGATAAGTCTATATTTCCTAAAAGATTTTGTTCATCTTTAGTCCATTGAAATACATTACCATTTAAACCAGTTTTAGGATCGTTTAAAGCATTTAATAATTCAACAAGTTTTCCGTTTTTTAATACATCTATAAAAGTATCAGAGTTTGCAAACTGCTTAAAATATTTATCAGATAATAATTTATATCCATTTGTATCAATCCTTTCTTCTAAATATTTTATTAATATGGATTGTACGATTAATTTATTGATAAATCGTATTGGTAATTTATTGTATTTTTCTTTAAGAATTTTTACGATAGAATTAATATTCTCAATTAATTTATTATAAGATGAATTATTGGAAAACTTAAACTTATTTTTAACTTCTTTTTCTTCCCAAAAAACACCACTCTTAATTTTTATTGCAAACTGATTGTTATATAAACGGTGTGATTTTTCTGTTATTTTAAGACTTTTTATTAAGTAAGTAGGTTTATAATCATCTGTTATATGAGTTGTGCAATCTATTATTTTGATTTCTGTTTTAAAGAAAAAACAAGCTATAGGAATCTCACCATTACTCCATATATTTTTTTGAATATTTGTAAGTATAGTCTCTGTTTTTGCATTAAAATCTTTTTCTGTAAAATCATAAAGATAAACCTGTGGTTGATAACTCCCGTTTAATTGTTTTCTGAAATATATTGCAGATACCCCAAATTCTTTTGCATTATTTAAGTATAATTCTACTTCAGGCGGTTTTTTTTGATTAGAATTAATTAAAAATAGAGCATCATCATTCTCGTAAAAACCTAATTTCTCAAGATTCTTATAAAATTCTGTTCCTATTTTTTTAATATTTTCCATTAAAAATAAATAATACTTAATTTACAAAAGTAATGATTTTTGGTGAGATAAATTTATGTTTTATTTTATTATTTTTCTAACCATTTTATAGTAGGATGAACTCACTGTATGCACGCCAACGGCCAGGGCTATGGTGCGTGCCGCAATTTCAAAGTTATATTTTTCTGTTTACCTATATTTTCATTTAATGCTTAATTGTCAAATATACAACTAATTGCGGCATGGCGTATAGCCGATGTTACCACACGTTATTTTTCATTTTCTTTTATTTTTCTCAACTCATCAAGTAACTTATCAATAAAATCAAACAATTTATCTTCTTCAAAAATTTCAAAGTATTTTTTGATATTGTTCTTTTCGTTATTATGGATATTGAATTCTGATAGAATTTCAAATTTCTCTTTAAATTCCGTAGTAATATCATAATCAGAGTCATTGGGTTTCCAAAAATGAACTGTGTAACCATTTACATCACACCAAATGTCAAGTTTTAAATATAAATCTGTAATTTCAAAGGCTTCGAACACCGTATCTCTTTGTTTGTATCTCCAAATTTTTTTAAATGGATAACATTTTTCCTTATATTTTTCTTCAATTCTTATTGCTAAATATTCAGGTAAATCATTTAGCATATTTCTAATAGAAATTGCAGTTTCTATGTTATCGTTTTCCTTTATTGAATTATAAAATTTTTCTAATGACACTGTATCCATAGTATTGGTATTTAAATATTTGATTAAATTTCCATATTGTCTTAATAAAAAGGTACTGTCAATATTTACAGAATTTATTATCGAAGGAATTATCCAATTATTATAAAGATTTGGTTTTGCTGGGTCAATTTCATAGGCTGAAATGAGTTTTAGTATTGGATCAATCTCTTTCAACTCTGTTTTTGTCCAGTCATTTTTATCAGGTCGTTTTGATGAATTTAGTGTCAAATAAACAATTGCAACTACTTCAAATTCTTTTTTAACAATATCAACATACCTTGGCAATTGCCTTTGTTGGTCAACTGCATTATTGATTTTATTTTCAATTATGATTGCCTTTTTAGAATACTCGTCAGTAATTAATATGTCAATATTGTGTATTTCTCTTTCAACTATTGTGTTTTTAAAATCCTCTTTTTTGATTTCAATTTGTTTATTTTTCTTATTCAATAAATCTATAAATGAGTGTAAGTATTTTGAACCTTCATTGTGTTTTTCTTTTGGGTTTAAAAATGATTTTATAATGTCGCTATGGAAGTTTTCTCGATAATAAAAGTCAGATGATATTGTGAAAATATTAAATCCTATTTCAGCCCTGTTTCTGTTTCGTTCAGTATAATTCTTGTGCAGTTTTCTTGATTTTTTAAGAAATTTTTCAATAGCAAGAATGTGATTCTCTATTTCTATTTTCCAATCCTTTATTATCTGCATTCTATTTTTTTAATGTGTGGTAACGTTCAGTATATGGTTTTGTGGCGGTTTTGAAACACAAATCTTTCAATTTACACCGATGTTTATTTAATGTTAAAATGCTCATACTTAGCACTTCACCCGCCATAAACTATATACATTGTTGTGCAAAGTAATTTAATCTTTCCCTTTAATCGATTTAAAGCCAATGTCCATTTTATTATTGAACAGGAAAATAGTGATTGATGAATCGACTTTCATGAATTCTGAATTCAATTTTTCCAATTGAATAATATGTTTTTTCACATCCTCGATTGAATTAGCTACTTCTTTTTTTCGTGCACCTTTGCTAGTCGGCGAAGTTTTTATCACTTTTAAACCCGGAGGGTTAGGATTGTCAGAAATTGTTATTGTATTCGAACCAATAGGATAATATGAATGGAGTAAATCGTTCCTAAACTGAATTTGCTTGGAAAAATTATTTTTGAATCCCTTGACATTTTCAAGAATATCTTCAGAATCACTAATATTTTTTAATAATTCATTGCAAATACTTTGATAACAAGTAATTAATGGGTCAGCTGTAAATTGTTTTTGACCAAATGCGATTTCTGATAGTCTCCAATCTGCTAGACCTCTTATTTGAAATATTGCAGAAAGTCCAAACCTAATTCTTTCTACAATCTGCTCAAATTGGACGACATATTCTCCAACAATGGCATATTGTTTTGTCCAATCCACTTTACTTCCTTCGTGTTTATACATACTTTTATTCCAACTAACGTCAAAATTAGTTATTGATTTACAGTTGTTTATATTTTCTTCAAATTTACTAAATTTCTTATATTTTTGGTCTCTGTTTTATCGTTATCTAAAATATTCATCGATATTTTCATCGAAGGGGGATTTTGCACAACGTGTTTGGCTATGCTGCGTACCGCATTATATACTACTAATTTTCTGTTTACAAATATATTAAATTATGTAACGTAATCTTCATATTTACAATAAATTGCGGTATGCAGTATGAGCCTTTGTTGGGGTGTCGTTATTTATTTTTCTCAATCCCTATTTTTATTAACTCTGTAATCTCTTCTTTGTTTTTTGAAAAGTTTGGACTTGTTACTGGGAATGCAATTATTTTATCTTTTCTTATTGTGTAAGTGAGTCCCATATTTTCTAATTTCTGTTTAGCATTTTCTATATTTTCATTGCCTAATAAAATTTCAATGTGGCTATATCCATCTGTTTTTCTAGGCCGAATCCACATGAAATTTTTCGTTATAGTTCCTACGGCTACATGATGTTTATTATATGTAACTTTTAAATCTTCATATATGCTTTTTGATATTTCGATTATTTCATCAAGCATTTTAATTGATTTTTTTGCCGATTTATTTTCCCAATAACTCCTATCTACGGTTTCAAGACCTAAATCTTCTTCATCTTCAGGGGATTCATAAATGTCAAGAACTTTAACAAAATCAAGAAACACTTTATCTTCATGCTTAAAAGCATTCAATTGAATTGCTATTATTGGAATTGATTTATTCATTAATGAAATAACATTAAAGAACCTATTCGTAATTTCTTCTGCAATAATAACTGCTTTATGTTCTCTTGAAGGAAATCGTCTTCTTTCTATATCCCAATATTCAATCGTCCTAACAATGTGACTTTCATCTGTGGCTCCAAGCATAATCTCAACTTCATACATTGTTGAAGTATCAGAACTCATCATTAAAAAATCTATTCTACCGCCCGAAGACTGCTTTCTTTCTCTTCTGTAAACTTCTAATTCTCCTAGTCCAAGAATACTTGGGTCGGTTTCAATTATATCTTGTAACCATTTTTCTGAAAATTCATCTTTAAGGTTTATTTTCTTAGTTTTTACATATTCCATATCTCAAATCTCACTTTTTATTGTTGATGAATGTAGTGTCGTTATTTTTAAATAAATCAATAATCTCATCCATGTTTTTCACATTTATACTAATAAAGAAATTATTCATAATTGAATGTAACATTTTAGTATAATCTTTAAACGCTGTCTTAAGATCCAAGAATTCTTTTTTAGATGCAATTACTATATCTTCAGTAGTTTTTGGGTGAATAAGTTTATCGCGTTTAGTCTTAATTGATTTTAACAATCCATATTTTGAATCAAGATATTGTTGTATAATTTCATTTTTGTTCCATGTCCGACATACTTGTTTAAATGTTTTTTTGAATTTATCTTCAAAAGAGTGCCTGTCACTATATCCTTCATATTTGTCAATGTTGTTTAATCCAAAAATATCCGATTCAATTAAAGATAAAAAGCCTTTTAAAGATGCCCTATAAAGCGTATCAAATTTTCCCCTTTCATCTTGATATAAATCTGTTATTTCTAAAAGAAGTTCGTAATCCTTACGAATAATATTGTGACGCTTTTGGTAATCATTTAACGCAAGATTAGCCTTTCTAAATTCTTCTTTGTTTTTAAAGGTCTTTGAATGTTCACTCATTTATTTCTTTTTAATGCACCCCAACGTATGGCGGGTATGCGCAGTATGCCCGATAGGCGAAGCCGGGCATATTGCGTATAACCGCTGTTGTAGTTAGTTTTAATCATAATTTTTCATTCTTTCCTTTTTTTTAAAACGTAGTTTCGAAATTGAAGCCCTATCTTTCAAAA
>WGDO01000062.1 GCA_015493225.1 Patescibacteria group bacterium
CCACCGGAACTTCTCCGTGATAGAAAGTCCATTCGTGGTTATAGTTTCCACTACCCGCCGGACTCATCTCCACATCATCCATGGAAACATTATGCACATATCCGGGGTGATCAGATTCTCCCGGTTGGGAGTGTTCTGTTGCTCCACTTCCGGGAGCCGGGGTGTAATTTCCGATGGGAGGGATATAATCATAGACATTGCTCCAACCAGAACCAATCCCACCAAACGAAACACCTCCTACCCTCTGCTTTAAAAATACACCTAAGTTAGTATCAGCAAATCCATAATATTCTATGGCTTGTCTGCAATACTGCTGAGCCCTTTCTTTGGTGAGCTTATCAACATAAAGCTTTCTCTTGAAATCCAAAGAATAAAGGGTAGCTTGGTCAACATCGCTACAGGACTGAACTATTGCTCCGTCTTTTCTCATTAAAACAAGAACACCATTAACTTGGTATCGATGATAGAGAATTGTCCTGGTAGGGTAAATAAACCCAGCTAAATGCGCTGGATTTTTTAATCCCCCGGCTTTTGTAGCATTATATCTTTGATATTTATATGCACCAACTGCACGATAAGTACTTGTTGCCATACCTACAAACCACCCATAACCCATTTCAGAGGCGTCAAAAGGTGCCTTACCTGGCAGAAAAGGCCCTATATAAGTTTTATCTACATGAACAACATGTCCATAACCACCCAGCTCATCAAATACTGCAATTGACCCCATAACAGGATAATCATAGTTAACAACATATCCAAAATCTTTGGCAAGCCTAATCCATTTTTTGGCATCACGACCACTTTTTGGAAAATTAAGATCTGGCCTTTTATAGGCTGCCCACCAAGTGCAGTTTCCTTGATAACATTTAAAAACATTGCCTGGTGAAATATATTTTCCACACCTATTCTCAGCCTTTACCAATTGAACCGTTAATAAACAAGTACACATACTTATTAAAATGATTTTTATAAGCCTCATTTTTCTACTCCTTCTTCAGATTTTAATCACTAAACAACTATCCACGCTTCATTCACAAAAGTAAAATCACCCTCCTTTTTTGTTTTTTAAATTTATTTTTTAATTGTCAAAGATCACTTAGAGTATAAAATTATTACTCTATAAGATACACGAGAAATCATGTATCCTAAAAGTAATTATTTATTAAATATTTTATTTTCGACTTGCATTTTTATATAATCCATAATTTTATCATTTGCATTTAGAGTGTTATAATTAGAAGAAATCCCTTTTATAAAATATCCAACAACATCATTGTTATTTTTATAAGCCCTACTTCCATAAAATAAAGCACTTCTATAATTAAAAACTTTTTGACCATTTTCATGACTAATATAATTACATTTTTCTTGGCCATACCAACCATCATCAAGCTTAATAATTTTTAATTTTAAACACTTAATATTCTCTCTATTTATACAACTTGGTTTCTTATTGTCATTATTATATACATAGTCACACCCTTCTAATACTTCTTTTTCATCATTATGAATAGCTTCTTCTATTTTTTTTTCTAATCCAGTATCTTTTGTAAAATTCAAAGGAGCAGAAGTTAATTCTATTCTAATTTCCCCGCCTGTAATTGTATCTCCTCCTGGACGCCTATTAGTAATAACTGTCATTCCATATGGTCCATTTTCATAAATCACGCCCCACCCTAAAGGCAATAAATATTCTTTACCTAGATATTTAAAAGTTTTCCATTCACTTGTGTCAATACTACCATCTTCATTGTATTTTAATTGTGAATCATCAATTCCAAATTTAGTTTTTTCTCCTTCAATGGTTTTGTTTTGGTCAGTCGTTTGTTGGTTTGTTGTTTTTTGCTTTTGAACTGTTTTTTGCCCTTGAGTTTGTTTAACAACTTCTTTCACATTTCCCTGTGTTTTTTCCGCGTTATTCCGTTTCACTTCCGTATTCTTCTGCGATTGCGAGGCAATATACAAAACAACTCCTCCAACCAGAGCTACTAAAACAACTATTCCAATAATTAAATTTTTCTTGTTCATAAAATTATATTTAGATTTATTAAAATTTCTTAAAATTTTCTTGATTGTTTCTTGTCTTAAATTATACTTTATTATACATTATTTAAAACATTTGTCAATGAAAAATTATCTTTTATCAATCAAAATTCCATTTTCAATTATTCTTAAAAACAAAATTCTAATCACAAATTTTATCTTGTCTATTATGATATTATTCATAATATCATAATGGTTTATCTTTAGATTTTTTAAGTTAAATTTGCCTTTCTTTCCACCAGCTCATCATCATGACTATTGTGTTGAAACGGACCGATACTCTTCTTGTTATGATCCGTCGCAAAGTGATGATCGTAGCTTGGATTGAAGGTATGATTGGGAGACTCAAACCATTTGATGGTAACATCATCGTGATGAATCTTATGGTTTGTTTTATTCTTCAATCTTACCCGAATATTCACCACCGGAACTTCTCCGTGATAGAAAGTCCATTCGTGGTTATAGTTTCCACTACCCGCCGGACTCATCTCCACATCATCCATGGAAACATTATGCACATATCCGGGGTGATCAGATTCTCCCGGTTGGG
>WGDO01000063.1 GCA_015493225.1 Patescibacteria group bacterium
AAAGTTGAAGGCGTTATGAATGCTGTGAGTGTAATTGGAGATGTTGTAGGAGAAACTATGTATTACGGTCCCGGTGCTGGAGGGGATGCAACAGCAAGTGCTGTTATAAGCGACATAATAGAAATTGCAAGAGGAAATAAAAATCCGATGCTTGGATACAAAATTCCGCTTGAGAGTGAAAAATTATCTTTGATAAGTGCCGATGAAATCATTTCAAAATATTATTTAAGAATTGCTGTAAAAGACGAACTTGGAGTGCTTGAGGATATTTCTCATATTTTAGCCAAAAATTCTATTTCAATAGAAAGTTTCTTACAAAAACCAAGAAACGGATATGTTAAACTTCTATTCTCAACCCATAAAGCCATAGAAAAAAACATAAAAAATGCAATAAATGAAATTCAAAACTTAGGTTTTGTAATTAAAAAAGTGAATTACATAAGAATTGAAGAGTAAAATGGCAAAAATTGATGAAATAAAAGAAAAAATAAGTTTATATAAATTTTTTTTAGGAATTATTACAGGTATAATTTTATCTGTAATAGGTTACACTTTTAGTAATTATCAAAATTTAAAAACTTCATTAATGATTTTAATAATTATTTCCATTATAATTTTATTATATCTATTTGTTTTATTAACAAGTATTATTATAAAGCATATAGAGAAACTAAAGGATTTATAATGAAAGAAATTTTGATTGATATTGTAGGAATTTTATTTTTAGTATTTATAATAGAGCTGTTAATTACAGTTAAAAAACTTTCTAAAAACGATTAATGATAACAAAACTTCGCAAGATTTCCCTCTTTTTTAACATAGAGGATAAACTTTTAGATAAAATATCTTCTTTTTGTTCATTAAAAACATATAAAAAAAATGAAATTCTTTTTTATGAAGGTGAAAAAGAAAATTATTTTTACGCCATAGTTTATGGAAATGTCTTAATGTATGATGTTGATTTAAAAGGAGATATTATTCCTAAAAGTCAATTTGGATGCTCTGATATTTTCGGACTTATAGCCCAAATTCAAAATAAACCATTTTGTCTTAGCGCAAAAAGTGAAAATGAAAGCCAAATTATTAAAATAGATTATCAAAAATTTCAAAAATATATTTCATCTCCTCCTTTTAGCGACAGAATCATAAAAATGTTAAGTCATAATATAGTTGAAGAAACCAAGTTTCATAAACTTCAAAAATATGATTCTAAAACCAGGGTAATATACACGCTCTTAAATTTTCCTCATAAATTTGTTAAAAAGAAAAAATATATGCTTGCCAAAGAGCTCAATATGACACCTGAAACTTTAAGTAGAATACTGAGTAAATTAAAAAATGAAGAAATTATCTGTTATTGTGAAAAGTCTATAAAAGTTTTAGATAAAAATAAATTAAAAGATTATTTAACAAGCTTATAAAAAATAGCTATAATTGTTCCTATAAAAATTTATATTACCAAAGATATACTCTCTGGCACTTTTTATATAAAAGAAAAAGGGCAAAAGCCCAAAGGGAAATTAGAATGTGTATTTAGCTTCGAATCTGAATTCGTTGTTGTCTTTATTAGAAGATTTACTATCCCAATTAGCTATGTCATAATATGCACCAAATCCAAGTTTTTTATTCATTTTATAGCTTCCACCGATTGTATATTCTGCTAAATCGTTGTTTTTATTTCCTGAATCATTTCCTGCATTTTGATATTGAGCTGCAAGATATACGCTTGTTTTTGGATCAACAGCATAACCAAGTTTTCCATAAATTGAACTTGTGTCTTTTTTGTTTGCAATATTGTAGTTGTTTGCTGTAGTAATTACTGCACCAATAGGAGCATCTACTGCTAACTCAACAGGAGATGCATGTTTATCAGTATATGTATAACCGATTTTTGCAGATACAGCATCTACATCCGCATTCAATGCTACATTATAGTAATTTTTTGCATCATCATCGCTAATATTATGTCCTTTTGCATAATCACTGTTGTATTTACCATTTGCATAATCTACATGAATTCCAACATTGTATTGAATTGGAAGTTTAGCATCCAAGCTAACAGTTACAAGAGAATCTACCATATTGTTTACATTAAAGTACCAAATTTGTCCTTTAACTGCTGACACATTAAAGATTGCTGCAGCACCAGCAACATTATGAGCAATTAGATTAGGAACATCAACTGCAGTCCCTTCTCCTCCACCATTTTTAAGAGCATCGATAAAGAACGCTGCACCAGTGAAGTTATCGTTTACTTTATAGCTTGCAATTGCACCAGCACCATGCCCTGGAGTTACAGGATCTGCACTTGTTACAGGAGTTGCAACTGGAATTTTACCAACGATTGCATTAAATCCGTCTTTGCTGTATGCCATAAATAATAGGTTGTTTGCAATATTGTCATCTACATTTGAAGTAGGACCATTTGAAGCAACAGCATCATCATGAACTGATACATTTGTTTGAACAGAATTTCTTACAACAAATTTCATATTTTCAGCAACTGGAACTTTGAAAACGAATATACCGTTAGTTCTCCATCTTCTATATCCATGAGCTCCGTCTGGATCTTCGTTATAAAATCTAATTCTTAACATTCCACTTAAATCTACATTTTTGATTGCTTGAGTTAGAGGTGTTGCACTTGCAAAACTCATACTACCCATTGCTACTAAAGCTGCTAATGATAATTTTTTTATCATATTTTCTCCTTTAATTTAATTTTAATCTCCATATTATATCGTCAAATTTCAAAAAAATCAAATAGTTTTGTGCTTTTTTTGTGTTATTTTTAATTTATTTTTCATAAAGTGGCATTCCCATTATGTTATAACCGCTGTCAACATAATGAATTTCACCTGTTACCCCGCTTGAAAGAGGACTTAAAAGATACATTCCAGATTTTCCAACCTCATTAATAGTTACATTTTTTCTAAGAGGTGAATTTTTTTCATTATATTTAAGTATTTCACTAAAATCCCCTATTCCGCTTGCAGCCAAAGTTTTAATCGGTCCGGCACTAAGAGCGTTTATTCTAATATTTCTACTTCCTAAATCAACCGCCAAATATCTTACACTGGCTTCCAAAGCCGCTTTTGCTACTCCCATTACATTATAATGTGGAATATATTTTTGGCTTCCAAGATATGTAAGTGTTAATACACTGGCTCCGTCTTCTAACACAGGTTCTAAATTTTTCACTAAATCAATTAATGAATAAACACTAATTTCCATTGCTGTATTAAATGCACTTTTGCTTGTATCTATAAATTTCCCATCAAGCGCTTCACGCGGGGCAAATGCTACGGAATGCACTAAAAAGTCAATTTTTCCATATTCTTTTTCTATAGATTCTTTTAATGCTGTTAATTCTTCAGGATTACTTACATCCAAAGGATAAATATTTTTTACCCCAAGTTCGTTTGCAACTTTTTCAACTCTTGTTTTTAATTTATCATTTTGATAAGTCAAAATCACCTCAGCACCCTGCTCAATACAAGCTTTTGCTATTCCATATGCTATTGAGCGGTTATTTGCCACTCCTACTATTAATCCTTTTTTACCTTCCATTATCATTTTATCTCCTTTGCAATTTTTATCATCTCTTTAAATGTTTCTACATCCAAACTCGCCCCGCCTATTAAAACTCCGTCAACATTGGGAATATTGATAATTTCTTTAATATTATCAGGTTTTACACTTCCACCATATAAAACAGGTCTAGTTGTAAATTTCCTAATTTCGGCGTGAGTTTCTTTAATTTTTTCTATGCTGGCACTCTCTCCCGTTCCAATAGCCCATACAGGCTCATAAGCCACTGTCAGTTTTTCATATTCCAAGTCTATTCCAACAAGCTGGTTTTGTAGATATTTAACTACCTCATCAATACCCTTTTTTCTAACTTCAAGAGGCTCTCCAATGCAATAAAAAATTTCAAAACCTTTTTCTTTATAAAAATCAAATTTCTTTGAAATAAATTCCTGGGATTCTCCAATAATATGCCTTCTTTCGCTGTGTCCTATAAGAACTCTTTTTATATTAAATTCATTTAACTGCTCAAGTCCAATCTCGCCTGTAAATGCTCCGTTTATTGCCGGATATGCATTTTGGGCACCGATTAACTCATCTTCCATCAAAGCGGTAAAAGGAGGAAAAACGGCAACTTTAACTCCGTTAAAATCTATTTTTTTAAGCTCTTTTAAATACTCTTTTGTCTCTTTTCTTGTTTTATGCATTTTAAAATTTGCTGCTACTATCATTTTATTCCTTTATCTCAAGAGCTTCAATACCAGGGAGTTTTTTACCCTCAAGCAATTCTAAACTGGCTCCTCCTCCGGTTGAAATAAATGTCATTTCATCATCATCCCCGGCTCTTGCCACAGCATCGGCTGTGTCTCCACCTCCCACGACTTTTGTTCCGTGTGTTCTTGCTATTTCGTGAGAGATTTTAAATGTCCCGCGGGAGAATTTATCCATCTCAAACACACCCATTGGTCCGTTCCAAAGAATAGTTTGAGCATCCCAAAGAGCTTCTCCAAAAAGTCTGACACTAGCAGGTCCGATATCAAGCCCCATCCACTCTTCTGGAATTTCTTGAAATGTTACATATTTTACCATTGCATCTTCACTGAATTTATCAGCTGCCACAATATCAACCGGCAGATAAAATTTTACTTTTCTTTTTTTGGCTTCTTCCATAATGTTTTTGGCTTCTTCAATTAAATCCTCTTCAACCAAAGAATTTCCAACTTCATACCCAAGAGCTTTTAAAAATGTAAAAGCCATTCCCCCACCTACTATCATTTTATCCACTCTTGGCAGTAGATTAACCAAAGCCTGTAATTTACCGCTTACTTTGCTTCCTCCTACAACCGCTACAAAAGGACG
>WGDO01000064.1 GCA_015493225.1 Patescibacteria group bacterium
AATGACATTTTTAAAGAGTATTATCAGAGACTGATTAATGATGGAAAGCATTATTTTACAGCTGTTATTGCTACTGCTCGTAAATTTCTTTATTATTTTTTTAAGGTACGGGTTGACTTTTCCTTATAACTTGTCTTTATAAAGGGGGCAACTGAAGGACGTCTACCATCCACTTACTATCCCCAAATTCCCAACCTCCTAAATTCTCAAATTCTTATTTTTTCTCCAACTCCGTAGACAAATCCAACACATCTTCCTCCCCACCAACAACATCCTTTTCATTCTCTATTATACTACTTTTATCCTCCTTCTCCAAATTATCTTTAACACCCTGGTCAACATCAACTTTCTGAGCCTCTTCAATTTTAAAATGATTTATAACTCTTTTTGATTTATCACTATTAATACCTAGACCACTTTCATCCGTATGCAATCGCCAATAAATAACATTTTCCTGAGGATCAACCAATAATTTTGAACCCGTATCATAAGACTTAGTCAACATATCAACCGCCCGACGGTCATCTTCATCCAAATGTTTTGTATTATAAGATTCCTCTAAATACTTTCCCCTCTCCAAACTAGTATGCTTATCCGAGCCAGCATTATTAATATAATCATCTACCCAATTTTTTAAAGTTGGAGCAATATATTTCTGTTGTTTTTTATCAAAAATATCACCAGTCGTCACATCCTGCTCGGCAATTTTTGGATATTTTTCCAAAATTTCCGCCACAGATAATTTTTCAAAATATTCATCTGTTTTTTTATTTCCAATTTCTCGTACCAAAGCTACAATTTTAGCTATTTCCTCTAAAAAATCATTTAGTTTATCATCTGTAATTTTCAAATTATTCACTGCTCTCTTTTTAATTTCTGATTCTCCAATTAAATCAACATAAACATCACGTACAATTCTAGAAATTTCCCCTAAGCCCTCCTCAGTCATTACTCCAAATTTATCTGCCAATTCCTTAACTACCCGCTGAACAGTCTGTGTATCACCCAATCCTAGCTTAATATT
This sequence comes from Patescibacteria group bacterium, assembly GCA_015493225.1. GTDB lineage: Bacteria > Patescibacteriota > Minisyncoccia > Moranbacterales > DUUL01 > S145-42. The sequence goes on from WGDO01000064.1 coordinate 1,025, forward strand.
TATTGGTAATTCGTTATATTTATCAAACCAACTTGCCACTTCTCCATTTAAGTCATCATCCATTTTCTGATGCACACTAGCTAAAGAAGGAGTGGCTTGCAAATTTATCCTTTGTTCTGAAGATAGTTTACTTAAATCAACTTTTTGATCTTCCCATTCTTCTAATTCCCCTCCTTCTTCAAAGGAGGGGTTAGGGGTAGATTTTCCTTTTTCACCCCCTGCGTAAAGGGGGTCAAAATTCGAAGAATGAGAATTTTTGGGGGTTTTTAAGGCTTCCCCTCGTTTCTCAAAGGAGGGGTTAAGAGTGGATTTTACACTACCCAAATCCACAACATTTTTAACACTATTTCTACCTCCTTGATTATCTAAACCAGTTTCTTTTTTTTGAACTGCATCTTTCAAATTAACTATTCCTTGTTTATCGGAAAATTTTTCTCCATCTTTCAATTCCACTAATCGACCCTCCGGCGTAATAACCGTCCTCGCCTCCCCTAGTTTCCCTCCTTTTTTAAAGGAGGGGTTAGGGGTGGATTTTCTTTTTTCACCCCCTGTATAAAGAGGGTCAAAATTCGAAGAATGAGAATTTTGGGGGGTTTTTAAGGCTTCCCCTCCTGATACTTGGGAGAGGTTGGGGGTGGATTTTCCTTTCTCATCCTCCGTACCTAACCCAGAAATTAACCGATCAGACCCACTGTTAACAGTTAACTGCGAACCGCCAACTGATAACTGCTGACCATCTTTCAGGCTAACCGCCTTTTTCTTCATCTCCTCCAATTCTTTCTCCTTTTTAATTTCCGCCTCCGTTTTGCCCAAAGTTACTGCCTTCTTTTTTACTTCATCTAATTCTTGTTGTTTTTCTATTTCACTTTCCGTATGCACCCCCTTCAATGAAACAACTTTCTGTCCCATTTCTCCATCACTAACTCCCATTTTTGAATTATCGCTTTGCTGTACACCATCATCACCCACACCAAAACCAACTCCACCGGTAGCAACCCCACCAGTCAATTTATCATCATTAGTTTTTAATTTTACATCATCCTCCTCCATTTTTTTTATTTTTATTTTTTTATTTTTCTACTTCTAAACAGTCCCCTCTAAATAAATTTATCAAGCAACTACCAAATTTATCTATTTTTTATTTACCGATACATCCGTACAAAAGTGTCAATCGACTACCAGTTTTGTACGACTAAATAGCTTCATATTTTTATACCCTAAATATAATGATTACTACCCTAATGATATCACTTCATCCCCACTTGTCAAACCAAACATAAATAACCCTTTTTTACCATCCAAACTCCATTTTTGGACAATTTTTTACCCTCCCAACGCCATTTTCACATCATTTTTGGAGTTGTCAAGTAAAAAAACACTAAAGTATGTGATTAAATTCACACACTTTACACAAAAGTATGTGGTTACACTAACATCAAATCACAAATTTATCCTCCTGAACTAAAATAACTTTCTTTGCTTACAAAATCACACAACAGTGCAACTTATAACGGTTACATTTATTACTGTTACATAAACTCCTTTGTACACCTATTTTTTATCTACGTTCTCCACAAGCAAGGCTCGTGAAGAATACTTTTCCCCTCTGATTTACGATTAAACAGAATTAGCCAACAACCATTTCCAAATTGGAACTACTTTAATTTTTTTATTATCAACAACAATTTCATTTTCATCATTCCTAGTAATAATTACCAGCTCATCACACCTTAGTTCTTTACTACCTTTCAACAGTGATCGTATCTCTCTTTTTTTTGTCATTTCATTATCTAAATTATGACTCACCTGAATCAATTGTCTAATTTTAGCACCTTTTTTAATAACAAAATCCACCTCTTGGTCTTGATAATTTTGCCAATAAAAAATTTCTACTTTATTTTTATCGTAAGACTTTCTCCGTTGCAACTCTAAATAAACTATAACCTCCATTAATCTCCCTATGTTATCCATTAACTGAAAAGCAACTTCATTTATAAGTCCTGTATCTACGGGATATACTTTTTTAGAAGAAAGCTCTTGTACTTTTAATTTAAAGGAACATTTTTCCAATATACTAATCAAAAAACTTTCTTGTAAATACGAAACATAATCTTTTGTTGTATGCTCATCCTTTATTTTAAAAATTCCTGTTAATTTTCGATAAGAAAATCGCTCTGAAAAATTAGAAATCAAATAAGCAGTCATTTTGCCAAAAACATCTCTGTGCCTAATATTGTATCTTACCAATATATCTTTATATAAAATATTTTGATAAATTCCCTCAATTATATCACCACTAATCTTATAAACCTCCGGAAAGCCACCTAATTTAATATATTTTTCAAATTGTTTATTTATTTCTGCTATCCTAGTGGTTGAATAAATATTTTTCTTGCTCAGTTCAACCCCTTGGTATCTTAAAAATTCTTGAAACGAAAAAGGATATAAGGTTATATTAATATACCTCCCCGTTAAATGTGTAGCCAATTGCCCTGACAACAAATTAGCATTACTTCCGGTGATAATAATTTTTTTACTTCTTCGCAATCTAGTTATAAATAATTCCCATCCATCAATATTTTGAATTTCATCAAAAATAAAATATTCCAAATCCTCTCCATAGAGCTCATAAAAAGCTTGTAATAATTTTTCAAAATCATCTGTTGTAAATTGACTAAGTCGATTATCATCAAAATTAATATGTGCATATTTTTGCTTTTGCAAAGACAAAATTGCCAGTGTTGATTTTCCACTTCTTCTTACACCAGAAATAACGACAATATTAGGTGCCGAAAGATACTTTTTAATTTTATCAATATCAAAATCTCGCTCAATAAAAGTATTTTTTTTGAACTGTTGGATTATTTCCTCCTGTTGATCCACAATTATTTTTTTCAGCTCATTTATTAGCATAAAAAGTATGTTATTCTATACACATACTTTATACTAAAGTATGTGGTTACACTCACATATTATCAAATAAAAACAACTTTGTCAAGCAAAAAACATATCTTTTTATCACCCACTGCATAAAAAGGGTCAAATTTTTCGAAGAAAAATTTGGGGGATTTCCAGATCATACATAAAACTAAAAATGGGACAAATCTAAGACAAACCAAAAAAATTTAAGAATTCGTTAGTATAATCCAAATTAGTATAATCTAGATTATACTAATTATCAAAAACAATTCAAGAAAAAATCACCACAAATCTATTTATCTCCCATTTAAAGAGGTCATTTCAAATTTCAAATTTCAAATTGAAAATTTCAAATTACCCCCCCCTCCATTTTTTTATTTTTATTTTTTATCTGAAAACTCCTAAACTTACCTAATTAAATATCCTCATGTTTTTCTGCCTTATTTTATTATCTTTAATTAAAATAATAAAATTTACACTTTTAATAAATACTTTTACACAACCCCCCTTCTACTAAGAATTGTTTGGGCATTACTATGAGATTGATCTAATATAACCTCTCTCCCTCTATGACTAAATTGATTTCCACCGAGCTGATCATGCGTTAAAAAGTCTGCAACATCATTTGATACATCTCCAGAAATAGGCTCCTGTTTTTGTTCGTTTATAACCTTAGCAATATCAGTATTTGAATTTAATTGACTTAAAACGCCACTCACCATAGCACTTCTATCATTATTGTTAAATTCATTCTGTATAAATGCTTGTCGAGCAGCAGCATCATCTGGATCATACCTAAGTCCCGGCATATTATCAGGAATATTATTATTGTATAATTCCATCGCCCTCGTTATATTGTCATTAACAAAATTAGTACTCTCTTCTGTAGCATTGCCTGAATGAAAATTTTCATAATGATGCATATACCTTGCTACTTTATTTTCTTTTCCAGCCGCTCTTTCCGTTGCTCTATCTAAAATATTATTATTATTTGCTGCAGCGATAGCTTTAACTTCTGAATATATATTTCTACCATCATTTGTTATTCCTAATTTTCCTAGTTTAGTTAATTGTAAAGCAGCAGCTTCCCTGTTTGCTACACTATTATCATTTAACATTCCATGTAAAAAATTAAGATTTTCTATATCTCGCCCAGATTCCTTCCAATTGCTAATATTTTTTTCTGCTCTTTGCATTTCTAAAACCTGTCTTCTTTCTGGTGAAGCACTTCTGATTTTAGCATTTAAATCAGTTTCTTCCTTTGCCTCTTTTCTACCTTCTTCAGTGGCTAACCTTGTCCATCTTCCTTCATTCATCCTCGCCTTCATGCCAGTGAATTGAGACCCAGCCCATGACTTAGCTCCCATACCAGCAGCTGCCCCCCAACCAAGCGGAGTTAACATCGCTGCACCTTTTCCCGCCTTCACCGCATAATCTCCTCCTTTTGTCATTATTTTCGAAACCGTATCTCCTGCCTTTGCTGCCATTGATTTTGATTTATCATGACCATAATACAAAAGATATAACACCGTAATATAAGACACGATAAAAGTCAACCAAGTATCAGACTGCCCAGAAACGGCCAACACATTATCTAGTGCTACCAATAACAACAAAGAAACCCAAATAAAAAACAACATTATTGGCCCATAAAAAGAATAATTTAACAATTTATCCTTCCACTCCTGAAAACTTCCCGAACTAGGTAACGCAATAGAAAAAAATGCCAATGGTGATAAAATAATTAAAACCCAGTAAGCCACCAATCGCACCAATAAGGAAATTGCCGTAAAAAACAACATCACTGCCATCACCACTTCTATTATAAATTGCACTATACTTACACCCATTATTTTCAAAAGACTAGAAACACCATCAGCCACAGCATAATTAGTTTTATCTAAGAAAAATGTTCCTATATCCTGCCCACTTAAAGTATTCATTATAGCCGTCGCAAAAAAATCCATCACCATATTGGAAAAATCAATCACCACCAAAGTAATTGGCAGAGAAAAATTAACCAAGATAGCGCTAACAATTACATTAAAAAATAATTTTTTATCCGAAAATTTATTGACTCTTAAGATGGTCGTAATCGCCAAAAATATTAAAACCAATAAATAAAACATATTTACAAAATCACGCACTACTCCCCAAATAAAACTCAACGCCCGCCTCGCTCCCTCCGAGAAAAAAACATCATTATACAACTTACTAGACACCGTCCACATCACCAAATCACTAGCCTTTTGAACCAACCATGCCGAAAGATCTAATAATCCACTATTCACAGCATCATCGCCTTCACCAAGGCCATAACCATCATCACCAGCCAGTGGCAAATCACTAGCATCATTTACCGTAAAAGGATGAATAAACGAATTTTTAGCAACTTCCCAGAACGTTCCACCATTTCTTTCTGACGGATCAACAAAAATACTTTGTGCATTTGTACTCATTTCCCCAAACACCCCAAAAAAAACCAACACCACCAACAGCCCCGCAAAAAATCTTCTATTAAATTTTAACCTCCCAATAAAACCCATACTTTTTTATTTTTAAATAGTAGACAATAAACATTAACTAGCAAATAGTGATCAATAAATAATACCTTACAATCTACACACAATTTTAAGTTTTAAATTTTAAATTTTAAATGAATTTTTAATTCTTAATTTTTAAATTTCAACTTATCTTGTTGCCACAACCTTTAAATTCCAACTTGATTCTATCTATAATCCTTAATCACTCCACCACTTATTATTTGGTCATTCAATTATTTAAACATTGAAACATTGAATTAAAATTTAAAATTTAAAATTTTTATCTCCCATTTAGGGATGAGAATTAATTTTTCTGCGAAAAATTAATTCTGTCCTTCATAAATCATACTCTGAATAGTCCTCACCCCACCCTCATATCTTTCATCCAATTTCTGAATCTGATTTAAAGCCGGCAAGGAAACATTACTATAACCAGTACGCATAAACGAAGTCAGAGTTGAGGTTGCCAAGTTCGTTACCACTTGCTCCACCGATGTTGCATTGGAAATCATTTCAATCGGTGCCGATTCTGCCTTAGCCACCAACTGAGAAATCACACTTCCCGGAATACCATTCTGCGGATCAAATCCCTGATTAGCAATTGCTTTTGTTCTTTGTACATCCTTAACCATATTCATATAATTCAAAACCATCGCTTTTGTCTTGTTCTTAATTACCCTCGGATCATTAAACTCCCCCGTTCGTAATTCCATAAAAGCATCCAGATTATTCCCATCAAAAACAGCCGAGTAAGGATCAACCGCTTTATAACCAGTGGTGCTCTCTATATAATCACCTATGGTCTGTTTTGGCAGTCCTCCAAACATTTCTTTTTTCAACTCTCCTTCCACCGTTCGCAAAACCTCCGCTTCCCCCGGCGTCACTCCCTCTTTTAAAGTCTTAAAAAAATCAGTCATCATCTGTTCCCCTGCTCTTCTACTAGTTCCATAAATAAAATCTTCATAACTGGTAATAACATAGGAACTTTTACCATTATCTCCCACCATTAAATCTCCCATAGTGCTTTGAATTTGCTTAATAGCTTCCTGTTGCATTCGAGCCAAAATAATACTTTGAGTTTTTTGCTCCACCGTATTTAAAATATTTCCCAAATCCATTCCCAAGACATTTTCCGTCGGCCAAGCAGCCATCGCCTGGCGTCCACCACAAATAAACATTGCCAGCAATGCTCCTGTAAATAAGAATTTATTTAATTTACCGACTTTTCTTAACGCCATGCTCTAATTTTAAATTTTAAGTTTTAAATTTTAAATGAATAATTTAATGCTTCAATATTTTAAAAACTACTTTCCTAGCTTCCCTTTCCTTTTTTGTAAAGGGAAAATTATTTCCTAGCTTCCCCCCTTTGTAAAGGGGGGATTGAGGGAGAATTTTAAGCACCCCTACAAAAATATTTATCTCCCGTTTAGAGATGACGAATTGCTCACTATGTTCACTATATATAATTTGTAATATTTGTAGCCAATTTATATTTTCATAGGAGCCATAATAATTTAAAACTTAAAATTTTAGAAAACTAAATCCACCCCTAACCCCTCCTTTGCAAAGGAGGGAAAACCACTATCTATCACCTATTCTCCACCTTTCAATTTTTCATTATTAACTCCCAATTCTTCATTACTATTAACCCCATACTTCTCCAACACCAAATCCATCTCCCCTTGAACATCCTGCATCTTATTCATCACCGCCTGTAACCTCCCAATCATTACTCCCATTGCTATTGGGTCATCTTTACGAAAAACAACCTCTTCATCCTGTTCTGCTAAATACTGCAACAAAGAAATGGCCCCACTGTGCACATCTTTCAAAACATAAGGCGTTTCCACTTTCTTCAAACTATCCACAAATTTTATCAATTTAATTTTTGACTGTTTTGTTTCTAAATCATCACCCATCACAATATCATCACCAATACCCGTAATAAATTTTGTTAATTTATCATCAAATTGACCCTGTTGATTAACTTGAAATGGTAAATCATTAACCATTAAAAATCCCGTTTCCGCCAAATAATCCTCAATCTCTTTTTTAATTTTAGCCTTTTTCTTTTTGTCACTCTTGGCCACAACCTTTGGTAAAATATTCAATTCATCCTCAGAAACTTCTTTAATCTCACTATCAACATCAACCTCCTTAATAGTCTCCTGAGCCAATTCCCTAACATCTTTTTCCGTTAAAGAAACTTGCTTCAACTTTTTCACATCATCTAAACTAGAAACAACACCATTTTCACTACTGGCCTCTTTAAAAGTTTCCAAAGCCGTTCCATTTTTTGCTTTTAACTTAGCAATGAATTCCTGGGTTAAATTTTTACGTTCTTTTTTAGCACCAGCCACCTCAACAACCTTACTAACCTTATTTATATCTTTTTCACTAAATCTATCACCCGGTGCTGGCACTAAAGGATTAAAACCACTGGAAACTTCCACTCCATCAGTATAACCGTCTCCATCGGTATCCGCTTTTTGCCAATCAGTCCCCAAAGCCTTCTCCTCCGAATCACTTAAACCATCTTGGTCTCTGTCTTGAAAATAATTTAATTTATTATCCTTTGCTCCAACTAAATTAAACGCCAAAAAGGCTACCAATAGTAACCCTAAAAAAACAATCACCCTATTGTCTTTTATATTTATTTTATACATGTTGTTGAATCACCTCAAGGAGTTCCACCTCGACAATTTCTTACTCCTGAATTATAACACATATTCAAACTTTTACAAAATATTTTACATAAATTCACGTACTTTTTCACAAATTTCAAAAAACCTCAACAAACTCAATCAAAAACATATAAATAATTACAATACAAATTATAATTTGGGTGTAATATCCTATAATAATAGCCTATAGTGAGGTATTGACAAATTACTAAAAAAATGTTATAATGAATAGTCAAAGTTAAACGTGTTCATTGACAATTAAATATACTAATATGAAGCTGTTTTTTTATGATCTCCAATTAAATTGTTAAAAAATATTAATTATTTAATTGGGGGTCATAAAAACCAATTCCTGTTAAAGGAGATAATAAAAAAACCCCTAATGGACAATTCCTTCAAAGGAATATACAGCTGTTTGAAAAAATGTTGTCTACAAACAGCTTTCAAGTTTAAAAGGGCGAAAGCCCCTCGGTTGCGTGTTCATGGCACGCAATGACAACCCGAGTTCCTGAATAGGAGGAAACCATGAATAGAACAACAGAGAAATCCCTGGAAGGACCGGAAACCATCGTCGTCGCAACGGGCATAAATTGGCTGCCGTCTCCGTTTTATGACGCAGCCTACAAAACTCCCAATGGGAAGGTAGGCTTGTGGAGACGGATGGCCAGAGGGGCTGGATCCAACTCTACAGTAGATGAGGCGGAAGCCTCAGATGCTGAGGGCTGGGAGTCCCACAGTCTAAGGCTGTCCTACCCACCCTTGGGCGACAACCCGGGATACTGCGCCACAGACTGGGCAGATATGCCCAAGTGGCTGGTATCCTACGCCATCAAAGAAATACTCCGGCAGATCAACAACGCCGCCAGAGTATTTGACGGCGACGTCGCCAACCTCCTTCTGCATCAAATGCAAAAAGGAGGATACCGATTTCGTAATTTTTACGAATATCGGCGGGAGGGAGGAATGGCCGTGTGGGAAGTTGAGGGCGGGGAGAAATCCCACGTTTTCGTCCATAAGGAGGCCAAACAGGTCGCCTTCGCAGACAGTTCCGCGGAGGCGATCAGAAAGTTCAATAACGACGAAACTGTTGTTCCCGGTTTTGTCGTTGACTGGACGAGACGGGTTGACCACAAAAAGGCAGTTGAACTGCCGGTGGTAGCTCGCCCAAAGGGTGAAGATGCTGGTAACATCTTCATTCTTCGTAGCAACGGCACAGTTTATCTTGCCAAGAGCTACGAGAATATCCCTTAACTGGGTTTGAGTCGGACTGGTTGAATCAACCACTCCGACTCTTTTTTTAAAAAAATATTTTCAGCTTATTTTGTATTATAACATCCGTTTTAAGCATCCTATTAACAAAAATTAGGGTTATTTTAAATAAATTAACACCAAAATTTGGTATCAATTCAATTTTGTGCTATACTAAAAATCCAAAAAGAAACTATTTCTAAAAAAACAAATAAATATCGGGGGAAGTTGTATTTCAACATACCTCTTTTTTATCCCCGAAAAATATAATTAAAATAAACATTGGAAATTCGTTATCAACGCCAATAACTAATATATTAATAATTAGTAACTGGCAGCCGATAACTGATAACCGATAACTAAACATATGACCATAAAAAAAATAAAAACACGCGATGACATTATTGCTCCTTTTAGCCCATCCCGCATTGGCCAAGCCATCAAAAAGGCTTGCCACGCCATCAATGAACCAGAAATAAAATGGGTTGCTGACCTAGTAGATGAAGTTATCGAAGACTTAAATCAAAAATATGACGACCGTTCTCAAAAAAATATTCCCACCGTTGAAAATGTCCAAGACATTGTTGAAAAAAAATTAATGGATTCCGGTCGTTACGAAATTGCCAAAGCCTACATTCTTTATCGAGAAAAACACAATCAAGAAAGAGAACAAAAACACCAAGAACTTGTAGCAAAATTTGAACAAGATTCATTAAAAGTTATTAAATCATACGGTTCTCGCGAAAATTTCACCGTTGCTAAAATCAAAAAAAGTTTTGACCGAGCCGCCATTGGTTATGAAAAATATTGTTCTTTCAATGATTTTATTGAGGCCTTCAAAAAGAATATTGTTGAAGACATTAAAACCACGGATATTCACAAATTAATGATTAAAACCTGCATTGATTTAATTTCCGTAGAAAATATTCATTGGTCAAATATTGCTTCCCGTCTTTTCACCGCCAATCTTTATAAAGAGGCTTCTCGCAATAGAAATATTGCCATCGGTGATATCTACACACCCGAAGCTTATTTAGAATTATTTGAAGATTATGTTAAAACTGGACTATATTATAAAGACTTCTTTAAATATTATTCTAAAGAAGAAATTCTAGAAGCCGGCAAATATCTCAACATGGATACTGATGATAATTACGAATATACCACCGTTGTTTCTCTGGATAAAAGATATTTACAAAATCCCAATGGAGTTATCAAGGAATTGCCACAGGAAATTTATATGTCCGCCGCCCTATTCTTGGCCATTCCCGAAAAGAAAAAGAACCGTCTAAAATTTGCTCTTAAAATTTATGAAGCTTGTTCCACCCAAAAAATTTCTCTACCAACCCCAACTCTTCTTAATTCCCGAACAAATTATCATCAACTCTCCAGTTGTTTCCAATTAAATATTGGCGACGACCTCAGAGCTATCTATCACAGTATTGAAAATATGGCCCAAATCTCCAAATTTGGTGGTGGTATGGGAGTTTATCTTGGAAATATTCGTGCCCGAGAAGCAATGATTAGAGGCGTAAAAAATGTTTCCGGTGGAGTTATTCCTTGGATTAAAGTTATCAACGACACCGCCACTGCCGTTAATCAACTTGGTTCTCGCCTAGGAGTTATTGCCGTCACCCTTGACGTTTGGCATTATGACATTTATGATTTTTTAGATCTCCAAACAGAAACCGGGGATATTCGAGCCAAAGCTTTTGATATTTTTCCAGCCATCTCTATTCCCGACCTTTTTATGAAACGAGTAGAGACTGATGGTGATTGGACTCTCTTTGATCCTCACGAAGTAGAAATGCTTTATGGCAAAAAATTACAAGACCATTTTGACAAAGATTTTGCTGAATTTTACAAAACTCTAGAAAAAGACGCTCGTCTAGAAGTAACCAAAACCGTCAAAGCTAAAGATTTATTCAAAAAATTTCTAAAGACAACCGTAGAAACAGGAATGCCCCATGTCTTCTTCCGTGATACCGTTAATCGTAATAATGCCAACCAACATGCCGGCAGTGTTTATTCAACCCAAGCCTGCACCGAAATTTGTCAAAATTCTAAGCCAGCTGAATTTGTTGAAGAAGTACAAGAGAATGGTAAAGTTGTTCTTCGCTACAAACCGGGAGATTTTGTTGTCTGTAATCTAGCCTCCATCAATGTCGCTAAAGTAAATGATGATGAAACTATGTCAAAAATCTTTCCAATTATTGAAAGAATTATTGATAATGTTATTACCCTTACTAATTATCCCATTGAAGAAGCCCGACACACTGCCATGCGTTATCGTAGTATGGGTATTGGCTACCTTGGACTAGCTGAACATTTGGCCGTAAACAAAATGGCCTATGACAGCGACAAAGCCAGAAAATATGTCAATAAATTATTTGAACGTTTTTCCTATCACACCTACCGTGCCTCCGTTGATTTGGCCAAAGAACGAGGACACTATAAAGTTTATCCGGGCAGTAACTATGATAAGGGGCTAATTTTAGGACGAGATAAAAACTGGTATCAAAAACACACTAAGTTTAGCAAAGAATGGAATAAACTTTTTTCCGATATGAAAAGACACGGCGTTCGATTTTCCTATCATACTGCCCCCGCCCCAAACACTTCCACTGCTGGACTAGCTGGAACCACCGCTGCTATGATGCCAATTTACAAAAGATATTTCGTAGAAACAAATCTTTCCGCTCCCACCGTTCGAGTTGCTCCTAAATTAAATAAAGATAATTACTGGTTCTATAAAGAATATGCTTCCATGAATATGACCGATGTTATTGATATGATGTCCGTAATTTATCAATGGATGGATCAATCCATTAGTTTTGAATGGATGATTAACCCAGCCAAAACTAGTCCTAAACAATTAAGCGACCATTACTTTAGGGCCTGGAAAAAAGGAATTAAAACCGTCTACTACGTCCGTTCCCTCTCCGGAGAAGTCGACTCCACCCCCGAAGACACCTGTGTCTCCTGCTCTGGATAGAGTGATTAAAGCCGGGCTTACAAAATGTAGCGCTTAGCGAAGTGCTAAGCCCGGCTTTTAACGAACTCACCCCAGATATTTATTCCATATAGCCATAAACTTACCACACAAAACTAAAAATAAAACCAAAAGAAACGAAATTTTTTTGGGAAGGGGTTTTTCAGTCTTCTAATAATCACCCCCCCCCCAACAAACCAAAAAGCACGAGGTTCTTACCTCTGTGTTTTTTATTTTTATTATTTTTTACGGCATATAGTGCCCAATGGGACCTAAAACAACTTTTTCCACATACCTTTCTTAAAACAATTAGAAGAATTTAAAAGAATTAATTCAATTAGTTTTTTCTTTCTTGGTGTACAAATTCCCCTATGAGCACCAACTCTAACTTTTAAA
>WGDO01000065.1 GCA_015493225.1 Patescibacteria group bacterium
CCACCGGAACTTCTCCGTGATAGAAAGTCCATTCGTGGTTATAGTTTCCACTACCCGCCGGACTCATCTCCACATCATCCATGGAAACATTATGCACATATCCGGGGTGATCAGATTCTCCCGGTTGGGAGTGTTCTGTTGCTCCACTTCCAGGAGCTGGGGTGTAATTTCCGGTGGGAGGGGTGTAGGAACCACCAATACCATCCGTAATTTGCGTTCCTCCTCTACGCATAGCCAAATATTCTGCCAAATTAGCATCAATTAATGGCCCTCCATCATTAGATTTTAAACAAAATAATTGTGCCCAATTTTTATTGCCAACCTTTATTACAGTTAACTCTTTTTTATCATTGAGCATATACATTGTTGCCTGGTCAACTTGATTACAGGTTTGAGGAATTGCTCCATCTTTACGCATTAGAACTAAGCGATACTCATCTGCATATTTAACGGTGCGAGTTGGGTAGATGAAACCATATACTTCATTTTCACCACCAAAACCATTTGCAGAATTTTGACGCCTATAATAACCACTATGGCTGAAAGCATATATCGCTGTATACACTTTATTGTTTCCTGGTCCGTAAGGCAAGGATCCATAATAGTCTTGTTCTTTTGCAATAAATGGAACACCATAATCAATTGTAATTGGACCTTGATATCGCCTTTCAACATATGCAACATGCCCAACATTACCCATGTTAATGACAGCAACAGCACCAGACACAGGAGTATCACCAATAACAAACCCTAGTCTTCTAGCATGGGTAATCCAAGTGCCAGCATCATGACTTCCAGATGTTGGAAAATTCAAATCTGGTCTTCTATAAGCAGCATACCAGGTACAATTTCCATAACCAATCCCGCATCCATACCTATTCCCGGGAGAATAAAGTCCATGACAATTTTCACTGCCTGCGAATAAACTGGTGCTAGTTACACACAACGCAACCACAAAAATAATACTACCAATTATTTTTTTCACAACTTATTACCTCCATAACAGAATTAATAGTTTTAGAAACATTATTATTGTTTCTATTTTATTGTCAATGTTCAACTTTGTTTTTTAGTGAGAGTTTTATCCCACAAAATATTTACCACTTGTGACTTAAATTACTAAATATTTTGTGAGACAAAACTATTATTTTTTTTATCTTAAATACATTCCATCTAAAGTAAATGAGTTCTCACCAAGTATTCGTTCGATGTGTGCACTTTTTAAAATTTCATTAATAATTTTTTTATTATTTTCTAAAGTCTTCAAATCACCAACTTCTATATTTAAACCAGCACTACCACCAGTTTTTTTGCCATTTCCATCAATTTCGTGATATATAAATGTTCTTTTAAATAATATATTTATTATATTATTTTTTTTATATTTACATTTCATATACACATTATACTTATCAACCGCATTTTTCTGACAAGTCCCATTATATTTTTTCACATATTTTTCAGTAGAATCAACACTGTGCTTAACTGCATTCACTAATAATTCATCTATGTTTTTACCACTAGCTTCGTCAATATCAAACGGTGCACCAAAACCGGTCCCTTGAATATAGATTTGTTTAACATCCAAATTATCTTTTAAATTTTTTGCATTAGAAATACCCAAGTCAACTTTCTGCCAACTTTCAGGATATTTAAATTTAATTAACATATCCGATGTTTTCCATTCACTTGTGTCAATACTACCATTTTTATTATACTTTAATTGTGAATCATCAATTCCAAATTTAGTCTTTTCTCCTTCGGTTTGATTTTGATTGTTGGTTTGCTCTTTTGTTGTTTTTTGCTTTTGAATTTGTCCAACAACTTCTTTTTTTGCTTGTTGTTTTGTATCCTGCTGATTGTTTTTCTTATTCCACAAAACAACTCCCCCAACAAGAAATATTAAAACAACAATTCCGATAATTAAATTTCGTTTGTTCATAAAATTAAATTTAAATTTATTAAAATTTCTTAAAATATTTTTACTTATTCATCACCTTAAATTACACTTTATTATACATTATTTAAAACATTTGTCAATCAAAATTTTATTTTTAAACACTTTCAAAAACAAAATTTTAATCACAAATTTTATCCTGCCTATTATGATATTATTCATAATATCATAATAGTTTATCTCTAAATTTTTTAATTTTAAGTTGGTCTTTTTTTCCACCAACTCATCATTATCACAATTATGCTTAAACGGACCAATACTCTTCTTGTTATGGTCTGTCGCAAAATGATGATCGTAGCTTGGATTGAAGGTATGATTCGGGGATTCAAACCATTTGATGGCAACATCATCGTGATGAATCTTATGGTTTGTTTTGTTTTTCAGTCTTACCCGAACATTCACAACTGGAACTTCTCCATGAACAAAAGTCCATTTCCGGTTGTAGTCTCCACTACCCGAACGGCTCATCTCCGTCTTGTCCATAGAAACATTATGCACATAACCCTGATGATCAGATTCTCCCGGTTGGGAATGTTCCGTCGCTCCGGTGCCGTTGGAAGTGTAGTTTCCGGTGGGAGGGATATAACCGCTATCCATACCACACAAACCACCCTGAATTACATCTCCATAATTAGCAAAACTTACCGAAATAAACATTGTTTGCATCAAAACAACTATCAGCGACAACACCCTCCATTTAATTAACGCCCTTTTTTCTTTCACTTTTAATGCCCTCCCTTTAAATCAATAGCAAAGTTTTTGGAAGTCATAAATCTTGCCAAAAAAGATTGTGCGCCAGTCACTTCCACTATATTTCCATGGATTAATACTTTTGAGCTCATCATAAACTAATTGGCAAGTTGCTGGATTACTATACTCAGCTGAACAGGTTTTATTGTATTCCCAAAGTGAAGCTTTGTCACAAGGAACATCAGATGGCCACCATCTTATTGATATATGTCCTTCACTAATATCTCGATATCCCTGTCTAACAAACACATTTTT
Organism: Patescibacteria group bacterium; assembly: GCA_015493225.1. Taxonomy (GTDB): domain Bacteria; phylum Patescibacteriota; class Minisyncoccia; order Moranbacterales; family DUUL01; genus S145-42. The sequence continues at coordinate 2,963 of WGDO01000065.1, forward strand.
TGGGTTTAGCCAATCATTTTTTGCCCATTCAGTATTTCGTACATCTCCCTTGGCATAGATACCGGACAATTTTTCATGAAACCAACCATTACCACCAGCCGAATTGTCATGAAAAAATTTACGAATTTCAAAATGAGTATGACAAACACCATTAGCAAATCCCGTCATTCCAACAAATCCAATTGGGCTAAGACCATTAGTCCATCCTTTTGAAACAAGTGGTTTACTCTGCATATGCAAATATACAGTATACAAATCACCACCATCAGGAGCCCTCCCAGGATGTTTCATTAATACAGCATTTCCAAGTCCTCCAGCATATCCCGTTTTTGTATCAATTACTTCCCCTGGATAAAGTGGGTAAATAGGCTTTCCACATAATTGAGACGTTCCCCGCGGGCCAAGAATATCTACCCCAAAATGAGTACGAGCAACACCATCTTTAAATATGGCTGGATAATACCTATGCTTAAGCGCCCCTAGCCTTGTTGAGTCTGGCACAACCCTTTTCCATGCAACAACACTTTTATCTTGTGCATATGCATTAAAAGAAAATGCCAAAATACAGATTGCCATTACCAAAATTGTGTTCCATTGTTCTTTCATTACAGTTCTCCTTTTCAATTTTTGAGACATTATTGTCTCTATTCTATTGTAAGTGTACAATGTGCCTTGAAAAACTAATGTTTTCCTTTAAAGACATTAGTATTAATGTCTTTTTACAAAACACTAGCTTTTTATTTTTCAAAAATGAATGTTTTATAAATTACATTAGTTATATCATAACCACCATCTATAATATCCCGCCCATCAACATTTTTTACAAAAAAATTATACTTTACATTTCCAATAAATTGAACCATTTTTTTACCATCGACATCAAAAACCGCAACAATGTTTGGTTCGCCAGTAGCACTACAACCACCCTCTATTTTATTTTTCTCTTTATCAGACATAACCTTAATCTTTTTAATAGCAACACTCTTCTCTATTCCAAAATTATGAATGCAATCATCTTGTTGTTGTTTAATATATTCATCTTTACTTAACATATTATTATAAAATATATTAACCATACCAAAAAATTTAATACCTGACGGAATTATTCCCTCGTCAAAATATTTCTTATTATGACAATCAATTATAGCTATTTTTTCAGAAGACACTTTTACACCGTCCAATACATCACACTCTTTCGGATACTTAAACTCAAACCCATACTCCTCATTCCGATAAGTCTTCCAATCACTGGTATCAATCGTTTCCTCCGGTTTTAATTCTCCGTCAATGGTTTGGTTTTGAGCGTTTGATTGTTCTTTAATTTTTTGCTCTTGAGTTTGTTTGGTAATCTCTTTTTTTGTTTGTTGCCTCGTATCCAACTGATTGTTTTTCTGATTCCACAAAACAACTCCACCAACCAGAGCTACTAAAACAACAATTCCGATGATTAAATTTCGTTTGTTCATAAAATTAGATTTAGGTTTATTAATAAATGTATTATTACAGTTACTTTATAGACCAGCAAATATAGAGTTTTGTGCTTTGCCGGTTTAAAAATAACTACAACCCTTTAATTGTTGATATTATTTTTTTAAATAACATATCTATATTTTTTTCATCACACCTAGCAAGCTTATCACTTGCACTAACAACTATGCAACGCTTACCTATTTTCAATGTATATGTTAAATGACAACCCGAAGCAAATTCTGAACCTCGATCAAAAGATAATGCCCCTTTTTCATCACAATTAAAATTACCATCCTTAATACTTCTCACACTAAATGCCCGAATATGACTATAATCGTCTTGATTTTCAGCAGAGAACAAAATTAACTCATAAGGACATTTTTCTGGAGTTTTATTACAATCAATTGGGGTTGGTGCATCAAATTTGGTTGGGGATTTAAACTTACCAACTTTCCACCCCTTCGGATACTTCACCTCAAACCCCAACTCCTCATTCCGATAAGTCTTCCAATCACTGGTATCAATCTTTTCTTCCAGTTTTAATTCGCCTTCAATAACTTGATTTTGGTTATTGCTTTGTTCTTTTGTTGTTTCCTGCTTTTCAGTTGTTTTTTGCTCCTGAGTTTTTTCAACAACTTCTTTTTTTGTTTGTTGTTTTGTATTCTCCTGATTATTCTTTTGTTGCCACAAAACAACTCCCCCGACAAGAGCTATTAAAATAATTATTCCGATAATTAAATTTCGTTTGTTCATAAAATTAAATTTAGATTTAGATTTATTATATTTTTCTTAAAATATTCTTACTTATTTATTGCCTTAAATTACGCTTTATTATACATTATTTAAAACATTTGTTAATGCAAATTGGCTCTTTAACATCCTTGGGCACAAAATAAACTAATAAATTTTATAAAAACAGCTATAATAAGCTACAATTAGCACTTTTAAAAAAATAAAAAAACATATATTTTAGCACAATAAAAATTATCAGTAATAAAGTCAGCCGATTTGTACAAAAAAAATTATATATTAGACTTGAATTATTAAAAACAAGGTATTTATAAGCTAAAATTATTAAAA
>WGDO01000066.1 GCA_015493225.1 Patescibacteria group bacterium
AAAATGATAAAAGACCACTAAATACAACATCAGCTATATCCCATGGCCAGTTTTGAAATTCATAAGACAAAAAGTTGTAATTTTAACAAATTAAACTTTAAATAAATTTCAGGATAAATAATTGGCCACAGAGATATAGCCATGATCGTTATGTGTCATGCAGAAAAACATGCAAAATTAAATTGATATGAAACTGAATAAATTAAATATTACAAGTACGATAACTCAAAAGATTGGAATTGAAAAGATAGATATTGAAAGACTTAATTCAGTAGTTGCATTGATAGGGAGAAATGGTTCAGGCAAAACAAGAATATTGAATTTGTTGGAACAAAATTTACAAAGCATCATTAGCTTAAATAGATTTTTAGATAATAGCATTACTAATCCGCCAAATAATCTTCAAAAGATAATAAATGAATTAATGCCATATAAAAATTATCTAATTCAAAATGAAAAACTTCAACTATCAATTAACAAGCAGAAAGAAAATCCTAATAACATTGATATAACAAATGAAATAAATAAATATCAAAAGAAGTTAGCACCTATTAAACATCAATTAAATCAAGGCCGGCGGCCTAATCAACCTTCTAAATTACAAGTAATACAAAATTTAGTTCAACAAGCAAACGGAATATTAAATTCTATTCGGGAAAATTATTTCAGAAGAATAAACAACGAAGAAATTAATCATTTACAAGAGGTTATTTCTGAAAGTAAAAATGAGAATTTTTTACCTTTTGAACAATTAATTGAAACTGTTGCTGAAAATATTAGTTATAACGAAGTCAATTCGATATATAAAAGCGGGCTAAAATTTCTTATTAAGCTCCCACATCAACTTACATATGATTATATGGATTGTATGGGGGATGTAAATAAATACGAAAAGAGGATATCTCATAAAAGATTTATTCTCCTAAAAAAGTTATTTAAAGATTTCTTAAACAAAGATCTAGAATGGGAAAGAAAGGCTTTAAATAAAAAAATAACTGATCAAGGAGTACAAAGTCTTCAATCTGGTACTTGGAAGCTTAATAAAAGAACATTTAATTACCATGAACTTTCTGACGGTGAGAAATCTCTTTTTGCGTATATATTACTGTTTTTCTTACTTGAACAAAACCCGAAACTACATTTAAAAGAAAGCATAATCTTAATTGATGAGCCCGAACTACATCTCCATCCAGATTCAGAAATAGACTTAATAAAAGGTATTCGAAATGTCCTTTCAGATAAAGGCCAATTGTGGATAGCAACACATTCAATCAATATTTTATCCGATTTAAACTACGATGAAATATTTATGGTTAGGAAAGGAATAATAAAACATCCATCAAGCACAACGCCTAGAGAATCTTTATTTGAATTAATGAGCATTGAAGATAGAATATATAAATTAAGTAATTTTCTGAATATGTCTTCCGAATGGGCCTATGTAAATTTTATGGCTCAATGTTTTACTGAACCTGAAGTAATCCAAAACGCTAAACAGGATGATCCTCAGGTAGTTTCATTTAAAAAAGCTATAAAGGATTTGAACTCATCTAGAAGTAATAATATGCTTTTAGATTTTGGAGCAGGCAAAGGAAGGCTATACGAACATCTAATTTCTGAAAAAAAACTTTTTTCTAAAATAAATTATTATGCCCTTGAGCCAAATAAAAAGCTTCATAAAGATTTACAAAGCATTGGAGTACAAAAAATTTATCAAAAATATAAAGAACTACCAGAGAATACTTTTAGTTTTGTTGTTCTATGCAATGTCCTACATGAAATCCCAATATTCGAATGGGTTTCTATTTTGAATAAAGTTATTAGATCCCTAAACCAAGATGGTTTTCTAATGATAATAGAGGACAAGTTATTACCAAAAGGAGAAAGAATTGGTGAAATAGGATATTTGGTATTAGATATTCAAGAAATAAAAACCTTATTTAACATAAGTAAAAATCCAATTTCATTTGTTCAACAGGACAACGATGATAGAATTCTAAGTGTTGCAATTCCAAGAAATGAATTAACTCTTATAAATAAGAAGTATCTTTTAAATTGCATGAAAAACCTTGAAAACAATACGTTAAATAAAATAATAGAACTAAGAAAAAATGGAGGTGAAAATAGAAATAACATTAGATTCGGACGAATATCAAGCTTTTATTCACAACTCCATATTAATTCAAAGTTAGCTCAAAAAGTTTTAAATAATAGCAAAAGCACGAACACATAACAATGGCTCATAGTGCATGCCGCAAATCATTGTAAACATGACAATTAAACATTAAATGAAGTTACTGGAAAATAGAAAAATATAACTTTGAAATTGCGGCACGCACCATAGCCCTGGCCGTTATCGGCAATTTTGATAAAAAATTCAAATTAATATGGAATATCTTTTAAAGCAATTATATATTATTCATCTTAAATATGAAATGCTTTATGAAAACAAGGAGAAATATAATATTTTCTCTGTACTTCATAAAGACAATGATGAAAGAAGGCTACATTCTCGTTTTATTTCTTCATTATTGGCACCTGATTCATCACATGGGAAAAACAATGTTTTTTTAAATTTTTTCTTCTCTATTGTAAATATAGAAAAAGATAATTTTGACACAGTTGAAGTTTATCCAAAAGAATGGAACAAGAAAGAAAATAGTAATATAGATATTTTAGTAATTAATAGAAAAAATAGATACGCCATTATTGTTGAAAATAAGATTTACGCAGGAGACAGTAATAATAATGATGGAGGACAGCTTGAAAGATATTATAAACACGTAAGAGATATTGAAAAAATACCAAAAAAAAATATTACAACATTCTATTTAACATTAGATGGTCATGAACCTTCAGACGAAAGTTTAGGAACTTTTAAAGCTCTAAATAATATTAATGGACATTGTATTTCCTATTCTTGTGAAATAATTAAATGGTTAGAAAAATGTCTTTCTGTTGTAGCAGATGAACCGTTTTTAAGAGAATCAATAATTCAATATAAAAATCTAGTAGAAAAAATGACCGGAAACCAATCTGATATAAAACAAAGGCTTGAGATTAAAAGCATTGTTGGAAAAAATAAGGATAATATGAATTCAGCAAAAATGTTAATTGATAATTTTAAGCATGTTAAGTGGCATACTGTAAGAGATTTTTGGGATAATTTGAGCAATAGCTTAAATTCTAATGGGTATAAAGTTTTATCAATACCAACTGACCAAAATGTTATGGATATTACACATTTTGAGCCTTATAGAAAAGGTCAAAAAAATAAACAGTATTGTGGAATTTCTTTTGAATATGTATCTGGTATAAAAGCATCTATAACGAATAAATCTGGTGCGTTTCTATACTGGGGATTTGAAATAAATGAAAAAATAAATGAAACATTACGAATACGAATTGAAAAAATTCTTGAATCAAATTACGAATATCAAAAGAATGAAGATAATTATTTTTGGAGCGAATTTTTTGAAAAGAATGATGATAAAATAAATTTAACGGATTTTTCACATAATGCAACTTTTAATTTAATTAGAGAGGAGTACCAAAAGGAAACTATTCAGAAAATGATTGATAAAATAAAAATATTTGAAGACAATTTAAAAAGCCGATAACAATGGCTCATAGTGCATACCGCAACTTGTTGTAAATATGAAGATTAAGCATTAAATGAAGTTACCGGGAAATAGAAAAATATAACATTGAAACTGCGGCACGCACCATAGCCCAAACCGTTGTGGTGCATACGAGAAAAGAGAACGGAAGTAGTAAAATGAAACGAAAAGAAAGAGCCAACGCACAAATAGCACATTTGGTTTTTGCCGACACAAAAGCCAACGCAAAAAAACCAAAAGAGCTATTTTTTAGCCAACGCTCAGAGAATAATAAACAGCAGAAAAGAGAAAATTAATGATAGAAGCAAAAGTTATAATATCAATTCCAGAAGGAAAACTCAGAGACTACATTGATGGGACAATTAGACCTGATACACCTGAGGAATATGTTAGACAAACAGTTGAAAAAAGACTAATAAATGAACATAAATATTTGAAAGACCAAATCAAAATTGAATATGGTGTTCAAATGGGTTCAGGTAAAAAAAGAGCCGACATTGTAATTTTTGATGAAGATGCAACAGAAGAACAAAAGAAAGACCAGCATAATATCAAAACAATTGTTGAATGTAAAAAAGAAGCTGTTAAACCAACCGATAAAAACAACGGAATTGAACAGCTAAAAACTTACATGGCAGCTTGCAATAATTGTGAATGGGGAATGTGGACAAATGGACTACACAAAACAGTTTACAGAAAAGTTGTAAATGAAAAGAAACAAACGATTTTTGAAGAATATAACGATATTCCTTCAGCAGATGGAACTACTGATGAACAAGAAAGGCCAAACCGTAATACTTTAATCAAAGCGTATGAAGACAATCTACTTTTTACTTTCAAAACATGCCATAATATTATTTACGTAAATGAAGGATTGCAAAAGCAACCTGCATTTTTTGAATTTTTAAAAATTATTTTCTGTAAAATCCATGATGAAAGAAACTTACTTGAACCTGTAGAGTTTTATACGAGTTCAAAAGAGCGAAATTACAAAGACGGTCAAGCAAGTGTTTACAAAAGAATTTCCAAAATATTTGAGGAAGTAAAAAAACGTCATGGGCAAATATTTGCTAAAAATGACGAAATAAAACTCTTACCAAGAACAGTTACACATTTAACTGCCGAACTTCAAAAATATGCTCTTTTAACAACTGACATTGATATTAAAGGAAAGGCTTATGAAGAACTTGTTGGCTCAAATTTAAGAGGAGACAGAGGGGAATTTTTTACGCCAAGAAATGTAATGAAAATGGCAGTTGCAATGCTGAATCCAAAAGAAAATGAAAAGGTTTTGGACAGTAGTTGCGGAACGGGTGGTTTTGTCGTTACAGCAATGAATGCAGTAATTAACAAATTAACCAAAAAACTTGAAAAACAATATGGAGAAAAAGAAGGCTGGAACGCAGATGTTCGTTCAATTTTTAATCAAAAAATATCAGAAATTGCAGCAGAAAATTATTTTGGATTTGATATAAATCCCGACCTTGTAAAAGCTACTAAAATGAATATGGTTATGAACAATGACGGTAGCGGAAATATTTTACAATTAAATTCACTTTTACCACCACAAGAATGGGAAGAAGACACTAAAAAGAAACTTGCAAAGGCTTTGAATATTCCTGTAAGTGCAATCCGTAATCACAAAAGTTTAGGGCATTTTGACATAATCGTTACCAATCCGCCTTTTGGTTCTAAAATTCCAATCAAAGACCAACAAATTTTAGAACAATACGATTTAGCACATATTTGGAACAAAGACGAAAATGGAAATTGGTTTAAAACTGACCGTTTACAATCAAGTGTTCCGCCAGAACAACTTTTCATTGAAAGAATATTACAACTTTTAAAAGAAGGTGGTAGAACCGCTATTGTTTTACCTGACAGCATTCTTGGAGCACCGGGACTTGAATATATTAGACATTGGTTAATCAAAAAAACAAAAATTATTGCAAGTGTAGATTTACATGCTGACGCATTTCAGCCAAGAAACGGAACGCAATGTTCAATCTTATTTTTACAAAAGAAAACTCAAAAGGAAATAGCAGAAGAAGAAAAAACAAGAGAAATAATTGATTATGATATTTTCATGACAATGATTGACCATATTGGTCACGATAAAAGAGGAGGAAAGATTTTTAAGCGTGATGAAAAAGGAAATATTGTATTGCTTGAAGTTGAGCAATTAGTAAAAGAAAAAGATGCAGCGTAAGTTCAATTAAGAAATGCGACTTATAGTTGCGAAAAAGGGAGGAAGAAAAAGGAAAAAATAATTTTTCAGGAAAGGGCAGAGAAAAAATCCCTGCACCTTTCGCTGAAAGGTTAAAAGTTTCTTAATTTGCTCCCTAAATCGCCA
>WGDO01000067.1 GCA_015493225.1 Patescibacteria group bacterium
CAACATAATGACATTTTTAAAGAGTATTATCAGAGACTGATTAATGATGGAAAGCATTATTTTACAGCTGTTATTGCTACTGCTCGTAAATTTCTTTATTATTTTTTTAAGGTACGGGTTGACTTTTCCTTATAACTTGTCTTTACAAAGGGGGGATTGAGGGGGGATTTTTAGTATTTTAAATTTTCAAAAACTAAATCCACCCCTAACCCCTCCTTTACAGAGGAAGGGGAACTAAGAAAATCCGCTCTCTATTTGTAGATTCGTAGCTGATTTGTCATCCCTAAACGAGAAATAAAATAATTTCGTAGGAACCGCACTAATTAAAATTAAAACGAAACGTCATGATTTCCATTCATCACCAATTCATACTCGAAGCCCTCAAAAAATCGCTTCCTTCAACGGAGCACTTTTTAAAATTCAAAAAACAATTTTACAATGACCGCAAATTGCCTCAACCAACCAATGCCGACATCAGAGAACTCTATGAAAAAATGATAGCACAAAAAAAGATTAAAAGAAAGCAATCACTGGAAAAGGTTATGCTTAGTCGAGGTGTTCGTACCCAATCTGGAGTAGCCGTCGTAGCCGTCCTAACCAAACCCTATGCCTGCCCAGGAAATTGTGCCTTCTGTCCCACTGAAGAAAATATGCCCAAAAGCTATCTCTCCAACGAACCGGCCGTAATGCGCGCCATAATAAATAAATTTAATCCCTATAAACAAATTCAAAGCCGTCTTCATGCCCTAATGATTAACGGACATTTAACCAATAAAATAGAATTAATTGTAATGGGCGGAACTTTTTCCTACTTTCCCAAACGATACCAAACTTGGTTTATTAAAGAATGTTTTCGTGCTTGCAACGAATACAAACGAGGAATACTAGTGAGCGAAGCCGGAGCGAGCAAGGCCAGGCCTTTAGAGCAGAACGACAGTGGAGAGAAAGGCCCGGCCTTTAGCGAGCGAATTACTAAAAATCTTTCTCTCCTTCGGGAACAAAAGAAAAACGAAAAAGCAAAAACTCGTATCGTCGGCCTAACATTGGAAACCAGACCAGATTGGATAAATGAAAAAGAAATTATCAATTTTCGTCGACTAGGTTGCACCAGAGTAGAGCTGGGAGTACAATCAATTTATGATGAAATTCTGAAAAAGAATCGCCGTGGACATCTTACCCAGGCAACCATTCAGGCTACTAAATTATTAAAAGAAGCCGGCTTCAAAATCAATTACCATATGATGCCAGGACTTTACGGCTCTATTCCTTTCTCTTACCCCCTGTGTAAAGGGGGTCAAAATCTGAGGAACGAAGATTTTGGGGGGTTTTCCGACTTCCAAATGTTCAAAGAACTTTTCATCAACCCCGACTACCAACCGGATATGCTAAAAATTTATCCAACAGTAGTCATTAAAAACACTCCTCTTTATCGTTGGTGGAAACAGGGAAAATACAAACCTCTAGATAATAAGACATTTGAAAAGTTAGTTATCAGAATAAAAAATGAGGCTATTCCTCCCTATACCCGAATCCAAAGATTAGTTCGCGATGTCCCTCTGCCTTCCATTGAAGCTGGACCAACCATATCTAATCTTCGTCAAGTCGTAGCTCCCAAGACCCACTGTCAATGTATTCGCTGTCGAGAAATAAAAGGGGAATATCAATCCACTTCTAAAATATTTTTACACCGAATTGATTACCCTGCTTCCGATGGTCAAGAAATTTTTCTTCAGATTATCGACGACCAAAACCGCCTCTATGCTTTACTACGACTACGAATCAACAATGTCAATAAAAATTTAGCAATCCCTTCCTTAAAAAATTCATCCATCATTCGCGAGGTACACACCTATGGAAAATTAGCCTCTATCGGTAAAAGTGACAAAAACTCTCCCCAACATATCGGACTAGGCAAAAAATTACTAAAGGAAGCAGAAAGGATCACCAAAGAAGAATTTAGTCTAAACAAAATCGCCGTCATCTCCGGAATCGGCGTTCGCGACTACTATCGCCAAAACGGCTACCGCCTGCAGAATACTTACATGGTTAAGAAATTAAACTAATTTACCACCCCCTGCATAAAGGGGGTCAAATTTTTCGAAGCTTTTATCACCCTGTAACAATCAACATCACCAACTTTTTATGCTATAAAAAAGATATAATTATTAACATTACTTCTATGTCTCATCAAAAAACACAAAAATTAATTATCGCCTCCGGGCCAGTTATTGTAAAAGATAACAAAGTACTTTTAAATCAACATGGCGACACAGAATTTTGGAAATTCTGTGGCGGAAGTGCAAAAGATTTTTCCACTCGCTTAACTGATGTTGCCAAAGAAAGAGCGTTAGATAAAATGGGTCTTAAAATTAAGATTCTAAATGATGACCCCTTTTTACAATACACCACCAAACAATTAGAAGATGGAACCTCTGATGTAATTTTGGTTCATTTTCTAGCAAAAAGTATTGGTGAAATCAATCCTCGTGAGGATATTCGCGAATGGGCTTGGATACCAATTGAAGAATTAAAAAACAAAAATCTCGCCCCAAATATAATCCCAGCCCTAAAACACTTTGGATTTATAAAATAATATCTCCCCACCCCCCCTCCTTCCAAAATCAATTTTTATCTCCGTTTCCTTATATGGTTATAAGGTAACGGATGATTTAAGCTACAATTTTATTTCTGGTTTTATTTTTTTAATTTTACACTTTGCATCCATACGACCATTCAATTGAATAGTTATATAAAAAAATACAGACTAATTACAAACCACAATATTTTAAGCAATCAAAAAGCGGAGCGAAGCCCCGCTTTTTGGTTGCTACTTGTTACCTATCGCTTGCCTACTATCTACCCACTACTCATCTACTATCTATTTACTACATGTCTACCTACTACCTCTCTAAAATCTATTTACTAATCTCCGCCCTCATCACTCTCTTCCCCCAAGCCAAGGCTTTACTTCTAGACGTAAACCACATATCAAAATGGGATCCCTTGATCGCACCCCCACGATCTTCACAAATAAAAGTTCCAACATTTTTAATAGTGATTTTTGTTCCAAAGGGATATTGTGGGGGACAAGCCATTGTTCCTTGATGAACATGCGTACCACTAGCTGTAATAAACGGATTTCCCGAACATTGGTCCAAAGTAGACGAATAACCGGTTACCAATATATTACCTTTTCCCTGTCTAAATCTAGCCTTGGCTAATCTGTTTTTATAAATATCTAATCTTTTTTTATTATTCTCCTCAAGTTTCTCTTCCTTTTCTGTTTTAAAATTTAATACCTCCGTTGATAGTTTTTCTCTACCAGACACCACTTCTACTTCTCCTCTAGAAACAATTTTTAAATTTTCATTTAAATTGTCCTTCGCCAGCACAATTACCGGTAATAAAACTACAACTGTTAAAATTACTACTTTAACTACTTTAATGATTTTATTCATTAAATAAATTATTGATTATTCCCGCAATTAAACGAGAATGCTCACAAACTAAATTTGACTAAAATCAGCTTACTGAGCATATTTGTTAATTAGACCTCTCCGGAAACTAGCTTCGTTACGAAATTTGCTAGTTTTGAGTAAAATTTATTGAATAACTTTTGAAAATTTAGCCTTAGCTAAGTTGAAAAAGTTTGAAATAAATTTTACCAAAAGTGGAAAATTGCAGTAGGAGATAGTTTTCGGAGAGGTCTATTGAATTTATTTCTAAACACAGAAATAACTCAATTAACAAAAATCAACCCTTTTTGGATTGACAAGTTATTATAGCATATTTTAACAATATTGTCAATAGTAAGAACCAGTTTTCAAAATGACAAAAAACACCCATAAATGGGTGCTTTTTGTCATTACTTTATACTCAACGAGCGAAGAACAGAGATTTTCTGCTCTTAAATTATCAGCTAATTATAAATTACAATTAGCATTTTATTAAAATATTCAATTGTAAAGGTGCATTTTTAATTTTAATTTTTGATTTTATTTTTACATTTTTTTTATTTTAATTATTATTATCAAAATAAATCCTAAACCGAATTTTTTAACTTCATCAACACCTTTTCCTCTTCCTTTTCCAATATCCAAACATTAACCACTAAAATAAAACACAAACCACCAACGAACAGCAATAATGCATTATTAAAAGAAATGTTATACATTGGCAATTTATTAACTTTTTCAAACACGACCTTGTCTGGAATAATACTGGTTGAAGTCTCTGCCAAAAGTTCATTCTGCGCCTTATTATTTTTAGGTAAAATAGCTCCACCTATCAAAACATTTTTATCATCACCAACCCTTTCACCAAACAATTCCACTGCTACTAATTCACCACTGGCATTTTTACCAATCATTACTGCCACATCTTTATATTTGGGAAATAAAATATTTTCTCGATGAGTTTTACTATTCATCCAAGCTTTATGCACTTCACTAGCCGTTGTAAATTTAGTAGCTAAATTTTCTCCAGCAAATTCATAATCATAACCAGCTCGTTCAAACCAATGCCATGGACCTTTTCCCTCCGGAGAAGTATGTGCAAAATATTCTTTAGATACCATGTCATCAAGTTTCATTCCGGCAGCTTTTTTTAAAATATTATCAAACTGCAAAGCAGCTAGATCATGGTCAACTCTTTCTTGGTTTAATTGATTAATAACTTCCCTTTCTAATTCTAAATAATTATCACCATTATCTACTGGGGTATTCGCCGATACTTGCCCAAACAACAAAAACACACCCAAAATCACAACATTCAGCCTAAAAACCTTATTAAATTGTATTTTTAAGTTTGTTTTCATATTTTTTTAAGCAATAAAAATAGGGGGACTCATCTAGTGAATCACCCTTCAATTAACTTTACATATACATTATACACCCTTAAACTACTTTTGTCAATAGATTTAGAGTCTTTTTCCTAATACTGTCTCTCTGGGGATATGGTAAAAAAATTAGAAAAAAATCTCCATAGCGAATGTCAGCTTGACTGGCATAAGTCTTTGGATTATTAATTATTTTTCTAATCATAATTCTCTTAGAAATTTTATTCAACAAATCTGCTGAACCAAACATTTCCAACAAGTTCTCTAAAAAAAATTTTAATTTATTTTGCCAATTAGAAATTCCATCTCCTGAATTTAAATTTCTCAAAACAAAATTTGGCTTGTTCTTTTCAATCCATTCTATATTATTTTTTAATAAATTATTGTGAATACTATTTTTATTGCCTAAGCATCTACTAAATAAAATTTCGTTACCAGCAAATTCATTACGTTCCTGAAATTGCAAACTTCCATCAGTAACAAATTGATTTAAACAAAATCTATCTTTAATTTTATTCCCATATCGCCTCTTTCTTAAAAGCTGTAGCCAAATAGTTAAAATTAATCTTCCCAACCAAATTCTATCTTTTTTAGTAACAACCAGAACGTCCCAATCGCTATTTATACCCCCTCGCTTCATGGCCAAAGTTCCCGTTGATATCGTCCCTTTCAAATAAGGTAGCCAACCAACAATTTTCATCCATCCTCTCGCTCTTTGCAATTTTGCCGTTGATATTTTATTTTTTTGAATTTGTAATTTTACCTTTTTCTTTAATATTTTTTGTTCTCGTTTACCGGCTAAATTATTGCCGAAAGTATTCAATTGCCAAAAACCATTCCCTTCAATAATTTTTTGTTTTTTTTGTAAATCAGTTAAAGCCAGAATAATTTTATTTAATCCAACTTTTTCATCATCATTTATTACATCAACTAAATATTTCCAAACATAAAAAGTTGTTGGCTGATAATCCAAAGCATTATAATAAGCAATCGTAAAAAGTATATTTTTATTTATTTTATTTTCTTCTTTTTTTCGCATTTGTTTTGATATCCTTAGCTCCCCTCCCTTATCCACCCTCCTTTCTTAAGAGAGGGGCTAGGGATGGATTTTACTTTAATTCCCCTCCTTTGAAAAAGGAGGGGTTAGGGATGGATTTCTTAACAACCTCCAAACCACCACCAATCTCATCCCACATCCCAATTATACCACACCCCCACCCCTTTCTCAAAACAACGTTATAGGCCAAAAAGAATGTTACTCAAGCACCTAGTGCATAGGCCATAAATAGGTTACTATAGATAGTTAACTTTTTAATGTAAACTAAGCTATGAAAACACAAGTAAACCTATTCAAAAAATATAAAAAAGAATACTGGAATAAGAAA
>WGDO01000068.1 GCA_015493225.1 Patescibacteria group bacterium
AATACTTATCCTAATGGGGATATAGCTCAGCTGGGAGAGCACTACGCTGGCAGCGTAGGGGTCACGGGTTCGAGCCCCGTTATCTCCACCACTACATCTAAATTCTACAAAAAATTACTGTTTTTCAATACTGATCTAATAATGACTTTTAGTAGGAGTTTCAGCTCTGTTTTTTATAAAATGGGACTAAAGTCCCTCCTCCTAAGAGCTAGAAAATTTTTTATTTCATAGGTAAAAGTTTATAAGCTTATTATTTAAATAATGAATTATTATGTGGTTAAAAATTATTTTTGGACTATCATATAGATATTGAAATTATTTTGAAGTTCTAAAGTAATGAATTTTATGGGATTTTAAGTGAATAAATGGTGCGGAAGAGAGGACTTGAACCTCCACGCCTTGCGGCACCAGATCCTAAGTCTGGCGTGTCTGCCAATTCCACCACTCCCGCATAAGAGTTGGTATAAAAGTGGTACGCCCTGCAGGATTCGAACCTGCGGCCTACGGCTTAGAAGGCCGTTGCTCTATCCAGCTGAGCTAAGGGCGCGTATTTTGAGCTTTGGTGCGTCCGATAGGAGTCGAACCTACAACCTACGGATCCGAAGTCCGTTGCTCTATCCAGTTGAGCTACGGACGCCAAACTGGATAAAACAATGGGGTGGATAACCGGATTCGAACCGGCGACCCTCGGTGCCACAAACCGATGCTCTAACCAACTGAGCTATACCCACCACAAGTGGGAGGCTCAAAAGCTACTCACTTATGATGGCTAAATGGTCGGAGTGGAGGGACTCGAACCCCCGACCCCCTGGTCCCAAACCAGGTGCGCTAACCAAACTGCGCTACACTCCGTGTTTGTGGATTGAAATTATATGGAAAAAAAATTAAAATGTCAAGAAAAAAAGGTAAAAAATTATGAACTTATTTGAAATTAAAAAATTACCAAATATAGACAGTGAATTTTTTGAAACGCTTTTAAAACATAAAAATATAGAAATAAAAAAAATTATCTCAAATACCCTTAAAACTCCTCAGGAGTTTTGCCAAAAAGAAGATGAATTTGTAGTTTTGTTAAAAGGATGCGCCAAAATCAAAATAGATGGAGAAATTAAAAAGCTAAAAGCCGGAGATTGCCTTTTTATTCCAGCCAATACTCCCCATATTTTAATTAAAACAAAAAAAAAGGCTATTTGGCTGGGGGTTCATATTTATTGATAAACTTTTTTTAGTTTATCTATTGTCCTTGTGGCATTTAGCATCATCATATCTATAATTACACAAGCAGCCATAGCCTCAGCTACCACGCTTCCTCTAATAGCAACTATTGGGTCGTGGCGGCCTTTTAGGTTTACTTCTACCTCATTTCCATTTATATCAACAGATTTTTGAGGTTTAAAAATAGAAGGTGTTGGTTTGAAATAAATTTTCATTTCTACATTTTCACCGTTACTTATTCCTCCAAGCACTCCGCCTGAATTATTGCTTAAAAATCCGTTTTTCGTTATTTCGTCATTATTTTCGGCGCCGTTTAGAGTGTGCGCTTTACTGTTTCCTATATAAATACCTTTTACTGCATTAATACTAACCATCGCACTTGCTAAAATATTATCAAGTTTATAATAAACCGGCTCTCCTAAACCTATTGGAAGATTTTCAATTTTTAGTTTTACAACTCCGCCTAGGGAATTGTGCTCATTTCTGGCTTTATCAATAATTTCTATCCATTTTTTCTCAATTTCATTATCAAGGGCAAAAAGCGGAGAGTTTTTTGCATATTCAAAGTCTAAATTTTTGGCTCTCACACCACCTATTTCAACAGTTCCGGCTTTAATTCTTATATTAAATTCTTTTAAAATCATTTTAGCAACTGCTCCCGCGGCAACTCTTGCGGCTGTCTCTCTGGCAGAGCTTCTTCCACCGCCTCTGTAATCTCTTATTCCATATTTGTTCCAATATGTAAAATCGGCGTGACCAGGGCGGAAAATGTCTTTAATATTGCCATAATCTTTGCTTTTTTGGTCTTTATTAAAAATCACTATAGCAATTGGTGTTCCTGTGGTTTTCCCTTCAAAAATTCCGCTTAAAATTTCAGGAGTGTCACTCTCTTTCCTGGCAGTTGCGAATCGGTTTTTGCCGGGTCTTCTTCTATCTAGCTCACTAATCAAAAATTCTTCATCAAAATCCATTCCGGCCGGCACGCCGTCAATCACAACACCTAGAGCTTTGCCGTGAGATTCTCCAAATGTAGTAAATCTAAAAATCTCTCCAAAACTGTTAAACATTTTTATCCTTTATATTCCAAGCTCTTTTTTTAATTTTTCAATAGTAACTCTTGCACCTTCTTGCTGGGCTGTTTTTTTGCTTTTTCCTTTTGCTTTTGCATATTCTTTATCGTGGATAAAAACTCCTATTTCAAATTCTTTTTTATGGTCCGGCCCTTTTGCGCTTAAGAGCCTGTATTCAGGAACTACTCCAAAATGGGCTTGGGTAATTTCCTGAAGACTTGTTTTGTAATCTTTTAGCAATTCTTCAGGAGTGATTATTGGAAAAACTTCTTTTAAAAGTTTTAAAGAAAGTTCTTTCGCTTTTTCAAATCCGGCTTCAAGATAAAGCGCTCCTATGAGTGCTTCAAATCCGCTTGATAAAATTGAAGGTTTTTCTCTTCCTTCGTTATTTTCTTCTGCGGCAGATAAAAAAATATATTTACCAAGATTTAGTTTTTGAGCTAGTTTTGTAAAAGAATCTTCATTAACAAGCGCAGCTCTTAGTTTTGAGAGCATTCCTTCTTCAGAAGATGGAAAAAGTTTAAAAAGATATTCTCCAACGATCAAATCCAATACAGCATCTCCTAAATATTCCAGTCTTTCGTTATTAAAGTTTTTTGAATAACTTCTATGTGTCAGAGCCTCGGTTATCAATTTTTCATCTTTAAACTGATACCCCAAACTCTTTTGTAAATCTTCAGCTATCATTTATTATCCTTTCATATGTTTTTGGTATTAAATCAATACATTCTGGATTAAATTCTATTAAAGAATTTAAGTCCAAAAACTGTTTTTTGCTTACAATCATAAAAAACACCAAATGAATAAGTGCGGGAATTTTATCTAGACATTTGTTGCTACATTCAGCATTTTTTAAAATTTCAGCTTTTTCTTCATCAAGTCCCCAAATTTTTGCAATTTTGGCTGCAATGCCAAAAAGGCTGATTCCAGTCATTCTTTTTATAATAGTCCCATATTCCAAAGGTGCATTGGAAGTAAGAAGTTCCACATTTTCTTTTTTAGCTCCCAGTAAAGAATCACATACACATACACTAGCCGGTATAATAGCTCCTATATCGGCATATTTTTTATATGTTTTGGTATCAAATTCTATTGTCATATATTTTTCAAATTCACTCATAAACATTACCTGAAAATCAAAAAAATTGATATTAAAAATTTGCCATTCTTTTGGCTCAAGAAGTGAGACTAAATAAGAATAAATAAGACTTTTTGATTTTTCCATTCCAAGCATTGCAAAAAGTTGAACCATATCGTTTACTTTGTTTGGGAGGGCATAATATGCCGAATTTACAACATCTTCTATTCTTTTTTTTAATACTAAATCGTTTTGAGCTTCAATAGCGGCATTTTTTAAATCCCCGTTTTTTAAATATTCAAGCGCTTTTTTTACATTTTTTGGCACGGGTGGGACATTTTTTAAATATTTTATAATATCATTTTTAGAAATTAACACTTATTTTTCCTTTTTAATGCTTCTTCTTTTGCAATTTTATCACAAATTTCATTTTCTTTGTGACCGCTGTGGCCTTTTACCCAGTGAATATTAATTTTATGTGGTTTTGAAATTTCTAAAAATTCTCTCCAAAGCTCAACATTTTTGACATTTTTGAAGTTTTTTTTAATCCAGTTAACCAGCCATTCATTAATTCCTTTTAATACATATGTAGAATCTGAAAAAAGTTCTATTTCACAGGGCTCTTTTAAAGCTTTTAAGGCTTCAATTACGGCGGTTAGCTCCATTTTGTTATTAGTTGTAAATTCTTCTCCCCCGCTTATTATTTTTTCATTTTTTTTATATCTCAAAATTGCACACCAGCCTCCAGGTCCCGGATTTCCAAGAGAGCTGCCGTCTGTAAAAATTTCTATTTTTTTCATTTATTTCCTTTTAATAACAGATAAATTTTGTCTTTTTTATTTTTTTTGTTATAATAGCTTTACAAATTTTACCAAAAGGAGGCAAATATGCCAAAAATTAACAGATATCAGGATATTTCTCAAATCGATAGAGAAGCAAAAAAAGATTACATTGACAGACATTCACCGTTTGTTCATTGTGAAGACAGCGCAAAAGCAGGTGAAAAATTCAAAGTAAAAGTAAAAGTAGGGAACGAATATTCTCATCCGGATGATTTTGACCATTATATCGCTTATGTTCAATTATGGAACGGAGAAACACTTTTAGGTCAGGCTACTTTTACACCTGGGACTCTTGCAAATGAAAAAGAACATGTAGAAGTTGATTTTTATATTATCCCTAAAAAAAATCTAAAATTAACTGCAATGGCTTACTGTACAAAACACGGTCTTTGGGAAAGCGACGTAAAAGAAGTTAAAGTAGATTAATCTCTTTTTCTTCTTTATTCTCCTGATTTTCTTATATTTTTATGTAAATTTGATACAATTGATTAACTTTATATTAAAAAATGTTGACTATAAACCAAAAATGATATATAATTTTTATTAGCCTCGAAGGAGGGCTTATGTTTAAACGGATTTTATTCTTTTACATAGACGGATTTAAAAATCTGTCAGACCTGGGGCGTAAGCTTTGGGTAATTATTTTAATTAAACTAGTAGTGATTTTTGTGGTGATTAGAGCATTTTTGATGCCTACATTAAATAGAGAGGTAAAGAACCCTCAAGTTAGGCAGCAGCTCTATATTAATCAAATCACAGGAACATCTACAGTTAAGAAAAAAAAGGAGGAATAGCAATGGATCATATGAGTATGATCGAATGGGCAAGAGCCCAGTTCGCGATGACAGCGTTGTTCCATTTCTTTTTCGTACCATTTACACTTGGTATGTCTTTTATCGTAGCGTTTTTTGAAACAATCTACGTAAAAACAGGAAAACAGGAATGGAAAAATATTACACAGTTTTGGCAATTAATTTTTGCTATTAACTTTGCATTAGGTTTATCTACAGGTATTATTCACGAATTTGAATTTGGGACAAACTGGTCTACTTATTCATGGATGGTTGGTGACTTATTTGGTGCACCACTTGCAGTTGAAGGTATAATTGCATTCTTTATGGAAGCAACATTTGCGGCTATCTCATTTTTCGGATGGAAAAGAGTTAGCAAAGGTGTGCATTTAGCATCATCTTGGTTATTAGGTATTGGTTCAAACCTTTCAGCACTTTGGATTTTGATTGCAAATGGTTTTATGCAACATCCAAGTAACGCATTTGAAAATTTCAATATTGATAATTCAAGACTTGAAATGACTAATTTCTGGCAACTTATTGCTCAACCGGTAGCTCAAGTTAAATTCCTACATGTTGTAAGTGCCGGTTATACACTTGCAAGTATTTTTGTTTTAGGTATTTCAGCCTTTTATTTACTTAGGGGAAAACATGTTGAATTTGCTAAAAAATCAGCAGCCGTTGCAGCTGCATTTGGTCTAATTTCTTCAATTTTCTTAGCAGTAATAGGGGATGACCACGCTTATGAAGTTACAAATACTCAGCCAACAAAAATTGCAGCGGCTGAAGGGCTTTATGTAGGTAAAAAAGGTGCTCCGATTGTTGCAGTCGGTTGGCCAAAAGATTTAAAAGCAGCTGATGTTCAAACTAATGATCAAGCTTGGGCTTTTAAAATTGAAATTCCTCATTTATTATCAATTCTTGGTAAACATGGTGTAAATGCTTATGTTCCAGGTCTTAAAGATTTAATTGACGGGAATAAAAAATATGGAATTTGGCCACTTAGTAAACTTGCTGAAGTTGGTCAAGAAGCAAGAACTGACTTAAAAGCTTATCATGAAGCAAAAGCAGCTGGAGATACAGCAGCTATGCAAAAAGCAAAAGCAGATTTCTATAGTGTAGTATGGAGTGATCCAAAACTCGGACTTAAACTTAGAAAATGTGATTTAATTGGTTACGGATTCTTTAAAGGTAAAAATCCTGATTTAATTCATCCACCTGTATTACCGGTATTTATATCATTCCATACAATGGTAGCACTTGGATTTTGGTTTATTCTATTATTCATCTGGGCATGGATAGCAGTTGTTAAAGGAAGTTTTGCAAATTCAACACTTCTTCAAAAACTTGCAGTATTATCTGTTCCACTTCCTTGGATAGGTACAAGTTTTGGATGGATGACTGCAGAAATCGGAAGACAACCTTGGACAGTATTCGGAGTTCTTCCAACAGCAGAATCAGCAACACCAATTGCTTTGGCAAATGTTCAAGCAACATTCTTTATGTTCTTAACAGCATTTGTAATCTTAGGTATTGCTGAACTTAAAATCCTATTTACGGTCGTTAAACACGGACCAAAAGGAGCACACTAATGAGTTGGGCACCATATACAGTAGACGCAACACATTTTTATCTTCAAGTATATTTCTGGATAATTGTTGCGGTTTTAGGCGGTTTATTTTTACTTATGACATTCGTTCAAGGTGGACAAACATTATTTCATACAGCAAAAAATGAAACAGAAGAAAGAGCAATCACAAATTCTCTTGGTAGAAAGTGGGAGCTTACATTTACAACATTGGTTCTTTTTGGTGGTGCGCTTTATGCAGCGTTTCCACTTTTTTATTCAGTATCATTTGGTGGGGCATATTGGGTATGGATGTTAATTTTATTTGCATTTGTTCTTCAAGCGGTATCTTATGAATATATGAATAAAGAAAATAATGTTTTAGGAAAAGGTGTTTACAAATTTTTCTTATATTTCAATGGTGTAGTTGCTATGTTATTAATTGGTGCGGCAGTTGGAACTTTCTTCACAGGAAGTAACTTTAGTATTAATCCAGATACAAGACATGTAATTTGGGGAACAGCAACTAATGGATTTAATCTAAGAGGTTTAGAAGCTGCAATAGATTTTAAACACGGAGCTTGGTTTAACCTTTCATTTGGTGTTTTATTATTTGCAGCAGCAAGAATTCTTGGTGGATTATGGTTAATTAATGATATTGACAATAATGAATTCCCTGAACTTATTACAAGAATCAGAGGAACAATTAAAAAATGTTTTATTGTTTTATTAATTGCATTATTAATTGTTCTTTATGGTTTACTTACAATGAAAGGATATTCATACAATATTCATGATTCTAAAGGAATAGTTACTTTAGTAGCCGGAAAATATTTACACAATCTATTATCATTTGGAGCTATTCCATTAATTTTATTATTAGTTGGACTTGTTCTTTATGTTTGGGGTGTATTTACATCTGGTTTTGGTAATTCAAACAAAGGTATCTGGTCTGCAGGACTTGGTATTGTATTAATAGGAATTGTTGTATTTGTAATCGCAGGATTCTTTGGAACACCTTTTTATCCAAGTTATGCTGATTTACAAAGTTCTCTAACAATCCAAAACAGCTCAGGAAGTAAATATACTCTTGAAGTTATGGCTTGGGTTAGTATAGCAGTTCCTTTTGTATTAGCTTATATCATATGGGTATGGTATCAAATGAAAAAAAATGGGCCTATTACTAAAGAAGAAATAGCAGACCCAGAATCTCATGCATATTAAGGAGCGCAAATGAGAAAATTATTAGCTTTAATTATGGTATTTTTCGGTAGTTTTCTTTTCGCTGCCGATACACAGTTAATGCCAAACGGTATTAACCCTGCAGTTCATAAAATTGATACTACATGGGGAGTGATTGTATTCTTTATGTGGCCGGTTTTAATTATTATTGCTTACAAATTTATAGAATTTACTCTTAAAAAATCAGGTCTTGAAAAAGATCTTTGATTTTTTCTTTTTTTACTTTCTAATTTATCCTTGTTACAATTTTTTGTTATAATTGCAATCCATACAACCACATTTATAGGAGAAATTTATGATACAAGAACTCAAAAATATTGGTATAGAAGCTTCAAAAATTATACACAATCCTAGTTATGACAAAATTATAGAAGATACATTAAAAAAAGGCGAAGTCCTTAGAATTTCAAGCGGAGCTACGGCTGTTGATACAGGAGAATTTACCGGAAGAAGTCCAAAAGATAAATTTTTTGTAAAACAACAGCCAAGTGAACAATATATCGCTTGGGGTGAAATTAACCATCCAATTACTCTTGAAACATTCAAAAAATTAGAAGAATTTACAAAAAACGAACTTTCTAAAAAAGATGAAATTTATGTTGTTGATGTTTTTGTAGGTGCTAGCAAAGAAAGTAGAAGAGCAATCAGATTTATAACTCCTATTGCCTGGCAGGCTCATTTTGTAATGAATATGTTTATTCTGCCAAGTGAGGAAGAAGCTAAAAACTTTAAACCTGATTTTACATTTTTTGTAGCAGGAGAAGCGAGATATCCTAAATGGAAAGAAAATAATTTAAATAGTGATATTTTTATAGCATTTAATATAGAAGAAAATAAAGCCGTAATGAGTGGGACATTATATGGAGGAGAGCTTAAAAAAGGTATTTTTACTATGATGAATTACTGGCTCCCTCTTGAAAACAAACTTTCTATGCACTGCTCTGCTAATGTTGGTGAAAAAGGCGATGTGGCACTTTTCTTCGGA
Organism: Patescibacteria group bacterium; assembly: GCA_015493225.1. Taxonomy (GTDB): domain Bacteria; phylum Patescibacteriota; class Minisyncoccia; order Moranbacterales; family DUUL01; genus S145-42. Next base: position 8,791 of record WGDO01000068.1, read on the forward strand.
CTTAGCGGAACAGGTAAAACAACTTTATCAACCGACCCAAAAAGAAAACTTATAGGTGATGATGAACATGGTTGGGATGATAAAGGTGTATTTAACTTTGAAGGCGGATGTTACGCAAAAGTAATTAATCTTGATAAAGAGAGCGAACCAGAAATTTACGGAGCAATTAAAAGAAATGCTTTACTTGAAAATGTAGTAATCGATGAAAATGGGGAAGTTGATTATACAAACGGAAATAAAACAGAAAACACAAGAGTATCTTATCCGATTGAACATATTGAAAATCACGAATGCACTCTAAGTGGAGGGCATCCTAAAAATATTATTTTCCTAACGGCAGATGCTTTTGGTGTTTTACCTCCGGTATCTAAACTTACAAAAGAACAGGCTATGTTTTATTTCTTAAGCGGATATACGGCAAAAGTTGCCGGAACTGAAAGAGGTATTACAGAACCTGTTGCAACATTTAGTGCATGTTTTGGAGAGCCTTTTTTACCGCTTCACCCAACTGTTTATGCAAAACTTTTAGGAGAAAAAACTGAAGAACATAATGTAAATGTTTATCTTGTAAATACAGGATGGACTGGCGGTCCTTATGGAGTTGGAAAAAGAATGAGTATTAAAGACACAAGAGCTTGTATTAATGCTATTCTTGATGGAAGTATTGAAAAAGCGGAATTTGAAACATTACCTGTGTTTGATTTGACTATTCCAAAAGAACTTCCAGGAGTTGATACAAAAGTTTTAAATCCTAGAAATACATGGGAAGATAAAGCGGCATATGATGAGCAACTTAAAAAATTAGGTTCTATGTTTATAGAAAATTTTAAAAGATACGAAGATGTAAAAGAAGGAAAAGAGTACGAAAAAGCAGGTCCAACTATTTAATCTTCTTTTTCTCTTGCATTTAATAAAAAAATTTATTATAATTTCAGTCCTAAGCGAGCTTAGCTCAGCTGGCTAGAGCACCACCTTGCCAAGGTGGATGTCGCGGGTTCGAATCCCGTAGCTCGCTCCAGATAAGGCGCTATAGCCAAGTGGCTAAGGCAGGAGCCTGCAAAGCTCTGATCCCCGGTTCGAATCCGGGTGGCGCCTCCATTTAAGCTGATTTTAAGGAAGCTTTGATATAATTTTGCTCCAAATATGCCCGGGTGGCGGAATTGGTAGACGCAAGGGACTTAAAATCCCTCGGGAATTTCTCCCGTGCCGGTTCGAGTCCGGCCCCGGGCACCACCATCTAAGTCATAAAATAGAAAAATTGTTTCTATTCATAATGGAGAGGTGGCTGAGTGGTCGAAAGCGGCGGCCTTGAAAGCCGTTGAGCTCGCAAGGGCTCCCAGGGTTCGAATCCCTGCCTCTCCGCCATTTTTAAATTAATCCAAATGCCATTTTAACGGCGATAATATACATTAAAACACCTATAATTTTTTTGATTTGTTTTTGATTTAGATGAAAGTGCATTATGTAATTTCCTATAAATCCGCCCAAAATTGCTCCAAATGCCGCAATAATCAACAAAATCCAGTTAATTTTTGTAAAGCTAAGATATGTTATAAAAGCAGTTAATGTTGAAAAAGGTATAACAAAACTCATAGCAACTGCCACTTTTTTTGTATCAAATCCAAGCATTATGAGAATTGGTAATAATAAACTCCCTCCCCCAATACCAAGAAGACCGCTTATAATCCCGACAATTACTCCTAAAATAGGCATAATAAAAGGAGATGTGAAATTAAATTTTTGCTCTTTTTTTCCAAATAAAATCATGCTTCCTGCAAAAAATAAAAACAACACAAATAAAAATTTTACAAAATGTTCGGGTATGAATTTTGATAAATATGCACCTATTGGAGCACTTATGGCTAGAGAAATTGCTAAAGGAAAAGCAAATTTCATATCTAAGACTTTCCTTTTTATATTCATAATGCTTGAAGTTATTGTAGTTGTGGTATTTACAAAAAGCCCTATTGCTTTTGCAAAATTAAAATTAAGCCCCATCATATCAAGAATAGGAACAAGTGCTGTGGCACTTCCTATT
>WGDO01000069.1 GCA_015493225.1 Patescibacteria group bacterium
GGTAAAGATAGGTTTCATAATTAGAAAGAACCATGTTTCGGTCTATGGGTTTGGTGGCATAGCTAGCAATTAGAAAGGCTTGAAGGTAATTGATGAAGGTTGTTAGCCTTAGTTCCCCTCCTTTTGTAAAGGAGGGGTTAGGGGTGGATTTTTGTAAATCCCCCCTTGGTCCCCCCTTTTTTCCTACTCCGCCTTTGGCTTTGTGGGACAGGCGCCGGGAGAAACTATGAGACACTTTTCTCTCGATAAAAGAAGCCTCTGAACCAAGCTTACATCCCTTCTCTCCATCCCAGCCCCAACCTCCATTAGTAGCACTGTCGGCAGTTGGTTTGCACTTATTATCCTCTGTGTAAATCTGTGAACCGTGAACCGTGAACTGTGAACCATTCTGTGAACTATCCACCGGAATAACCCTCGGAATTCCATTATCAAACTGATCATAGTCCTCTATTTCTTCTGTTTTGTTATTAATAGTAGTGGGAGGAGTTAATTTAGTATCCATTTTACATCCTTTTTCTCCATCCCAGCCCCAGCCGTCTCCATCCCAATCTACGCACTTTTTTCCCTCCTTTTTTAAAGGAGGGGTTAGGGGTGGATTTTTAGCTTGAGCTATTTTAATATTTAAGGGTAAAACCGCATATACAAAAAAAGCCACCAAAACTATGGGAGCCAGTACCTTTTGCTCAATAAACCTATTTTTTAAATTTTTCCTTTTGGAATCTGTTGTTTTAATTAAGGACATACTTTAAAAATTAAGAATTAAAAATTAAAAATTAAATAAAATATTTAGCAATTAACTTGTTTTATTTTTAATTTTTTAATTTTATTTTAAAGTATTTCTACAAATTTAATAACTTAGGAAGTTAGGAGATTAGAAATCTAGCCCCCCCCCATTTGCTATGCCCCCCGTTAAGGGGGAATTTTAATTTACAAATTACAAATTAAAATTAACCCTATAGTCCCTTACCTTAGCATATTTAAAATTATTTGTCAATAGCAAAAACATTTTCCATAATTATTTTTTCAAATTTCCATTATACAAAGCCGTTGCAAACCACGCCCAATTATTGCCATAATAATCATCAGGACTTTGCCAATAGGCCCCTTCTGTCCTATAGGTAGCTTGAATTTGATTTTGATAAAATTTATCCATTAAAACCTTATTGTCCAGTCCCATAAAAATAGCCAAATAACCGGCATTAACAGCAATACTTGGCTTAGGATTAATAACCTGCCCATTTGGTTTAACTAACATTGGCAAAACATTGTTTCGAGAATAATAACTGCTCGCAAATCCCCCAGCCTGACGCAAATAATTATTAGCATCTTGAGATTTATACCACTGTTCATCCAAAGCCACCCGCCAAAAAGTCCGAAAAGCATCAAAACCAAAATATTCGCTTTCCTTACCCTGTAATTCTTTAGCACTTAATAATTTTCCCGTAGCATTTTCCACAATATACCAATTGGCCGGCATCTTAATTTTATTGTTGGGTAAATTATTTATATCTGCTAAGGTTAAATAGGAATCATCGGCAAGTTTATTCCAATTATGTTCCGAATCGACTTCCGCAAAAACTCTATACCAGGCCGGAGATAAATAGGAAGGATTAAACAAATATCCATTCCACTGGGTAGCAATATTATGATTAATAGGTAAAAGATAATAACGCCCCTTAACTTCCACCACACACTCCTCCCAAATACTTTTTAATAGTTCCTGGCCAGCCTGGACATATTCTTCCTTCCCCCATTTTCTTTGGGCCAAAATAAGAGCTAGAGCGATATCCTCATCGGCATCGGTGGCATTATTAAAATCAACCAATTTATCCCCCTGCCATTTCCAGGAAAATAATTTATCCTGCTCTCTAAATTGAAAATGGTCTTTAGCCCATTGCCAAGTGCCTCGAAAAGTATCTTCGTCATCCATCCAAACCGCTCGTAACATAGCATAGGATTGTCCCTCGGAAGTTGTTACTCCATTGGTTGGGTCAATAACCTGCCCATAATTATGAATAAATTTTTCTTTATAACTTTGCCAACTCTCTTCCAATTGTTTATTAATGGAAGCATCTTTTTTCGTTTGGTCTTTTATCATAAAAGTTTTTTTAATAGTCGCTCCACTTTTTATTTTACGCACACTGGTTTTATAGGACCAGGGACTATCTTCCGACTGCCACTCTTTAATTGGTTCACTGTGCTCATAGGCCCTTCGCACCAAAGTAAGCTGACCATTTTTTAATAAATCTTCTAAAACATTACTACTGGCGATGTATTGAATCTGAAACCAATCATCGTGAAAAACATTTTGCTTAATTTTATTATCCGTTTCTATTTTCCAAAAAACATGGGCATTCTTAAAAACCTTACCATTGATTGATTCCGGACTGTGATAATCAACGTAAGCATAATCATCAATAGCTATTTTACTATCCGCCGGTAAATTATTTTTTATCCACTCCACAACCTCCTTCTGAGGCTTCGTATCTTTCTTTTTATATTGATCAGTGGAATGACCAAGAATTGGCCAAAGAATTATAATCGCCAATAAAGACAGCCACCAACTTTGTCTTTTAATTTTCTTTTTTTGAAACCATAAACCAAGTTCATTAAACAAGAGCGCCAAACCAATAGCCACAAAAGGGATTAGGGGAATAACATAAAAAGTCAAAACCATTTTTCCTCGCAAAAGAAAAACAATGTAACCAATCAACCCAAAGCTAATTACTCGCCAACTTTTTTTAAAAAAACTACTTAAAATAATTATTAAACTCACCACCAATCCACCAATTGTCAAAAAAGGATCCCGAAACAACCAATCCTGCCAAACCAACCCAAAATCACTATTTTTATTCCAAAAAGGCAATCCGTTGCCACGGGTCGCTTGTAATTTTAAAGTTTCCAATAAACTAATATGTTGGCTAACCGTTGCTGAGTCATTAACCCATAACTCCCCCCGCGTCCAGGCATAAAAAGGATAAAAAGAAACAACAATTAAACTAACAACTAACCAACTAAACAATTTTCCTTTATTCTTTCGCCAAGGATAACGTAGTGTAATTAAATACAAAATAGCCGGATAAAAAATAACGACACTTTCCTTGGTTAAAACCGCCAAAGCAAAAATAACAGCACTCAGATAATACTGCCAGGAAGACAATTTATTTTTCAAAAGAATAACCAACGACCAAAGCAACCAAAAAACCATTATATTATCCAGTAGAACCCGTCGCTGATAATAAATAGCCAATGGCGACAGGGTAAAAACCAGCACAGCTAAAAGTCCTGCCCAAATATTATTAGTATATTTTTTGCTGATTTGATAAATAAAATAAGCAATGGCCAGATGCAATAGAAGTATTAGTACTCGTCCGGAATTTACCGCCAAACCAAAAGTATCAAAACCACCAGTCACCTTTGACCAAAGAGCAATCAGCAACCAACCGGCCGGAGCATGGTCATACCAATAGGTGTAAGGCGATAATTTTCCCTGGGTAGCCACTGACCAAGCCTGGGACATATAAATTCCCTCGTCATTTTCATAGTAGGGATAACCAAACATATTAAAAGCCTGGGAAAAAACTACCACTAAAATCACCGCCCCAATGGCCAGAAAATACTTTTGTTCTCGAAATATTTTCAAGAAAGTTTTCATTACTCTTTGTGCTATAAATTATATTAATTGAACCTCTTGCAAAACCCCTTGCTTAATAAAAAAGCTTAGATTTTCTGTTAATTTTTCTACATAAATTTTTTTCCTATACCTTAGCATGGGATAAAAATTTTCCAACCCAAGGTTAATCAGCAATTTATTGTGACTATAACGTTTTGTAGATAATTAATTAAAACCCTTAGCCTACAATTGGTCAGCCTCTGGCTGAAAAAGAAAATCAGCAGAAAAGGTTGGTTTTTTATAGTGAAAGATTTTGCAAGAGATCTATTATTAAAATTTGTAAACTTTTTATTCTTTACATTTCATCTTACACTTCATTATACCATACTACCCAGACCAATCCTAAACTATTTATCCAAAATATCTCTCTGCCAAAGGTTTGACATTTTATTATTATAAATAGCCATTATCAACCAACCCAAACTATCATTTTGATAATTTCTGTCTCCTCGCCAATAATTATTAATATAATCGTATTGGGTTAGAATATTTTGGTCGTAATAATTATGTGTTTTTTCTTCCTTAGAGTCCCAACGCAAAGACATAATATAACCGAATTGAATACTTACAGCATTATCCGGTTTAATTACTTTCATTGTCTGCGTGTTTAGCTCACCTTCTATTTTACTTTTTTCCTGAAGAATTTTTTCTAAATAAGTATTGGTTTTGTCAAAATATTTTTGACCCTCTTCTGATTCGAACCATTCTCTGTCAACAGCCAATCTCCAAAATAAATCAAATTTTTCATATTGTTTGCTATCCTTTAATTTTAATATATTTTCATTAAGTTCTGGCTTCAACGGCGGTTTAGTTTTGGTAATTTTACCGCTGGTTGGAGAAATTATAAATTCACCTGGCGCAATGGATTCCTGCCAAGAAAATTCATTCAATTGTTCTAAAATAGAATAAGTATCATCAGCCACTTTATTCCAATCATGCCTTTCGTCAACGGTAGCAAAAATACGATACCAAGCTGGAGAAAAATATGCCGGCTTAACTAAATACCAAAAATTATTTTTATCTCCCCTTTGAGCAGATAATTCATTGGTTGCCAAAAGATAATAACGTCCATCAATTTCTCTTATTTCCTGTCGCCAAATCTCATTGATAATAATTTTTGCCTCATTTAAATAATCTTCATTGCCCCATTCTTTATAAGCAAAAAGTAAAGCCAGGGCTATATCTCCATCGGCTGAAGACGAATTATCAGATTCCAATACCTTGTCCTTCTGCCAAGCCCCAGAAAATAACTTGTCCTGTACCCTGTATTGCAAATGATCCTTGGTCCAAAGCCAAAGCCCCTTAAAAGCCTCCTGATCATTCATTATGGTTGCTCTGAGCATAGCGTTTCCCTGACCACTGGAAGTGGTCAATCCCGTAGCCGGGTCAATAACCTGCCCATAGGATTTTATATATTTCTTTTTGTAAGCTAACCAAGACTCTCGCAATTCTGTTTGAGTATTATCATTGATTTTAAATAACATTGCCCAGTCACCATTGGTACTGAGAAATTTTTGCTCATCAATAAAAGCATGGGTATTTTTTATCCATTTCTTTTCCGGCAAAGCATTTTGAAAAGCAACCTTAATAAAATCATCATCACCATCCTTAATCTGTTTCAACATTTCATGGGTTAATAAAATATAATCAAAATTACGCCAATCATAATTATATTTTTTCTCCCCAATGGCCTTATCTCGACTCACTTTATAATACCAATCAGCATTATTAAATTTTTTATTATTTACATAATGACCATCATGTAAATCACTAAAAGCATAAACATCTATTAAAATAGCAGAGTCTTCTGGTAAATTTTTCTTAATCCATTGAACAGCCTCCTTTTGATTTGTCGTCTCATCTCGCCAAAATATATCATGGGGAGCATAGACATAATAATAGTAACCAATACCTCCAATGGTTAATAGAAATATAAGTTGATAAATAATCGTAAAACGACTAATAAATTGCACAATGTAATGCCAAGTTAAAGCAGTCAAAATAGCCACAAATGGTATAAATGGTAAAATGTAAAAATTAATAATAACTCCACCTCGAATTAAAAAAAGAAAATACAGAAGCACTGCTAACATAAAAAATATAAGATTTTTTTTGAAAAAAGAAACCACCACTCCTAAGAACATAGCCACCGGCATAATATAAACCAAAGCGGCATCTTTTTTTAACCAATCACCAACGGCTGTATAAAATTCACTACCCTGCTTGTAAAATAAACCACCCACTCGAGATGATTGAAATTCTAAAGCACCGATAAAACTAACATGATCTGGACCGGGAAAAAATTCCCCTCGCAATAAAGCCCCCAACAGATAAACGGAAACCAGTAATATCCCAGACATTAACCAAGTGGTTACTCTAAAAAATCTTTCAATGGGAGAACGGTGCATCCAAACCAAATAAAGCAAAGCCGGACCGAACATCACGGCGGTAATTTTAGTCAAAACCGCCAAACCGAAAAATACTCCGGACAAAGCATAGGTTATTAGCCTTAATTTTTCATAACGAATATATAAAACCGCCGTGGATAACAGAACCCACATCACCATTATGTTATCCAACAACACTCTCCGTTGAAAATAAATTGCCAAAGGGGAAATGGAAAAAATCAATACCGCTAAAAATGAGGGTAAAACTCTTTTAGTCAAGCGATAGACTATATAATAAATCAAACCGGCGGTTATAAGGTGTAATAACCACATAAAAACCCTGCCCGTGTCTATGGAAGAACCGAATGTAAAAAATTCTTTGGGTAAACTAATATGCCACAGGGATAAAAACGCCCAACCTAAAGGTGGATGATCATACCAATAGGTATAAGGGGTTAAGGTGTGCATTCTGACAATTGACCAGGCCTGAGAAGTGTAAGTTCCCTCATCGCTTTCATAATAGGGAAAATGTAGCATATTGTAACCATGTAGAAAACCGGCCACCGTTAAGGAAAACAAAAAAAATAAAATTACAATAAATTTTTTTCCTTTATTCTTCATAATATCAGTGCGTTAAATTATCATTAACCTTTAAATGTTCCGTTTTTTCCCAATTTAATTGTCCAAACATTTGTCGATACATCGCCCTTAAAGCACTAATCCCCAAAAGCATTTGGAAAGGAATAATCATTAAAAATATTTTAGGAATTAACCAAAAACTATACTTCCGATTATATCTTTTTGTAAAATCATAAATTGCCAAATTACTAAATACTCCAAAAATAAATAAAATATACAAAGGTAAGAATGATATCAGACTTAAAGCGATTGGCATTTTAATAAAAAAACTGGACACAAGAAAAATCGGAATAAAGAAAAATAAAACTGCTTGCACAAATGGCCACAATAATACATAAAGCATAAAAAGTTTTTGTCTAAAAGAATGTAATCTCATCCAATCACCTTTAAAAAAGATTTGCATAAAACCTTGATTCCAACGAGTTCTTTGTTTGATAAAACTAGCAATACTTGGCGGAGTTTGTTCCCGCGTGGCCAACTCCTCGTCATAAAAAATAGAAGTATTTATTCCCAATGTTGACAATCTTATCCCTACATCTGCATCTTCCGTGAGACAATCTGTATCCCAACCACCAATTTTTTGCATAAGATGTCTTCTGAAAAAAACGGTATTTCCTCCCAAAGGAACAGCATTGCTTTCTGCAAAAAAATGTAAAGAAGATTTAAACCAAAAATAATACTCCAACACATTGAATAAAGAATACCAATCCTTTTCAAAGGTCATCAATTGCACGCCGGACTGAACCACATCTGCCCCTTCCCTTACAAAAATTGTATTAACTGCCTTAAATAAATCTGGATGCACCCTATCCTCAGCATCAAAAATTGTAACAATATCTTTGCTGGATTTATTTAAACCAATATTTAGCCCCTCTGATTTTCCTGGCTTTCCTCCAAAAACTATTAATTTAATGTTTTTCTTCTTTAATTTAGCAATAACTTTTTTGGCTTCATTTATTGTTGGAGCATTGTCCTTCTTATTAATTAAGATAAATATCTGTTTTTTATTTTCTGGATAATCAATGGCATCAATGGATTTAATTGTCTTGGCAATGACCTCCTCTTCGTGGTGAGCAGGAATCATTGCCGTAAAAGAATAAAATGGATTTTCATAGGGAAAATGCCTTTTTTTCTTAAAATATTTTAAAGGATTATTCCAGGTGTAAACTAATAAAATCACAGCAAAAATTCCCTGAAAAAATAAAATTATTGAAAAAATAATAATTGTTTTTGTCAAAATTCCCTCGGCATAGGACGCCACCCAAAACGCAAACACCAAGACAACCAACATCACACTTAAAAGCCATAATATGTGCAATATACTTTTAATCTTTCGTATTAAATTATTTCTCTTTTTTTTGGAAACAATAAATTTTTTCAAAAACAAAGAGATGTAAGCATTTTTAGAGGCACTCATGGTATTAATGTTTTTTAGTCTTCCATAATCATCTTAGCAATTTTTTCTCCGTCTCTGATAGCAAAATTTAGACCACGGTCTTCGGGATAAATTTGAGAAAAATTACTAAGATAAACATTTTTTAACGGTGTTTGATAAGCAGGAATTTTGCTTTTATATCCCAAATCAACGATGTGCTGAGCATTCTTAAACTTGAAAAGAGCCCTGTCAGTAATTTGAGTTCGGTCAAAATTTGGAAACATTATTTGTACCCCATCCAGCCATTCATCCATAATTTTTTCTTTCTCCTCAGTAAAATAAGAATGATTATGCTCAGCATAAAATCCAATGTAGTAAATATTTTTCCCCTGATAGGTTTCTGTTCCAGCCAATTCACCATTGGCCAAAAAAGCGATAAAAGGAATTTTTTGATCATTAACATTGTGCCAATAATAAGGAGAAATTTTTTGTTTAGAGCTGAAAGTCATTACAATTGCTCCAACGTAATTAATACTTTTGAGTTTATCTAAATAACTTTTTTTAACCTGCTTCCCTCCTTGAATAAGCTCAGCAAAAACATTAGACGGGGTTGTGCTGGCCACTGCATCAAATTCTTTCTCGCCATCTTCCGTAATAATTGTCACTTTATTATTTGCAGAAATAATTTTTTTAATGCTTGTATTTAATTTTATTTCTCCTCCCTGTTCCTGAATTTTATCAGCCAAAGCATTTGTAAAAACACCAAAACCTCCATTAAAATAACCTAACTTTTCTCCAGAACTTTCTTTAGAATCAACCCTCACTTTAATTCTGCCCCAAAGCCAAGACATAATAACTTTATCATAATAAGCACCAAATTTTCCTTCCAAAAGTGGTTTCCAAATTACTTCTGTCGCTTGTTTCCCAGCATATTTTTTCATCCATTCATAGGCTGTTATTTTGGTAAGTGGTTGCCAGTTTTTAATAAGCTTTAAATAAACCCCCACCGCTCCGGTTCTAACTCTGTTAATAAATGATAGAGGTTTAAATAATAACAAGTCTTTAGCAGACATAAACGGATAAACTTTACCATCATAATAAGTTGACACAGTACTATCATGAAAAATTAATTTATCTCGCACACCCAATTCCTCTGCCAAATCAAGGGCATAACTATCACTTAAATACAAAAAATGCCATATTTTTTCCAATGGCACTCCGTCTAATCGGAAGCCGGCAGCTAATCCACCAACTTCATTCTCTTTATCAAAAATAGTCACCCGACAACCTTTCTGAGCCAAACGATAGGCAATGGTTAGTCCAGTATATCCAGCTCCAATAACTGCCACACTCTTTTTACTTTTTTCATTATTTTGTTCATTTTGAAAAGTTGCCATATCATTTATTATTATTTGATTAAATCCTAACCTTCATTTGTAAAGCTTTTTTTATTAAAAGAAATAATTCTGTTAAATAAATATTGTCCACCAACGATAAAAACCAATGACACAACCCGAACAATATTATCATTGAATCCAAGCAAAGTATTAAAAATATACATCGTTACAACCCCAGCTATTAATCCTACACTATTAATGGAGGCATAGGAAATAAATCTCTTCCAAATAGCAGTTTCTACTTTAAAATTATACCTTTGGTTCATCACAAAACCAAAAATAATAGCCACACCAACAGCGATAATCAAAGATAAAATTGGAGCTAAAGCTAATATATTAGACATATAAAAATACAAACTTAAATCAATGGCCATAGCCATTAAACCAATAACCAAATAAGCCGAGGCATATTTCGCTTCCTGCTCAATCACTTTTTTTGATGAAATAGTTTGTTCTGTTGACATATATTTTTTAATTAAACTTGATTTTAAAAATTTTTTCAAATAACAAAAAAAGGTATTTTTAATGAAAAATTACCTTCGTGCATTAATTAATCTTTATAAGATATTTTTAGGCACACTTAACTTTCAAAACATGTTAACGGTATTTGTCTTTTGAATTTTTGTTTGCTTAATAAGGTTACTATGGATAAAGAAGTTTGTCAAGTTTTTTTAAGCTATTTCTTAGTATTATACTTCATAATTTTATAAGCATAGTTATCACAAAATTTTAAAAAGTCCTTAGTAGAAACTTTTAGAGAGGCTGTATTTCTAAATGGATGAAAATGTAAATATTCTGACTGTAAAAGCTCTTCATCTATTACCAATGGTATTTCTTCGGAACCAGGGTAAATTATACTAAAAGGAGTTACTGACCCAGGAACTAAACCTAAATATCTTTCCAATCGTTCTTCGGAAGCAAACCCCATTTTTCGATGTTCACCTAAAAAATTAGCCAAATGAGGTATATCTAAATGTTTATCGGCAGAAATAATTACCAAATAATGTTTTTTACCTCTCTTGTTTCTTAGAAACATATTTTTACAATCTGCACCCATATCATTTTGTCTATAAAAATCTCCCGAAGCTTCACAGGTAGGAAAAGACGGATGCTCAAATTTTTTATAATCTATTTTTAAGTCATCCAATATTTGATATAATTTTTGTTCGTAATTTTCTTTCATTCTATTTATTTGTTAATTTGTCTAAGAGATTTACCCTCCATCCCACCTTTTTGCGAGAGGGGGCAACTTAAAGTCAATGGTTTTTCGTATAATCCCACTTTATAACACTCCCAATAAATTCCTCACCAATTAAATATTTAGAAATACTTTCTAAATTATTTCCACCAATAATAGCCACTTCCATTTCATTTTTTTGGGCTAATTTGGCGGCGATGGGGTCAAAAGGAGCATTGAGTCCAGGACTCCATTTATCACCAACAATTTTTCGAAAATCCTCCCAATTAATTTCTTTTATTTTTTCTGCGTCACTAAATTTATTAGGATCCTTATTAAATAAATATTCTATGTTTGATAAATTGATTAACTTTTGAGAGTTAAATCTTTCCGCTAAAATAGTAGCCACATAATCCGTAGACCAACCTGGTCGCCACCCCGCCGCCACCATAACTTTTTCTCCATGAGCAAAATGCTCCCAAAGGTCTGCCTTGGTGCGAGGATTTTTATTAATACGAGGCTGAGCGTAGTCAATAAACACTGTTTTAATAAAATGAGCATTCATTCTAGTAGCATGAATTCCCAACCAGTCTTGCTCCTCTTCATTAATTGGCGTAATTTTATTAGCAGCTTCCACGTAGGTTCGGCTAAGACGCCCTCCCCCAGTAATAATAACAAAACGATGTCCATTATCTATTTCTTTCTCTATTAATTTTTTAAATTTTCTAACAAACTCAACATTCAAACCTCCCTCCGGATAGATTAATGACCCACCCAGGGAAATAATGATTGGTTTTTCTTGTATGTTGTTTTCCATATTTTTATTGATTAGTGGTTAAATTGTAGATAGCAGATGGTAGATAATAGATGGTAGATAATAGATGGTAGATTGTAAATCCTTAGTTTCCCTCCTTTTTTAAAGGAGGGGTTAGGGGTGGATTTTCTTGAGTTCCCCTCCTTTGGTAAAGGAGGGGTTAGGGGTGGATTTTCTTACAATTAAAATAATTGACAAATATTTTTTTTATGATATACTAATGACATAAGTAAATCCTCGTATGTGGGGCTCCGTAAGGTTCCTCTTGAAGCATACGGGGTTTTATACTTTTCTAAGGAAACAATGGATTTTTTTCAACAATCTTATTTTCGATTATATTTATATATTCATTATCATTGTGTTCTATCTCTCTAAACAACGACCAGGATACCGCGTCAGCTATCTGTAAGCATTTTTCTTGACGAGGAGTTTTGATAATTACTTTAATATCCACCTTATGATTATTAATTGCTTGAGATTGCAAATACTGGCTAAAATTATCATTCAAAAATCTATTTGTTTCTCTTTGGGAGGCAATCAACCGTATTGGCGTATCTGTCGGAATAATTTCATTTGTACAAATTCTATCTAATAAAATATTTGTTACATAATTATATAAAACATGTTTCTCATTTTGTAATCTGGTATATACTTTTTTCTTATTTAAATAAATATAGATAATTTTAATATCTTTATCATTTAGCATTTTTAAAACTCTTTTTCTGGTTGTCGGCTTTTCTTTAAAAAAATGCAACATCCCACAATGGTTTTTAACTTCTTTTTTAGAAAAACCGGAGAAAACTTTTTTCACGATTTTTTCTACCGGTCGTTTATTCTCAACAAAAACACAAGCTATTATAAAAAATTGAGAGGTTTTCTTCTTAGAAAAATCAAATCCTAGGTCTCCACTTTCATCTAAAAATATATATGCCATAGCTATTTCAACTATTTAAATAAATCTATTAAACATTTTTTGGTCAATAAATATATCAGTTTATAAACCTTTAACTTTATGGACTCTTGACCGGCGAATGCCTGGTTTCAACTTTATAGACTTTCGACTAACTCCTAATTATGAATACACCCCTTCGCCGGCACAAACCCCTTCCCCTTCGCCTCCTCCTGACTCTTAAAACAAATTTTATTACTTGGTTTTATATTTTTTCCATATCTACAATCAGCTGTATGATATTTATGAGACTTACGAGAAGCAACAAATAAACAATCCTTTTTTTGTTCAGCTGTTTTTGTCGCCGTCTCATCTAATTTCAAATCCACTCCCTGCCTCTTCAAAGCTTCAGTGGCAATATTTATTTTTTCCTGAGCTGGATTAGCATTTTGCAAATTATTAATAGACATTTGAATAGGCACATTATTTTCAGTCTTAATTTCTCCCATTCGAAATCCTAACCAACCACTCAAAAGAACTATGACTACAATCAATATCGCCTGTCCATACTTTTCTCCTACTTTTTTCCACCAACTATTTAATGTTGACATCTTTCTCATAATCAGGTATAATAAATATTGTTATTATTATAGTTTATCTGGTTATTGGCCTACCCAGTCAATAGTTCTCAAGGAACTCTAGGTAACCTCATTTACACTATCATAATTATTTTCAAAAGTAAAGATTGTAAACAGTAACCACTCACACTTCTCGCATTTTTATGTAAAATAAATTAGCAAGACTTTTTAAATTATCATTGCGGGCCCTACGAAGATACAAATCTACTACAAATTTACAAATTATTCCCTGCACTTGATTCATGGGATTCGTAATATTTGTAATCAATTTGTACTTTCGTAGGGGCCGTAAACTATAAGTTAAATATAACAAAAATTACTTAAAATCGTAAGGACGTGAAAAGTTACAATTATACATCATTCATTCTCAATTATTAATTAATTAAATATGGCACATAGAAAAGCAGGTGGGTCCACCGACAATGGTCGTGATTCCAAGCCGAAGTTTCTCGGCGTTAAAAGATTTGGTGGTCAAAAAGTAAAAGCCGGTGAAATTTTAGTCAGACAACGAGGAACTAAAATTAGACCAAGCAAAAACACCAAACGAACAAATGATGATACTATTATCGCTCTAACAGACGGTACTGTAAAATTTGTTACTAAAAAAATCCATCGTTTCACCGGAATTCTCAAAAAAGCAACTTTTATAGATATGGAGAAATAAATTCGGAAATTAGCAAGACACAAAAAGCAAGTTATTTAAATAACTTGCTTTTTTATATAATTATCGCTTACTAAGACTCAATCTCTTCAAGCTATCCATTTACTGCTCACTACTCTTTGTTCACTATTTCTTAATACTTTTCACAAATTCATTAAACAATGAATTGGGATGAAGCGGTGAGGAAGTAAACTCCGGGTGGAATTGACTACCCAGCATAAAAGGATGTTTAGATTTTGGTAATTCGGCGATTTCCATCAATTTTTTGTTAGGAGAAGTTCCCGAAAAAATCAACCCAGCTTTTTCCAATTTTTTAATATACTTATTATTGACCTCATAACGATGTCTATGTCTTTCGCTGATTTTACTCTTACCATAGGCCTTAGCGGCAGTAGTTCCCGCCTTAATGGTGCAAGGATAAGCTCCCAAACGCATAGTAGCTCCATAAATACCCTGGCGTAAATTAGCCTTTTGCTTTTCCATTAAATCAATGATTTTATATTTCGCCCGTGGTTTAATTTCAGTAGTATGGGCATTTTTTAATCCAACCACATTACGAGCAAATTCAATAACCATTAATTGCATTCCGTAACACAAACCAAGATAAGGAGTTTTATTTTCCCGAGCATATTTAATGGCGGAAATAATTCCTTCGATCCCCCTACTGCCAAAGCCACCGGGAACGATAATTCCATCATACTGCTTTAGCATTTCTATATTTCGTTTATCTTTTTCAAACATTTCCGCATCAATCCAATCTATCTCTGGCACAACATCATTATTATAGGAAGCATGCTTAATGGCCTCAATAACTGAAATATAAGAATCAGATAAAACACAATCCCCTGTATTAAAATATTTACCAACGACACCAATTTTAATTTTCTTTTTTGCCTGGTGAACCTTTTTAACAAATTTACCCCAACCATTAAAATCTGTTTTCGCTCCGTTTTTTAAACCAAGTTTTTTTAGAATTACTTTTCCAAATCCATCCTTTTCAAAATTTAAAGGGACATCATAAATTGACTCCACATCCGGAGCAGAAATTACCGCTTCCGGTTCCACGTTGCAAAACAAAGCAATTTTTTCTTTTCGCTTGTCATCAATTTTTCTTTCACTACGAGCAATTATAATATCCGGTTGTACCCCAGCAGAATTCAAAAGACGAACAGCTTGTTGGGTTGGTTTAGTTTTCATTTCTCCAATCTTTTTCGGATAAGGAATAAAAGACAACATTACAAATAAAGTATCACCAGGACAACGTAGGTTCATTTGCCGAGCTGCTTCAGTAAACAATTGATTTTCATAATCACCAGTTGTTCCTCCAATTTCAATAATAACCACGTCGGCCTTAGTTTTTCGACCAGCCTCTTTTATTTTATTGATAACCTCATTGGTAACATGCGGAATAATCTGAACGCATTTTCCCTTGTATTCCAAATTTCTTTCCCGTTCAATTACTGTCCGATAAACACTTCCTGTAGTCATATAATTCTCTGGAGGCAAGGTTATATCCAAAAATCTTTCATAGTTTCCCATATCTTGATCCGTTTCCAAACCGCTCTCCATTACAAAAACTTCTCCGTGTTCAGTGGGATTCATTGTTCCAGCATCAACATTAACATAAGGGTCAATTTTCATCACCGTAACTTTATAACCATTGGCTTGAATAATTTTTCCAATGGATGAGGTGGCTACACCCTTTCCAATCCCCGACATTACTCCCCCAAGCACAAATATGTACTTTGTGTTTTGTTTTTGCATTTTTTTATTTATTAGATGTTAGATATTAGATTGTAAATAGTAGAAGGTAGCTCCTTGAGTTTCCCTCCTTTTGTAAAGGAGAGGTTAGGGGTGGATTTTATAAATCCCCCCTTAATCCCCTCTTTTCAAAGGGGAGAACCATAAATCACAATCCATAAATTGTAAATCATAAACCAAAACTATTACCAAACTTAAAACAGGAGCACCCCCTCCTGTCTCAATATACATTAAAATTTTTATTTAAGTTCCTCTACTAACAACGTAAAATTGGCTTTAACATCTCCATCCCATTCCACAACAATATCATACTCGCCCAATTTCTTAATTTTTACTTCAGTTTTTACCTTTCCTTGCCCCACCGATAAGCCTTCTTTTTTAAGCGCCTCAACAATATCATTCGCATCCAAAGCTCCAAATAATTTTTCTTTTTGGGCCTTAGCCTGCATAACTATTTTTTTACCTTCTACGTTCTTTGATAATTTTTTAGCTTCAGCAATTTCCTTCTCTCTATTTTCTTTATTTTTCTCCTGCATCAACTCAGCCTGCTTAATGTTTCCACCAGTAGCTGCCACCGCCTTATTTTGGGGTATCAAAAAATTCATCGCGTAACCATCTTTAACTTCTTTTACTTCCCCCTTTTGTCCTATTCCTTTTACATTTTCTTTTAAAACAACTTTCATACACTATAAAATTAATAAATTAATTTTTATTCCTTCCCTTAACTTCTATAAGTATATCAAAAAATTAATCATAAGTCAAAATTTTAAAATCTTATACCACCTTCGCCACCGCTTTGGGAACTTGTTTATTTGTTACCGTGGGAAGTAATTTATTTTTAGTTGGCTTTTTAACTAGCCCAGCAATTGCTTTAGCAACTTTAATTTCCGTTTGAATAGTAACTTGCCTCCTTCTCTTTTCCAGAAGTCCCTTAAAAACACCTGGAAAAACCAAGGCATTATTAATTTGATTTGGGAAATCACTTCGTCCAGTACCAATAATAAATGCCCCTCCTTTTTTGGCATCTTCCGGAGAAATCTCCGGAACTGGATTGGCCAAAGCAAAGACAATTGGTTTTTCATTCATAGTGGTGATATCCTCAGACTTTAATAAATTCCCCACCGACAAACCTATGAAAATATCCGCTCCCACCAAGGCCTCTCTCAGCGTTGTGCTAGGATTATCTAAGCTATTCATTTTTGCAATTTCTTCTTTTTCTTTTGTTGGATTAACACAGGTGTTACAAATTCCACCCCGAGAGTCAAAAAGAGACAAACCTCGACAACCATAGGCATGCAACAAACGAATTGTTGCCACCCCAGCCGCTCCAGCTCCAGAAACAACAATATTAGCAGTTTTTAAATTTTTACCAGCTACCTTGGTAGCATTAATTAAACCAGCCAATATAGCAATAGCTGCTCCATGTTGATCATCATGAAAAACTGGAATATCTAATTCTTCTCGTAATCTTTCCTCAATTTCAAAACAACGAGGAGCAGAGATATCTTCCAAATTAATTCCTCCAAAACTGGGAGCAATTCTTTTAATAGTTTCTATGATTTCCTCCTTATCCTGAGTAGTCATAACAATTGGAATGGCATCAACTCCCCCCAATTCCTTAAACAAGACTGATTTAGCCTCCATTACCGGCAAAGCCCCATCGGCCCCTTGATTTCCCAAACCTAAAACAGCACTTCCATCACTAATCACCGCCACCAAATTTCCTCGCCAAGTATACTCATCCGCTTTTCGCTTACTTTTCACCGCTTCCTTCACCACTTCCGCCACCCCCGGCGTATAGACTTGAGAAATATTATCCTTATCAATCTTAATATTACTCCCCACCATAAGTTTTCCCCCCTTACTTATTTTTAATGAATTTTGCATTTTATTGTGAATTTTAATTATCAATTTTTAACCACAGTACAAATTTACAAATATACAAAGAAACAGTAAATAATAAAACAATTTCCAAATACCAAACTCCAAATTTCAAACATTGGTTATTGAGATTTAGAATTTGTTTGTATCTTGTAATTTGTATCTTGTTTCTTTAGACTTTACAGACTCTCAGCCCCATAAAAATTTTAACTTTAAAAACTTTACAGACTTTACAAACTTCCAACTACTTCTTCCTATTCTTCTCAAAAATAGCAATCGCCGCAATAGCTCCTTCAGCCCCGGCCGTAATAATTTGACGAAAACCATTAGAATTAGTAGAAATATCTCCCACCGCATAAAAATTTTCTACATTAGTAGATTGGTCTGGATTAACTTTTATATATCCTCGCTCACTTAGGTCAACATTTAAATCAGTAATCAGACTTGTATTCGGCCCAGAACCAATTTCAATGAAAACTCCGTCTGTTTTATAAGCTGAACTACCATCCACTTCCGTATCCAGAGTCACACTCTCCACTCTATCTTCTCCATTAATTTCTACCACATTGGCATTGGGTATTAAACTGATTTTTGGGTTAGCATTCATTTCATCAATATAAGATGGCTCGCAGGTAGGCTTATCACCCCGATGAATTAAAGTAACCTTATTAGCATGTTCCGCTAGAATGAAAACAGCCACCGCTGCCGAATTTCCTCCGCCGACAACCACCGCTTCTTTATTTTTGAAAAATGGCCCGTCGCAAGTGGCACAATAAGACACTCCTTTCCCTTTTAATTCTTTTTCTCCCGGCACTCCTAATTTATTACTAATTGTCCCCACCGCATAAATTACCTTTTTAGCTAAAAATTCTTCTTTATTAAAAGTTATCAGTTTAAAATTATCACCCTCCTTAACAACCTTTTCTATTTCCTGGGCCACAATATTTGCTCCCAAAGATTTAGTATGTTCTCCCATTTTTTGAGATAATTCAAAACCAGAAATAGATGGGAAGCCAGGATAGTTTTCTATCTTATGAGTCTCGTTCATAAAGCCACCAATTTCAGTAGCAAAAATAATATGGGAAACCTTATAACGAGATAAATAAATGGAAGCAGCCAATCCCGCTGGGCCTCCCCCAATAATAGCCACTTCTTGTATTTCTTTTTCTTTTAACATATTTTTTATTTTAAAAATTAATTGATAACTCTAGTGTTGTTAATCTAACTGTAATTATTAATTTCCGAAACCAATATTAATCAAACTCAACGCCAAGAACTTTACCACTTTTATAATTTAACATATTTTGTGACAATTTACAAACTTTTGGTATTCATTTTTTCAATACTAACATCATTAATTTAATTTAAAAGGGAAAGAAGAATAAATATTCTTCTTTCCCCTGAGTAAAAATGAGAAAACTTTTTTTGTTCTTGCGGGAGATTTTCCCTTGCTCCCGCATGTTTTTTTACTGAAGCACTCCCAAAAAAAGGAATGTTTCTAGCTACCACCGTGCGTGAACGGTGGTCTAAAATCTAAAAGAGGCGTGCGTCAAGGTGAAAAACATTATCAGAATATCATACTACAAATAGTTTGTAAAGCAAACTATTTAAAATTGGCAACTTAATTAACAAGCTATAGCTTTTTTTGCAAGAAATAATACAGTGGGTTTGTAAATAAATTACAAATTAAAATTTAAACATCATGAATTATGAATCACCAAAATTAAAAAGAGGACCTAGGTCCCCTTTTTAATTTACTCCAATCAAAAAGTTTAAGCGTTTTTTAATTCTTCAACCAAAACCTCTTTGGATTGTACACCAACCAATTGTTTAACTGGCTCGCCACCCTTAAAAATAATTAAAGTTGGAATTGACATTACTCCATATTTTCCAGCCGTCTCTGGATTTTCATCAACATTTAATTTACCGACAACAGCAAAATCAGAAACTTCATCAGAAAGTTCCTCCAAAATTGGACCCATCATTTGACAAGGACCACACCATGGTGCCCAAAAATCAACTATTACTGGTTTCTCAGATTCTTTTAATACTTTCTCTTCGAAAGTAGCGTCTGTAACTTCTACAGTCATAAAATTTATTTTTAATTATTAATTTATTACTTTACTATTATACTACAAAATTATTTTTTAGCAACAGCTTTAACACTATCAACTTATAGCTTTAGTTCCCCTCCTTTGTAAAGGAGGGGTTAGGGGTGGATTTAGTTAGTTCCCCTCCTTTCTAAAGGAGGGGTTAGGGGTGGATTTAGTTTAAAGAATTTTAAAATTTAAAACTTAAAATTCCTAAATCCCCCCTCAATCCCCCCTTTTCAAAGGGGAGAAGCTAAAAAACAATCTCCCTTTTAAAAAGAAAGAAAGCTAGGAAACAATTCCTCTACTTTCCCCTCATCATCTTCTTTATCTTTCTCCTCAAAGTACTTGGTTTCAACAACCCATTAGTCGCCCCAGTCTCCTTGATAACATTAGAACTATTGACCAATCCTCCAGCCAAAGCTCTTTGCAATTTCATCTCTCGAGACATCTCCAACTCATCCTCATCTTTAATAAAACTTGCCAAAAAACCACTAACAAAAGCATCTCCCGCACCAGTGGTATCAGCAATATTTTCAATTTCTTCCGCTGACAAATAATAAATTTGAGTCTCCCCTTTGATTACCGCCCCAACCCAAGCACCATTTGGTCCATCCGTAATAACTAAAGTTTTAACGGAAAAATCAAAATATTTATCAAACAATTTTTCCATCACCCCACTTCTTTCAGTAGAATCATCAGAACGATAATCCTCCTCCTGTTCCCCTAACAAATTTGTTGCTTCATCCAAATTCATAAAAACAATATCTGTTTCTGATAATCTAGTTAAAACTTCTTCCGGATTATTTTCAATTTGATAACTGGAAGGATTAAAGGCCAAGCCCGCCTTTTTTTCCTGAGCAAAATTAATTAAAATATCCATATTCTCTAAATTATTTTTCTTCTGAGAACTAAGATAAATCCAATCAACTTTTTCTCTGAATTTTTCACAAGCCTTCACCAAGTCAAAATTTTCCACAGCATCCCCGCTACGAATGATGGTGTGGTCTTGTTCAACTGCATCAGAAATAACCACTGACGTTTCACTGGGAATTTTCCCCGTCTGTTGCATATAATTTTTTTTCAATTTCAATTTTCCAATTTGTTTTTGAATCCACTTTCCAGCAATACTTTTATCAGTTCGCGCAAAAACGAAAGCTCGGTAACCTAACTTACTTAAACCAGCGCCAACATTAACCGCCCCACCACCAATGGCTTCTCGATAACTTTGACTGTAAATTTTTGCTCCGGCCTCCAGGCAAATTTTTTCCGGTTGTTTGTCTTCGATACTAACTCCCAAAAAAATATCCCTCGTCGCCGAACCAACACAAATTACTTTTTTCATAACTCTACAAATCTACGAATCAACTATAAGTCTACAAATACTAAAAATAGTCGATTTTAGATGAATTTTAATTATTAATAAATTCCTTAAATTTTAAACGCTAATTTTTATAAGAATTAGTTAATTTCTCTTATTTTTTTAACTAAAATGTCATAAGCTTCATTAACCTCTCTTATTTTTTTTTCATTTTCTTCATTTTTACCATTAACATCAGGATGATATTTTTTAACTAATAACCGGTGCGCTCTTTTAATATCACCACTAGTAGCATTCGGTTCAACCTCCAATATCTTATAAGCCCATAATTCTTTCTCACCAGACACATCTCGAAGATCATCAACATCTAAATATTGAAAGAATGGAGATTTACCCTCCCTAGCCAACCGAGCTTTTTTTCCATCTATTTGTTGTTCTTTTTTTGCTAGCACTATTCTTAAACGTTCCAACTTTTCACTATATCTCTTGTCTAATATCATTTCAATTGCCCTAATATATTCGTCGGTTTTAAAATCTATATCTGCTTCTAAAAAAGAAGATCCTGAGTTTTTTAACCAACTGCCAATTTCTTTACGAATGTTTGAAAAAACAACATCCTCGGAGTCAATTTCTTTTATATACTTTTTAATTGTTTTGTCAAATATATATAATTTATTTTTAAGCTTATCCTTCTTAAGATCTTCACCATAAGTATCATTAACAAGAAAAGAATCATTTGAAGTATTCACCGCATCATTGTACCACTTAATAAATGTATAAATACTTGAAATATTCAATTCATTCCTAGCTTCATTAATATATTCATCAAATAATTCAAAAAACTTTTTTGTATTTTCTTCAAAGTTTTTAAAAACTACCGCTAATTCATTTCTCATTGATTCTTTTCTTTGCAAAATATCCTCTCTTTTTTTGTCTATATCCTCCTTAAACTCTTTTATCTTATTTAAAATATCGTCACTATTTATTCCTAACTCTTTATATCTTTTAGCATCCTCCTCAACTATATCGTAAAATTCGCCCAAATCTTTTACATTATTCACCACACTTAATCGTTCGCGCGGATAACGATAAGGAGGCCACTTTGTTTGAAATTTACTTTTAAATTCGCTAATAGCTGTACGTTGTTCTAGCTTACTGTGGATACCCTTAAAAACATTTCTCATCATTATTATTTTAATTTAATTATTAGAAAAAATTTATATAGTCCATAAATCAATTTAAAATTTAAAACTTAAAATTCTTCAAACTAAATCCACCCCTAGCCCCTCCTTATCCCACCACACTTAAATGGCTACAAAAGACAGGTACTAGAGAGAAGCTACTATCTACTGTCTAGTGTCTACCGGTCTATTACCTAATCATCTCCTCAATCGCCAACAATCGATTGTATTTGCAAACCCGTTCTCCTCGCGCAGTGGCCCCAGACTTAATTTGTCCGGCACCAATTCCCACTGCAAAATCAGCAATAAAATCATCCGTTGTTTCTCCCGAACGATGAGAAACCATTGTCTGCCAACCCGCTTTCTTGGCCAATTGATGAGCTTCAATTGCCTCAGTTACCGTACCAATCTGATTTAATTTCAACAACAAAGCATTGCAAGATTTTTTTTCAATGGCCGTTTTTATCCTACTCGGATTAGATACTGTTAAATCATCTCCTACCACTTCAATTTTATCTTCTGCCAATTCCGCCCGCAACTGAGCAAAAGCTTCAAATTCAGTTTGGTCAAAAGGGTCTTCAATGGAAATGATTGGGTATTCTTTAATTAGATTTTTATATATTTCAATCATTTCAGCGGTGGTTTTAAAATTATCCTCTGTCATTTTAAAACCAAGATTATACTTACCATCCTGATAAAACTCCGAAGCAGCCACATCCAAGGCAATATCTACTCTTTTTTCATAGCCAGCCTCGGCAATGGCCTGAACTAAAATATCCAAAGCTTCATTTTCTCTTTGAAAATCATTGGGAGCAAAACCTCCTTCATCCCCCAATAAAGTAGCCACCCCACCAAATTTACTCTTGAGAATTTTTTGCAAAGTATGATAAATTTCCGAACCGGCTCGATAATTTTCCGCAAAAGTTCCCAGATTTGGAGAAATCATAAATTCCTGAAAAGCAATTTGATTACCAGCGTGTTTCCCTCCATTAATAATATTAAAAAATGGACGAGTAATAGACAATTTACTAATATCAACACCGGCCAATTCCGTAAGATACTCAAACAATTTTTGATTATGCGCCATTGCCCCCAAACGAGCCACCGCCATGGAAACTCCCAAAATAGCATTTGCTCCCAAATGAGCTTTATTTTCTGTACCATCCAACTCAATCATCTTTTGATCAATTTCCTTTTGTTCTAAAACGGACATCCCTTCTAAGACTGGAGCAATCTCTTCTTTAATATTTTTAATGGCTGTTAGAACCCCTTTGCCTTGAAAACGTTTTTTATTTCCATCCCTCAGCTCCACTGCTTCAAAATCTCCAGTGGAAGCACCAGATGGTACAGCCGACCAGGCTTTAATAGCTCGACCTTTTCCAAAGATTTTATTTTCTTCCGCTAAAATCTCCACTTCCACGGTTGGATTTCCCCGAGAATCTAAAATTTCCCGAGCATTAATTTTTTGTATTTTCATCATTTTTGACACTACAAATCTACGAATCAACTACAAATTTACGAATGTACAAATACCAAAAATAGTTGACTCCAGATAAATTTTAATTATTAATAAATTCTTTAAGTTCTAAAGTGCGAATTTAAATCACAATTTACAGCTCATGGTTTATGATTTTTAAAATTGAAAATTTAAAATTTAAATTTCATTTAAAATTTAAAACTTAAAATTTAAAATTCATCTCCCTTTTATTATACCAGCTAATTCCAAATTACACAAAACACCGTTATAGGCCAAAAAGAATGTTACTCAAGCACCTAGTGCATAGGCCATAAATAGGTTACTATAGATAGTTAACTTTTTAATGTAAACTAAGCTATGAAAACACAAGTAAACCTATTCAAAAAATATAAAAAAGAATACTGGAATAAGAAA
>WGDO01000070.1 GCA_015493225.1 Patescibacteria group bacterium
TAAAGAGTAACCGTGTCCCCATTACTTTCACAGGAAACGGTAAAATCAGGTTTGGTGTTGCCGGTTATGTTATCTTGATTGTTGTTACCGGTATCTGTGGAATCAGTCATATCGGGAGCGTTGGTTGGAGTGGCGGGAGGAGTGGTGTCAATATTTGTTGTTATGGAATTCCCACTTATCGGTCCATTACCGGCTACATCGGTTGTTTCGGTGCTGAAAGTATGACTGCCCTCCGCAATCTGATTGGTTGCTTCACAAGTCCAATTTCCACCGGCATCAACAGTGGTTGAACAAACAGTATCACCGTTTTCATCTTTAACCTCCACTGAAGAACCGGCCTCTCCGGTACCGGAAAAGGTTGGAGTGGTGTCGCCGGTTGAGGAATTATCAGTAGGTGAAGTTATAACGGCGCCCGAAGGATCCGTCGTATCAATGACCACCGCTAAACTTGCTGAACGGGGACTCTCATCGGCATTTGCCTTTTTAATTGAGTAATCAATATTATAATTACCGTCCGGCAAAGGATTATTTGGTTGCATCCCCTCTATTCCGACGCCGGAACAAGTATGAGTGCCAATTACGGTGTTCGGATTGGGATTATCCGAGTACAAAGTGATTATATCTCCTGCAGCTGTACACTGAACATCAAAAACCGGCTGATTATTGTTGGTGATATTATCGGTATTTGATAAACCGGAATCGGAATTCACTTGCATATCCGGAGCTATTGGCGGATTAAGTTGTTTCGTCGCCAGAGTAAAACGAGCTCCATTTGCCAAATTTTGCACCCTGCTCCACAAGTTTCCGGAGTTGTTCACAAGAATCAGAGGTGTGTCATTTTGAAAGCCATCGCTGGCCGTATCTATTACCAGATAATAACTATCCCCTTTAAGAGTCTCGGGCACGTTAAAATTTTGATTTTCCACATTAAACGAAATATAAGTACTGGTTACTCCGTTGTTTTGTGCCAACCACTGTCTGGTTAGAATCTGATACCCGTTCGGCGCATCGGTTGTTGTCCAAGTTGCTTGACCATCATTATTTCCAACAATCAGTGCCTTCTTGTCCGGTATTATGCCGGTATGAGAATTATTAGGTAAAACGAAATCATCACTCATTGATAAAGTGATAATTCCATCCTGATTGACCGAATGAGAAATTTTTTGATTAAGTGTGGAGGTAAGATCCTTAGCTAAACCGAAGACATCATTCCAGTAGGAGGTGTCGCTCCAAACATTTGTTCCGTCGCTTAGAATATATGCGGAAACGGAAGGATCTAGAGTGATCCCGTACTTGAGTGCAAGATAAGAACTTACTTTTTGTCTTTCCGTGCTATCATGTGCGGAATTATAAACAATCACCTCGGAAAGCTCACCTTGATAGTTGGAGGGACTGCCATGCACCCTTGCGCCGATATAGTTGTCTCCAGTTAAGTCAGTGTGGGGAGTAGCGGAAAGAGTGGCACTGTTTATTTGAGCGCCGTTACCGTAAGTAGCAACCGTATTTGATGTGGTTTGAAGATAGGCATCTATTTTTGGTAAACCGGTGGAGTTGCCTTGTCCATTGATCTGACTGGCCGGAGAAAGTAAAACATGTCCGGTTGCTTTAAATATGGGAGTAGCGCCATTACCATTATTTGACTCTTGGACAAAAACTCCACCCCCATTGCTTGGGTGAGTAACCATATATGCGGTAGCATTCTGTGATCCGCCAGGATAAACACTTTGTGTTAATTTAAAATGGTCATCACTAGCATTCATATCAACTGTTGGATTAAAATTGATTCCGTTGACCGTGAATAAAGATTTACTACTAGCTTCGTTGGCCGTATCCTCTAAAGCATTGTTCCCACTGTTTGAACTGTCCACCCAAGTATCAATTGTTTGCCCATTCATTGCTTGGGTTGTACCAGAAGTATAGACATTGCCATCACCTTTTAACCAAAGCGATAGATTGGTATCAAGTCCACCTGGAGCAGCGACTATAGTGTTAATTATAATGTCACTGCTATCTGCTAAGTTATTTCCCGCTGGTATGGTGTCAGTAGTTTGAGTATTACCTTCTAAGTCAGTAACATTTTCCGAATTAATGTTGGCAACCGTTAAATCTGCCGAATTTTCATCGGCTCCAACGGTATATTCTCCGCAAATTTGATTGGCGTCCGTACCGGGAACATTATTATCACCGGTAATGTGTCCGAATTTATCCTGATCTGTGTGTCCGTCAAGATCGTTAAAGTTTCCGCCGATAAAAAGTTTATCCCCATCAGGGAAAACGGTGTAAATTTGTTTATTACCAACAAGCGAGTCGGGCATTATGAAGTCTGAGTCAACACTCCCATCTGATTCTAGACGAGATAAGTGCGGATTGGAAATTTCCGAAACAAGAATTTTTCCGTTATCTTCCAAGTAAATAACATTAATATCACTTGAAGTGGTACCCGTAAAAGAGGTGTCTCGAGAGCCGTTTTGATTTAGGCGAGCAATATTATCCAAGTTGGCTTGTCCATCAAAATCGGTGATATCCCCAGCAATCACGATTTTACCGTCGCTTTGTATTTCTATTTCCGTAATATCACCTGCTGTGTCGGCCGGAAAATTGTTGCTAAAGTTAATATCTTGACTTCCGTCTGGATTTAGTCTAACCAATCTGTCATAAGCGGAGTTGCCGTTGTAAGTATGAAAAGCTCCTCCCACCAGAATTTTTCCGTCCGGTTGAACGGTAATGGCATGAGTGGCGTTGTTAAAGGAAACCGGATTAAAAGTTGTATCAAGCGTACCATCGGCGTTGAGTCTGGCGATACGATCCAGGTTGGATACTCCGTCAAAATTGTTGAAATTTCCACCAATCAAAATCTTGTCATTATCTTGGATTGTAATTACTTCAACTGTAGCGCTAACACTGTGTTGAGCAAAGCTGGTATCAAGGGTTCCATCGGCATTTAGTCTGGCTAGGCGAACATATCCTTCATTAACACCGTTGAATTGAGTGAAGGAACCACCAATAATAATTTTTCCATCGGATTGAACCCCCACAGCAAAAACAGAATTGTTTAGATTAAGTTGAGCAAAGCTGGTGTCAAGACTGCCATCCGCATTTATTCGCGCAATGTAATCGGCGTTGCCGTTTCCATCTATATCAGTTGCGCTTCCCCATATTAAATATTTTCCATTCGGTAATTTGAGAGCGCCCTTAATGTGACCCTGAACAAATCCGGCATGATTGGAAAATTGACTCACATCTGCACTCATAGTCCCACCAACACTGTCGGCTATCGGTCCTCTTAGTTCAATCGTTGCTCCGGTATCCAAAGTAACGCTCATTGTGCTTAGATTTAGCAAGTCTTTGTCATAGTCAGCGCAAATTTGGACAGTGTCGTTTATGCCATATGTTCCATTAGCGGTGGGAGAAGTAAATGATGTCAGAGCGGGCGGCGCCGCTTGAGCAATAAAGGGTGCATGAAAAACAAAACTAAAAAACGCTGTCAAAATAAACAAGCGCAAAAGCCTTGTTTCCCAAAATTTTGTCATAATCATAATGGTGTTGTTAAATTATTATTTTTATTTTACAACTTTGTTTTTTTACACAAAGCTAAATGTTCAAGATTTCCTGTAATCAACTGACACAGTAATCAAAAACACAAATTACTTAAAACAATTCTTGCAACATCTAATTGCCAATATCTTAAGAATACAACACCTACCCTCCTTAAAGAATATTAATTTCTATACTCCCTCCAAATTCTATTTTTAGAATACCATATAAATAAAAATTACACAACTTTTTAAAACGCTCCTAAAAATACTTTTATTATATTTACACTGCCTTTTTGTAAAATTTTCCACTACTGATTAAAATAAGACCACATAACAATGGCAAAAATACCATCAAAAATAACAAAACCATAAAATTATCCCCCGTCCTGGCCAACTTCCATTCTTCGGTGGTATAGCCAAAGTCTGCTTTGGTATGATTATCATTTCTTTTTAACTCAACTGTGGCCTGATTGTTTAATTCTCCACTTTCATCGTAAGTTTGAATATAGTCTTTGACATCTTCATCCTTGACAATAACTTTATACTTTCCTTTGGGAAGGTTTTCAAACTTATAATGCCCATTGTGATTAGTATCAGTTCGCCAAACTTTATCATCTTTTTTGCCGTGATCATATTTTCCATTTGGTCCGTACCAAATTAATTTCACTCTGATATTTTCCAATCCTTTTTCGTTTTTTTCTTGTTTTCCATTAGCATTTTCATCCAGCCAGATTGTATTGCCAATGGAAGAACCTCCGTCTCCGATAATAACCGGTCCGGCGGGGTCCACAATAACACCGTTGGCTACCCCATCAGAATCATAGGGACCGCCATCGGTAATATTAAAAGTAACGGTGGTTACTTCCTTATCACCAACTTGGGCTATTCCATAAGTTACTTGGTCTGAAAAATCGACATATTTTTTTTCATTTTTTAGATATTTTCGATAACGCCACTTGCTGGTGTCATATTTTTTATCCCAATAATATACCACCGTGGCTGTTCCTCCAATGGTGCCACATTCAATGTCATCTCCGTGCAATCCTAAAGGATAATCATATTTATCATCCTGGGTTGGCAAATCTGTTTCATGGTAATAGGATACTTTTGTGCTCTTAGTGCATTCTCCACCTTTCAATTCCAAAGCAACATAATTATCAACGATAGGATTTACAAAAGCGGTAATATTTGCTTGGTCAATATCTGGTATTCCATCTTTATTTATATCTCCACCATTTGGGGCCTCACTTTCTTCACTATCTGTTATTCCATCACCATCAGTGTCTTTATTGCTTTTTTCGTCTTCTTTATCTTCTGTATCACTTTTTATTCCTAATTCATAGGCACCAATATCACAACCCGAACCCTGAGGTCGAGAAACTAAACGAGCATCTGTCTCCAAACACTCTGATTGATTTGCCTTGTCAATTAAAGGACTGCCTTCTGCTGGTTCCATGGTTAGAATATGCCCCAAATTATCAGTTGGTCCAAGAAGTTTTAATCCGTCATTATCTTTTAATGATTGCAATTTCACGTCTTTCATTTCCTTGAAACCGCAGGAACCATCCGAAGCAACATTTCCAATATTTTTATTTAGTTTTACATAAAAATTACATTGATCAACGGCATCACCTTTTTCGTCTTTATTATTAGCAACAACAGTATTGCTAATTTCAACATCTCCATTGTCAAGAAAAATTCCCTGACCAATATTGTCAGCGATTGTACTGTTTTTGATAATCACCTCTGGAACCTGTTGCCAGTCTCCATCCTTATCTACTCCAATGTAAATACCGGCGCCCTCTAAATCTCCTTCACCCATTCCTTCTAGCGCCAATACTGAAGGAATATTAAAAATATAATTTAATGTCTGTTGAAATTTATTTTGATTGTTGTAACTTAATTCACCTTTGTATTTTTTATCATCATCCTGAGAACCATCGTCTTTCTCACTTTCTTCACTTTTGCCATTGTCCATTTTATCATCTTTATATCCATCTTCTCCGTCCCCCTTATCTTTTTCATCTCCCCCTCCCCCATCTTTTTCATCGTCTGGTGCCACATTGTGAATTTCATTATCGGCAATGGTTGTATTATAAATTTCTGTCCTGGTGTGATATGCTCCATATTCTCCAAGGTCCTTACCGGCGTTAATAAAAATACCTCCACCCATCTTAGCCCTGTTACTAGAAATTGTAGAATTATTAATTACCAAATGCCCACATTTATTATAAATTCCTCCGCCATAATCTCCACCGGAATTATTTCTGATAATAGAATTATTAACATATAATGAAAAATACATCGGTTCACTACATTCATCCACATATATTCCTCCGCCAAATTTACCATCATTATGTTCAATAACCGAATCTTCCACTTGCACTTTAACTGGTCTTTGATCCTCCACTGATTTAGTGTATACAATCCCTGTTCCCTTATTGTTGTGTATGTGCAATTTTTTTAGCAAAATATTAGCCTGTTTCTTTTTATCTCCTTCGCCTTGATTGATATCATTAACACCTATAACTTCATTACCAGTATCATTTCCTGTGATTTCTAAATTAGCTATTTCAATATTATACATCTTTAACACCATAGCACTGCCTGCATCCTGTAAATCCAAAATTGTTCCGGAGGGATTTCCTTTTATTTTAATATCCGATTCCAAATAAAGTGTTTTGTATAGCTTAATCGTTCCTGGTACGGATATATCAATTTCATCCGCTCTGTCACCACCGACACAGGCTTCTTCCGCTTCGTCTTGATTAGCGGATAAAACCGCTTCTGTTAGTGAACACTTTCCGTCTTTGGCATATCCGTCCGTTAAAGTGTCAACGGTTATAACATTGGCTTGGGCTTTTAAAGCAAATAAAAAGACCACCGAAATTATTCCGATAATCTTACCTTTTCTGAAAAATATTTTTAGCATTTTTTGTTTTTTAGTTTATTGTTCTTTGATTATATCATATTTGTTGTTTTTGAAAAGATGTTTGGACCATATGAAAAACCATTGATGTTAAGTTGTCCCCTTTTTTCCCACTTCGCTAAAGCTACTAGGGACATGTGCCGGGGGCGAAAGCCTAGACAAACTACTTTTCATGTAGCTTCAGCGAAGTAAAAAGTAATTTGTTCAGGCTTCGGGGGTTTTTCGTATGATCTATATATTTGAGTGTAACTTTTCACACCCTCTGTACCTGCCTCTTGTAGCCATTTAGGCGAAGTGGGGTAAAGGGTTTTTATATAAAAAAAGAAGCCGGTTGGTTACGACACGATGTTTGATTGGTGAGTAAATGATATTACCCTCAAACTAAAGTGTGTAACCAACCGGCTGAGCGCCGTCAGGAAAAACTAATTAGCTTTTCCGACGACGAAATCCGGCTAGGCCCGCCAGGCCGGTGCCGAAAAGAAACATGGTGGCCGGTTCGGGGACGGGGGCGGTGGGCTCCATACTACAAGAAAACCCGCCAATCACCTGATCATTAAAATCACGGTCGCCTCCTCCGAGTTGATCATCAACATAAACGTGAAACAATCCAAATGGAGATATATCCGAAACAACGATGTGCTCAATGTCCGTGTCTACTAAGGTTCCATCAGGCAGACTATTGAGCGTCTGATCGGTGGTCCAATGGTAATCCACAGTTGGATCATTTGCCCCACCAGTATGGATATCGGCATAAAAACCGAATCCATCAGCAAGTGGAGACCAGTCCATCGCCGTTACCATCCTCGTGGCAAAGAAAGATGGTTCATCCAGATATGAGAATACCTGAAATTTTTCTGTCGGATTGTCCATGGAATACAGGCCAATGTCTATCTCATATGCTGCATTCTCCCTTTGATTTTGGAAAATAATAGCATTGGCTGTAAAATAGTCATTAACCGGGGTTGCCAGAGCCGAGGAGGCGACCATGCTGGTCGCCGAAATTGCGAACGCCAATGTGGCGCTCAAAACGAGTTTTTTCATAACATCCTCCTTTTTGCCGACGGTTTCTCGTCGGCAGTTTGTAGTTTGCTGAGGTCGCCACCATGGCTTCCTCAGCGTTTTTCCTTGGCCAAGGAACTATATTTTTATTAAAAAACATAGTAAAAAAATCTCGCCTGTCCTCCTTAACCAGACTTGGGATAATTTTTAAAGTACTACATTGATACAAGGATAAAACCCTTCTTTTATCCTTGAAGTCTTATTATACATTTTTTCTAGAATTTGTCAATAGATGGTAAAAAGTTATCCACAGGTAGATGATATTTGTTAAATGTGGTTTTATTTCGCCAGTTGTCAATTTTGATTTGTTGTAAGGTGTTGCACATTTGCTTTTGCTTATTAAGGGTAATATCTAGCTCTTTTTTAGCGTTTTTTGCTCCCAAAACTTGCACTTTTTCGTCAAAATTGCTCAAATTATTAATATTCTTTGCTAAATCTGCAGTCAATTTACTTTTAATTTCATCCCTCCATTGCCATTTCTTATCAGCATTAAAAAAATATTCCTCATTTGATAAAATTTTACTCTTGCTATATTTTATTTTACTGGCCACTTTTCCATTGGGATAAACCAATTCCACCAATCCGCTCTTATTTAATAAACTAAATTTATTAATTTTTCCATTAAAAAGTTTTTTAATTTCTCCAGCTTTGATAATAAAACTTTTATAGAAAGGATGCCCCACCAGTTTCTTTTTATTTCTGCCGGTAAATATTTTATAGTCTCGTAAATTTATCTTTTTCTTGGAATCGTTTTTAATGGTAATGAATTCTCTTCCTCTATCCCGACCATCCGGATTTGGCAACAGTCCCACTATTTTCAATTTGTATTTGGGATATTTTTTAACCTTAATCTTAAATTCTTTCTCTACTACCCCGTGCCCATCTTTTACTTTTATTTTTACGGTATATTTTCCGGTTTTGGTATATTTGTGTTTAGTCTTTTTTAAATAACTACGATGACCATCGCCAAAATCCCAGACTACTTTTATTTTATCCCCATCTTGATCTTTTAGATTTTTCAAAGCGAACTTTGTCCAGACATTTTTATAAGCTTTTTTTGGTTTTTTGATTTTGAAAGTTGGCAAATAATTATTAATATCGTTCTGATTGATATTATCGCCGGAATTATTTTCAATAGCTGTCCATTGCCAAACATCATTATCCATTAGAATATATTCTTGATTTGGGGCAATGCTTTTTTTGTCATATCTTACTTCATCTATTAATTTATCATCAGAACTCAACAAACGAACTATGCCCGTTGAGTTTGTTAAAACAAATTTACAAATATCTTGATTTGGAATTGTTTTGATTTGTCTGGGTTGGATGATAAAATTTTGGGAAATTTTGTGTTTTACTATTCTGTCTTCCCTACTACCGGTAGCAATTTTATAATCAATTAAATTAATTTGTTCTTCGCCCAGATTTTGTAATCCAATTTTTTCTCGCCCAGCATCCGCTCCTGCTGGATTAGGAAGTAAACTAACTATTTTTATTTTTGGCAAAGGCTTTTGAACAACTGTAATTTTCTTTTGCCTTTTTACTTGCTCAATTCCATCATCGGCAGTAACCGTAACGGTATAATCTCCGATTTTGTCATAGATGTAAAAAACATTTTTACCAACCACTTTTTTGTGGTCGCCAAAATCCCAGGCTATTTTTATTTTATCGTTATCTTCATCTTGAAGATTAAAAATTTTAAATTCATTTTTTTCGCCTTGGTAAATTTTCGTTGGTAAATTTATTTGAAAAACGGGCGGATGATTAAATTTATTTTGCTCACCGGGTGTTAAAAATTTAGTCCAAAACCATTTTTGTTTTTGGGAATTATAACTGTAAGAAAAATCTTCTTTATTTCCCTCATAGCTTATTTCATCAATAATTTTATCATTGGGAGCAATAAGTTTGACCCTCTCCGACCCGGAATTATTAAGGGCGAATTTAAAATCCACCCGATACACCACCCAAAATCCCTTAGGAGGTATTATGATATTATTCATAATATTATAATGCCCCGTTTTGCTGGCGTCCTTTAATTGCCAGCTTTTTAAATTCACTTCCTTGTCGTTAGGATTGTATAATTCAATAAATTCTTTTTCTTTCTCATCTCCGAATGGATTTGGCAAAAACTCATTGATTATTATTTTTGGATAAGTTTTACCGCTTAAATCATCGCTATTACCTTCTCCGTCATCCCCTTCATCATCTCCTCCGTTATCTCCCTCGCTACCCTCCCCACCATTCCGAGAAATATTTTTTTCACCTTTAGAAACTTCCGCCCAATACCACTCATTTTCTTGCTTTGTAAAATTGTAACTTTGCCCTTCTACGACTTTACCATATTTAACTTTGTCAATTAAATTTTCATCGCCATCCAAAAGTTCCACTGTTGCTCCGTCATTATTTAAGCCAGAGGTTTTAATAACAAAATATTCTTTTGATTTTATTTCATCACTAGTTTTAAATTTATATACTTTTATTTTTCCCTTGATTGAAGTTTTTTTGATTGTCCAATTTTCTAAACTAATGGCCGTATCGCCACTATTATAAATTTCCACAAATTCTTTTCCTTTGTCGCTACCTATTGGATTGGGAAAAAGCTCGTTTAAAAAAATATTCTTTTGGTCGCCACTAACTATGGTTGGCAGTAGCATCAGCAAAAAAACAATTACCAAAAAAGATAATTTCCCTCCTATCCCTCCCGCTGATAGGATGTTTTTCATTATTAAGATTTTAAAATTTAATTCATAATTTTAATAGTCCTTAACCATAAACTATTTTTCAAAAAAAAGCAAGGGGTCGTTATAGGCCAAAAAGAATGTTACTCAAGCACCTAGTGCATAGGCCATAAATAGGTTACTATAGATAGTTAACTTTTTAATGTAAACTAAGCTATGAAAACACAAGTAAACCTATTCAAAAAATATAAAAAAGAATACTGGAATAAGAAA
>WGDO01000071.1 GCA_015493225.1 Patescibacteria group bacterium
CCTCTAGGGGATAACAAGTTATTGATCATATGGGTTTGTTTACAAGCGGTGAGCTAGTCTTTATTAGATGCTTAAAGCAATAAGGGGGGTTTGTACTCACCGCTCGTAGATTTCTTTATTATTATAGCACATGTCTTTATAGTAGGGGGCGGAAGGTTGGACAAGTTTTTTTTAACTTTCGATAGAAAGTTTAAAAAGAACTTGTTCAGGCTTCGGGGTTTTTTAGGTTAATTATTTTAAATTCCCCCTCAATCCCCCCTTTACAAAGGGGGGAAGCTAGAAAACAATCCCCCCTTTACAAAGGGGGGAAGCTAAGGGATAACTTCCTCTTTGTATGGTGAATAAATTTAAAAAGTTTAAATTTGATAGTTTTATATAAAGTATTGACTATAAATAGTAAAAAGTTATGAATTTTCAAGTTCCACAATATGTAGATTTGGAAGATAAGCTGGCGTTTCGGTTGACGTTGAAACAGCTTGGTTGGTTTGCCTTGGGTGGAGTTATTTTATTTGCGCTGTGGACTATTTTTGAAAAATGGGTTTTTTGGGTAATGTTTCCAATTGTAATAGCGGCAGCGTCAGCATTAGCTTTTTATCGACCAGCTGGATTGTCATTGATTACTTTTCTAGTGGATGGTTTTAAGCATTTAGTAAGACCTAAAAAATTGACTTGGACAAAGGGAGTAGAAGATATTACTTTGGATGATAAATATGGAAAAAGAGAAATAGATACCAGTGAAGAGAAATTAGAAAGAACAATGAAGACTAAACGGAGGGGAATAAGAGAGGTGGGGAGTTTGGCGAGAATTTTGGATGAGAAGAGCGATCTTTAGCGCCTACAAATCTACAAATCAACTACAAATATACGAATGTACGAATCGTGAATTTTAACATCCTTAACTGGGAATTATAAGTCATAAATCCTAAATCCTAAACAATATTAACATCCCTAATCGGGAGTTAAAAAACTCAAAATTCAAAATTAAAAATTTATTTTCACCCTAACCGGATGACCAGATTTCCAATAAAATGTCGACATAGGAAAATAATGTTATACTAAATTGAATTGGTGATCAGCCTATGGCTGGAAAACTTAAAATTTAAAACTTAAAATTAATCAAGGTGTTTGGAAAAAATAAACAACAAAATAAAAATCAAGATGGAAGCGATGGACAAATGCAGAAATATTTGAAAATTGCGGAAATAAAAGATAGTGTGGTGGTGTTACAGGATGGTTCTTTGCGATCGGTGTTGGCAGTATCTTCGGTGAATTTTGATTTGAAGTCTACCAATGAACAGGAAGCAATTATTTATGCTTTCCAGAGATTTTTAAATTCAATAGATTTTTCTGTGCAAATAGTAGTTAGTTCTAGACGATATGATATTAAACCTTATTTAAAATTATTGCAGGATAAAAGTTATACAGAAAAAAACTCATTATTAAAAAATCAAATTTTAGATTATGTTGATTTTGTGAGTGGATTAATAAATGAAGCAGAGGTGACTAGTAAATTTTTCTATATTGTGGTTCCGTTTTATGTGGTAGCGGCAGAAAAGGGTGGATTTTTGCAAAAATTATCATCTTCTTTAAATCCAAGAAAGGCTATTTTTCAGAAGAGAGAATTATTTGAAACCAGTAAAAATCAGTTATTCCAAAGGGTGGGAGAAGTACGTGATCTATTAGGAGGAATGGGATTGAAAGTTGCTCCATTGTCAACGCAGGAGTTAATTGAGTTATATTATAATTATTATAATCCGTCGGAATTTGATCATGTTTCGTTGGCACCGGAGGGGGAGTTGAATTTGGAAAGAGTGTAGGTTAATTTTAATTTGTAATTTGTAAATTTTAATTCAATTTTAAATGATTAATTTTAAATAACTAAAACAAAGATAGTGTCGAAATAAATATTTTAGCATTTGTTTGGAAAAATTAGAATTTGAATAATTAGATTTGAATTAAAATTTACAAATTACAAATTAAAATTAGTTATCATCGATTGTAAATTAATAAAGATTTAACATTCAGTACGCAGATATTTGTGAACTGTGTGGTACAATCAAAATATTTAAATAATTTTTTATGGGAAATATTTTTGAAAAATTAAATTTTAAAAAAATTAAAAAAGATGATTTGAGTGTGGTCGAACAGGAGAATGGTGTGCAGGGTGATATTGGTGAAGACCGAGATATACTGAGAGAAGAGGAGATTTATAGTAAAGGATTGGTAAGAGTTTTGGATTTAATCGCTCCGTCGGCAATGGGAGTATCCAGCTCTTATTTGCAAATTGGCAGTATTTATGCGCGAACAATTTTTGTGGTAGCTTATCCAAACAGTTTATCAATGGGTTGGTTAAATAGAATAATTGGAATGGATATTCCAATGGATATTGCCATCTTTGTTCATCCAGTGGAAACAAATTATATTTTGAAAAAATTACGTAAAAAAACAATCCAGGTTCAGTCGGAAATGCATATTCAGGCCGAGAAGGGATTGGTAAGAGACCCAGTTTTGGAAATGGCCTATAGTAATATTGAAAATTTAAGAAATCAACTTCAGGAGGGAAGTGAGAAGTTTTTTAATTTGGGAGTGTATTTTACAGTTTTTGGGCAAACGATTGAAGAAATGGAAAAGCAAACTAATTCTTTAGAGTCTTTGTTAAATGCTCGTTCTATTTATACAAAGAAAGCAATTTTTAGAATGAAAGAAGGTTTTACTTCAACAATACCTTTAGGTTTGGATAAAATCGATAATACTACTCCGCTAAACACATCTCCATTGTCAACGGTTTTTCCATTTATTTCAGCAGACATTACTTCCAATGAAGGAATTTTATATGGAATTAACCAACATAATAATTCTCTGGTTCTTTTTGACCGTTTTACAATGGAAAATGCTAATATGGTTGTTTTTGCTAAGTCAGGAGCGGGGAAAAGTTTTGCAGTGAAGTTAGAAATTTTACGTTCAATGATGCTGGGAACTAATGTTATTGTGATTGACCCGGAAAATGAGTATGAGTATTTGGCAGAAGTAACGGGTGGTTCTTTTGTAAATATTTCTTTAAATTCTAAACAGCATATAAATCCATTTGATTTAGCAGAGGAGGAAGGAAAGGAAATGAAAGAATTATTACGTTCTAATATTGCCACCTTATTGGGGCTATTTAAAATTATGTTAGGTTCATTGATGCCGGAGGAAGAGGCAGTTCTGGAACAGGCCATTAGAGAAACCTATGGTATTATGGATATTAATGAAAATACTTTAGTGGGTGATTTGAAAAATAAGAATATGCCATTGCTAAGTGATTTATATGAAGTTTTGCGAAACATGAAGGGAGCAGAAGATATGACTATTAGATTGAAAAAATATACGGAGGGTATTTTTGAAGGATTTATAAATCAACCAACAAATATTTCTCTAGATAATCAATTGGTGGTGTTTAATATTCGTGACCTGGAAGATGAATTAAGGCCAATAGCAATGTACTTAGTATTGCATTATATTTGGAATAGGGTGCGGAGTGAAATTAAGAAAAGGATGATTGTGGCAGACGAGGCTTGGGTGATGATGGAATATGAGGAGGCGGCTAATTTTATGTTTTCCATTGCTAAGCGAATCAGAAAATATTATGGTGGTTTGACAACCATTACGCAGGATATTAATGATTTTATGGGAAGCAAAAAAGGAAAGGCAATTATTTCCAATTCATCTATTCAGTTATTGATGAGACAATCCCAATCTACGATTGATATTGTATCGGATACTTTTTATTTAACGGATCAGGAAAAATATTTTTTGAGTGAGTGTAATGTGGGAGAGGGAATATTTTTTGCGGGAAGTAAAAGAGCGGCAATTTTAGTGGTAGCTTCTCATAATGAAGAAAAAATTGTGACGACAAAGCCGAGTGAGGTTTTGGAGAGGAAGGAGAGGAGACAGAATGGGAGATAGAAGTTTTCCCCTCCTTTGTAAAGGAGGGGTTAGGGGTGGATTTAGTTTTATGATTTAAAATTTTAAATTATTGCGGTCCCTACGAAAATATTTATCTCCTGTTTAGGGATGACAAATTGGATACAAATATTACAAATTGTACATTCCTAAACGGGAGTTAAAAAATCCTAAACTCTAAATCCTAAACAAATTCAAATGATTGAATTTAAAAATCTAAAACTGATAACAGATTATTTTTGTTTAGAAAATTGGAATTTTTTAAATTTGGTATTGTTTGGGATTTAGGGTTTTGATTTTAGAGTTTCTGAATAAAAAATAAAGTATTGTTGGAAATAGTGGTTAAATATTTAAACAACAACAGGATGTTGGGAGATAGATATAATCAAATAAAAGATGATTATCAGAAGGAGGCGGAGTGGCAGAAGGAATTACAAGAGAACATGAACGAGGAAAAACAAAGACGAAAAGAAAATGTAGAAAAAAATAAGAATAGAAGCGAGCAAGATATTAAGAGAATTAGAGAGAATGTTGAAGCTGGTAAGTTAAATAAAATAAAAAGTGCCTATAAAGGAGCTAAAAATGCTGGGGCCTATATAAAACCATTGGTAAAGCCTTGGACTTTGACAAAATATATGGGTGGAGACGGTGATGGAGTTTATTTTGTTATTTTTATATTTAGTGTAATATTTGATTTAATCTCTGTTGTTACTGGTGGTTTATCTGGAGCGGTATCTTGGATACCAGGAGTTGATATTGCTGGTGAAGCTGGAAATCTATGGTTAGTGGCTTTTGCTAATGCGGTGATTGTTCCTCTATATTTGTTAGTTGGACATTATAAACGAACCTTGGCTGATAGACAATTTATAAAAGTGGTAGCCCAGTTTGGTTTTAGTTTTTTGGAGTTATTGCCGGGAATTGCTATTTTGCCTGGATTTATTGGAGCTTTTTTGATAAATTATTGGTTGGTTTTGTATTCGAGGGCGGTGGAAGATCTTAATAATTAAGAATTAGGAATTAAGAATTAGGAATCTAAACTTCCTGTTTAGAATTGGTAGATAATAGATAATTTTAATTTGTAATTTGTAAATTTTAATTCAATTTTAAATAACCTAATTTTAAAATTGAATTAAAACAAACTGCAAATTACCGATTGTTAATTATTCATTTAAAAATTTACACAATTAGATTTGAATTAAAATTTACAAATTACAAATTAAAATTTAAGAGTATTAACAATGAATAATAATAGAAAAAAGCTAATAGTGGGGATTGTTTATTACGTTTTGATTTTAGTGGTTGGTTGGTTTTTGTTTAAAAATAATCCGATATCTTTAGAATTGGCACAATTGTTATATGCCCTTATTTTCTTTTTGGTTTTGCCGATGATTTTAATAAAAAAAGGGTTTGGGGAAAAAACGGAAGATTTTAATTTACCGGTAAAATTATTTAAAAAACAACTATTTTTTGTAGCAATTATTGTATTTATTAGTGGTTTATTAATTTGGTTATTTATGTTACAATGGGGAGGAAGTGAAACGGCTAAAAAAATGATTTGGTGGAATAAAAGTATATTGATGTTGGCTGGAAAAAATTTGCTTATTTTACCAATTGGCTTGTTCGCCCAGGAGTTTTTTTTCAGAGGATTTTTATTAAATATTTTTCGGAAAAATTTTAATAATATTTTTTCGGTGATTGTGGTGGCCTTGTTGTTTGCAATTTTTAATTCTATTTTATTGGAAGTGTTGTTTGGTTGGCAAAAATATTTAGGACTGTTTGTTTTTGGTTTATTGCTTGGTTGGATAGTTGTTAAGTTACGTTCGGTGATTTTTTCGTTTTTTATTTATTGGTGGGGAATGGTGTTGTTAGGTTTGTGGGTGCTGGTGGAATTGGGGAGGAGGATATAAGAAAAATTCTCTTGAATTTTAAGTTGTTGGTTTTAGGCTGATTTATCTAATTTAGACAGTTCATGAATTTTAAATTTTAAGTTTTAAATTTTAATTCAATTTTAAGTGCTTAAATTTTAAATTTTTGAATAACGTAGAAAAGAAAATCTGTTCATTAAATTAAGTGTTTTTAAATTGAAACATTAAAAATTCATCATTGAATTAAAATTTAAAATTTACAAATTAAAATTGACAATGGTTGTGTTTAAGATAAATAAATTATTAGTAGTATTATTAGTGGCAGTTGGTTGGTTTTGGTTTGGCGGACTTCAGGTTGTTTGGGCGGAACCACAGTTTGGCGGGGTGGTGGAAGAATTGATTGAGTGTGATTGTACAAATAATACTTATATTAGGGTTGGAGATCCGCATGGTGGCGATTT
Organism: Patescibacteria group bacterium; assembly: GCA_015493225.1. Classification (GTDB taxonomy): domain Bacteria; phylum Patescibacteriota; class Minisyncoccia; order Moranbacterales; family DUUL01; genus S145-42. The sequence goes on from WGDO01000071.1 coordinate 6,269, forward strand.
AGGTACGGAAGGGGAATATATTAAGAACAGTTCGACAAAACCTTATGATTGTGAACCGTTAATTCAGGGAGAATGGATATTGGGTATGCACACTGAAAATATGGAGGATTGTGAAATACGAGTACATGGTGCTTGTGTTAAAATTCATGAAGGCAAGGTCATAGATTTTTATGGTTCGGACAATTGTCCGGGAGCGATGGGTGCGAGTTCGTCCGGTGGTGGAGGCGGAGTTGGTGGTTCTAGCTCAACCGATTCATCTTCATCTTCCCATTCATCTCATGGTTCATCATCCAGTTCATCGTCCGGTTCTTCTGCTAATAATAGTTCATCTCACTCTTCCCATTCTTCGATCGGTCATTCAACTTCAAATAATTCATCCGGTCAGGTGACTCATAATTCGTCTGGTAATAGAAGTAGTGACGAGAATAATTCCGGAAACAGTAACCATTCTGGCAACAATCAATCCGGCGGGCAGAATATTTTAGATAATAATGTAACCAATCATGATACAAATAGTTCGGAAAGAGATAATCATCAGCAAGTCACAGGCGGAAATAACAGTTTAAGCAACAATATTACAAATAATGATTCGGCGAATTCCGCTTTAAGTACCAGTGTGGTTAGTCAGGGTGAACAATTGGAAGATAAAAATATTTTATGGAAGCAGATTTTGGCGGGTTTTAGTTTTGCGATGGCGGGATTTTTTGTGTGGAGAGCGGGGATGAAGTTAATGAATGGTTAGTAGGTAGATGGTAGACAGTAGATAGTAGATAGTAGATAGTAGATGATAGGTTTTTAGTTCCCCTTCGGCGCTTATTCCTCGTAGCCTCTTGTTCCTCGTAGCTTCTTGTCACTCGTAGCTTTAGCGTAGCGGGATGGCGTAGTGGGATAAAGGAGGGTTTAGGATTCCTTGTTTCCCCTCCTTTGGTAAAGGAGGGGTTAGGGGTGGATTTAAATCCCCCCCCTCAATCCCCCTTTATCCCACTTCACCAAGGTTTCGCGGGACAAGCGTCGGGGGAAGGCCAAGGAAATCCCCCCTCAATCCCCCCTTTAGGAAAGGGGGGGGGGCTATGGAAGAAAATTTGACCCTCTTTACGCTGGGGGGGGTAGGTCAAAGTGTTTGTCATCCCTAAACGGGAGACAAGTAAATATTGTAAATTTGGGATTGGTAAACAGTAAAAACAAAATGTTAAAAGGAAATATAAAATTTATTGGGAAAATATTTAAAAAGTTGGCGATTTTGGCGATTGTTTTGGCTTTGGTTTTTCCCTTTAATGTTATGGTGGCTTTGGCTGATCCGGTACCGGTTTATGATGATGCGGTTACCAAATTATTGGGTGAGGTGATGGCTCCTGTTTATCAGTTGGCAACGCCCGGTTCCGGTTTGACTTATGATATCTATCGTTATTTAATGAAACATACGGAAAGTGAATTGGGGATTGATAAAGATTTTTTTAGGCGAATGCAGAGGAAACAAGAAGCGCCAACAGTGGATATTGTTTTTGCTCCCACCAATCCAAAAGTTGGTGAGAAGGTAACCGCTTTTGCTGTACCGAGGGGCTTTAGAAATGATAAAAATAAATTATATTATACTTGGTATATTGTTCATAATGTTGTAAGTGGTGATGAAACTCCCGATGTTGAAGCCGGCAAGAAAGAAGCAATGAGATTGGTAGCGGCGGGCAATTATGATAAGGATTTATTTGGAGAGCCGAAAGATGATGATAAAAACAGAGATGCGTACAATGCTTCTTTTGGTGGTGATGATGGGGTGGGAAAGAAAACGGGAAGTGCAGCTGATGAAGATTGTGAAGAATGTGAGTGTTTACATAATATGAATATGATGGGTGGTGAGGTGTCCAGGGGATGTTTTGATGATGAAGGGGAATTATTGTTTTCCAAGTTAGATGAATTTGAAGAAATGATGAATGATAGAGGTTACAATTCAGCATTACGGGGACGAGGGGTAGTTAATTCCGATTTTATTACCAGATGTTACAGACATAATTTTGGAGCACAAAACGGGGTAGCTGATAATTATTCCGGACGAGATTTGATTATTAAATGTCAGCATGCATTTGGAGATGGTATTGGTGATAGAGATTTTCAGAAAAGTGAAGAAGAGGAGTGGGGAACAAATCCGGAAGATCCGGATACGGATGGAGATGGAGTGATGGATGAGGCAGATTTGGCCGGATTGGGGCAGGATGAATTTACTTGGATTTATCAAAAAGGAGATAAAGTATCGGTGGCAGTAGAGGGAACATCAAATATTCCGATTAATGAGGGGGCAACCGATAGATTGAGATATAAAAACAAGCATTGGGAGGGAGAGGATGAAGATGCGGATCTTTCTCCAGTGGCTTCACCAGAGGAATGGTATAGTAATGGTCGAGCGGATTGTGAAAGCAAAATAGACACGGAAGGGATAAGTGGTTATGCGGATTGTATGAAGGATTTATGGGAGCATCAACTACAGGACGAGAATGATGAAGATGCTTTTGGAAATATGACGGGTTATTATAAAATTATGTGGGCGGCACCCGGTATTTGTGGTGAGAGTAATGTGGATGAGGCGGAAAATGATTGGTGTGATGGAGAAGATGATTATGGGTTTCAATATTTAAAGTTGTATGATCCGGCGGAACAGGGTAAAAAATTATTTGAAGTATCGGTGAATGTGTCGCCGAAAAATCCGCAATTTAGTGAACCTGACGAAGGGAATGAAAATGAATATAGCGATTCTACGGATATGATTTTTGCCAGTGCTGATGTGGTTAGTGATGATAATGTTAATCCTGATTATTTGTATTATAAATGGAGTGTTTGGAAATGTAATCCAGAAGATATCAATTCTTGCGAAGAAGTGACAGATAGAGTAAAATTTAAGAGCCATAAAGAGGGCTTAGGGGTTCGGGATATTGGTTTTTTTCCGACGACGGGGATTTTTACGGGAAATAGATCATTGTTGAAAATTGGGGTAGTTGTAAAACGTCATCAAAATTCAGTGATGAGTTCCCCGGGGATCAATGGTGACTATGAAAAACAAATTTTTTCTGATGAAAAGAAGGATCATTATGGCACACCGGATCAATTTCCAAATAAGTATGCTCAGGTGGCTAGTAAATTATTAGAGGTGACGAAACATGATTTGAAAATTAAATTATATCAAGCTGATCCAACGGCTGGTGGAGGGTGGATAAAGGGAAAGGAGATATGTACAGAGGGGTTATATAAAAAAATATGTCCAGTTTATCCTTATCAAGTTATAATGGCAGAAGTTGAAGGAGTTGGTGGAGCTGTATCCTGGAAGGTTAATGGACAAAATGTTCAACCGTCATTAAATCAAACAGTAAACACAGAGGTTAATTCTTCCATGGTATTTTTTCCAGTTTTGGGAACGGAAAATTCTTTAGGTAGAATTACGGTTACAGCTGAACAGACAAGTCAAGAAGGACAATGGGAGGATAATAATATGATAGAAGAAAGGGTTTTTAGTATACATAGTCCGATGGCACAATTATTTAATTTGAGCGGTGTTTTACAGGCAGGTAAAATGCAATTGGCAAGAAACATCAACGGAAAACTGTCCATGCTTGGAAAAGAACCTTTGTGGTGGGTATTATCTTCATGGCAAGGAACTCCCTATGTATTGCCAAAAGAAAATCAGACTTTAAGCATAGATATGCCAGTGGGAGTAATACCAACATACATGGCAGACGAGATCAATAGCTCTGGGAATAGTGGAAATAATAATACTGAAGACGCTTCTTCTTTTGCTGGCGTTTTTACTATGTCTTTGCATGTTAATGGAAAATTAAAGGGGGGAGTGCAAAGCAGTGGTGGTGATTTGGGATTTAATAATGTTGGGTTTGTTGATAAGCCGGATGCAATATATCCAGCAAGAATAGAGACGCTAAAGATTTTAAGTGATGATTATAAAAAATCGTTAAAGCAAACTTTTGGAATATCTGCTCCAAACGAATTAGTGGATATACAGAATTTTAAGATTAAGGTAATTTCAGCTCAAAATTATAATAAAATAACTGGTAGTAATGTTCAGCCAGTTCAGTTAACTGGTTGGCGTAAAGTGAGTAATAAATTTTTTGCGTCTACTATTCAAAATGCTCCGGAGTATTTAGTATTTATTTTGCGATTGGCGGTTAGTATTGTGTTGGTGATGGGGGTTAGTTTTGGGGTGGTGTACCTTGGGGACAGAAGATGAAGTTGATGATTGTGAATCAGATTTATTTTTGATGTGAAGTTATATTAATGTGAGGTACGGTACAATTTTAAATTTTAAATTTTAAATTTTAATTCAATTTTAAATGTTTAAATTTAAAATAATTAAAATAAGAGCAGTGCTGGTGGATAATTTATTATTGGTTTGGGAGAATTTAAAATTAGAAATTTGGAATTCATTTAAAACTTAAAATTTAAAACTTAAAATTTTCATAAGGTATGTTTCTAGAGAAAACAAAATTTAAAAACCACTTAATTGGTCTGATTACGGGATTTGTTGTTTTGGGCGTGGGGAAAATTAGTTTGGCGGCTTATACTTTGCATGAGAAAATTCCGGGACAGGACAATATAACTAGTCTGCAGGGTTATCTGGAGGCAATATATAAATTTGGGATAGCGATTGTGGCTTTGTTGGCGGTGGTAATGATTGCGGTTGGAGCTTTTATGTATATTGTTACTTCGGCGGGAAATGCGGCTAAATTGGCCAATGCTAAGGAAATTATTACCAGTGCAATTCTGGGATTAGTAATGGCTTTGTTGGCTTGGTTGATTTTGTTTGTAATTAATCCAGATTTGGTTAGCGGAGGGTTAAACATTACAAATTTTGAGATTACGCAATGGGTTGGTGATGGCGAGCCGGACGAAGTTTGTCATTCCAGGGCGGTAGCCGAAGAAAGCGGAATATGTAGTGGGGATAAATTTTGTGTTGATGGACAGTGTGTTTATAAAAAAGATATTTGCTTGCTTAATGTGCCCGGTCAATGTAATAAGGATCAATTGGCTCAACCGGGAGATGATTGTGGTCCAACGACATCGACGGGAAATGGATTTATGGGAACTTGCTCCAATGAGAATTCTGATTGTGATAGTGAGCATCATCGATTAGATACCGGTAAGCAATGTGCCAATTCTGTTTGTTGTTCCAAATGATATTATTTTTTAGTGGCTTTTAAATTTTATGCGTGAGATTAATTTTACAAAACAAAAGATGTTAATTGCGGGCTTGGTGGGAGTCTTTATTTTGGCAGTGGTGATGTTGGCAGTGATGTTTTTGGGTGGAAAAAATAAAAGTAGTTTAGGGAGTAAAGGCAAGGTGGAGAATGTTAAGAATAATAATAAAGACAAAAAGCCAAAAGAAGGCAGTAAGACTGTTGTCGATAAGAATGGCGGACAGGGAGGACAGGGTAATGTTAATGGGAATATAAATAAAAAAATTGCCAAGTTGACTCCCGGTAAAATATTTGGTTTGAGTATCAAAAAGGGAACGAATTTGGCAATGTTTTATGAGCAACAGAAGATTTTGACTATTGATCCATACAGTGGTAAGAAAAATTCTTTGGGAACTTATCCTTTTGGTGAGGTGCGAAAATTTCTATGGAGCAGTTCCTCTGATAAGGCCATAGTTAATGATACAGGAGAATATTATACTTATGATTTGAATAGCAATTTAACCCATAGATTTCGAGATACCATAGATACGGCTATTTGGAATAAGTCTGGAGACAAGGTAATTTATAAATATTATAATTCCAAAACTCACAAAAGGAAAATTAGAATAGCGGATATTAACGGGGAAAATAGTCAATTGGTGGTGGATAATTTGCCTTATCGGAAGGTTGATTTACAATTACAGCCATTGAGTGACCGAGTTTGTTATTATCCTTTTCCGGATGCGCGGATTAAGGGAAAATTATTTTGTTATGATTTAGATGGTAAAAACCCCAAAGAATATGGTGGTAATTTCGGACAGGATTATTTATGGTCGCCGATGGGAGATAAAATTTTAACTTCATTTTCCAAAGAAGAATCGGGAAATCAGTTGGTTTTGGGTATAATGAATAAAAATGGTGGACAGATGAAAGGATTGAGTTTTGCTACCACAGTTAAAAAATGTGTTTGGGCTAAAAATAATATTGATGTTTATTGTGCAATGGTTAATGGAGCTCCCTTGGATGTAATGTTACCAAATGGTTGGCAGGAGCAAATCTTTAATTCGGCAGATACTTTTTGGAAAATAAATACAGAGACTGGTAAAAAAACTAGACTGTTGGAGCTTGAGGAAATTCCGACAGCGATTGATGCGAAGAATTTGATTTTAGACCCAGAGGAAAACTTTTTGTTTTTTAAGGCAAGGAGAGATGGGAGTTTGTGGAGGATTAAACTTAGATAGGAGCGTAGCTCATTAGTTCTTCTCCGGCGCTTGTCCTACGTAGCTGAAAGCGAAGTGGGATAAAGGAGTGGTTAGGGGTGGATTTCAATTCTAATTTTCAATTTAAAATTTTCAATTGTTGCGGTCCCTACGAAAGTACAAATCAGCTACAAATATACGAATTACTCACTGCGTTCGCTATGTTTGTTGTCTCTAAATGGGGGATAAATATGTTTGTATAATTACTTAACCCCCCCCTCAATCCCCCCCTTTATCCCACTTCACCAAGGTTTCGCGGGACAAGCGTCGGGGGAAGCTACGGAAATCTCCTTTTTGTAAAAGGGGGGAAGCTAGGAAACAATCCCGTAAGAAATTAATCTGACAAATCCGGCTGGTTAGTGAGGTAGTAGATGACGGTAAACCAGAAAAAGATGGCGGTGGGCATTGTCCAAATAGTAGTGTCAATAAGGCCGTGTAGGATAAAATAAAGTAAAGTAAGTTGAGGAAAGGGTAGTTGAGGCAGGCCCTTTTTTTGTTTGGAATTATTTTTATTGTTTTTGGATGGAGTTTTATTAAATGGTTGGTTAGTTAAAGTAATGCGACGATTATTATCAACCTTGAGAGTGTTAATATATATAAAAATTAGTCCAATAAAAGCTAAAATTCCTCCTTCGGCCCAGAAATGTAAAAGATTATTATGGGCGTGGGGAACAGCCCATTGAGGATAGGTAGGAAAGTTCTTTTGTTGATTTAAATACTCATTTTGAAAGTTGCCTGGTCCAATTCCCCAAAACCAATTTTGAGAAATTATTTTGTGGGTTACTTGATAAATTGCTAGTCGGGAGTCCGTTGAGGTTGGAGGAGTGTGAGGATGATAATTGGTGAAGGCAATAATTTGATTAATGTTAAAAATTGCTATGGTGCTAATAATAATGATGAGGGCAATTATTTTTAAAGAGTATTTTTGAAGGGTTTGGATAATTTTTTTGAGCAAGGAATTTTTAACGACATTATAATAGGAAAATAATAAAAGAGCGATGAAACTTAGGGCTAGCCAGGATCCGAGAGACTTAGTAAAAAAAATGTTTAATAGAATAAGAAAAATGGAAATATATAATAGCCAGAATTTTTGGAAAGACTCTTTGGCAGAGCGGTTGAATTGGGAAAAGATAAAAGAGAAGCCGATTATTAGGGCTGGAGATAAAAACATAGATAGTTGGTTTGGAGATTGGAAAAATATTTTAAGACGGTGGTCAAAGGTGAGATGTCCAGTTAAAAGAAAAATAATTCCTAAAAAAGCAATGAGGGCAGAGGAAAAATAATAGACAACATTTAAAGTCATTCCTGGTGGAAAAAATTGAAGTAATTTTAAAAATGGAGAATCTAGCTTGCTTTTCAAAAAAAATCCCTTGATGTTTACAATTGCCAGTAAGTGAATGGCAAACCCAAAGAGGGTGGGTAAAATTATAAGGTCTAATAATTTTCCCAGTCCATCAGTCCAATTTTCCCAATGAGTTAGTTGTTGGTGATGAAGATAACTTAAAGTAAATCCTGCCACAACTAAAAGGATTGGTAAAAATATTTTTTTGTTTTGCTTGGAAAATGACCAGGCTATAATTTTTCGAAACGAAAATTGCTTAAAAATGGTTCGGTAGATTATTATTAGTGTATAAATCAAAAGAAGCTCCAGGAGATTGATGGAGACTGATGGAGTGAGATGAATCTTTAGGAGATAAATTGGAAGGAGGAAGATGGTGAGGAGGGGGAGGAGGTAAGGCATTTTGTTAGTCTTAAATTTTAGCTAGTTTTTTAGCTCCCACTCTTTATAAGGGGGGGATTGAGGAGAGATTTTTAGGATTTGAAATTTGAAATAAATTTTAAATATTAAAGTTCTTCAAATAATAAATAACGAATAAGGGATGAATAATGTAGTTTTCAAATTAAATCATTAAAAATTCACTTCAAATTTCAAATTGAAAATTTAAAATTAATTAAAATCCACCCCTAACCCCTCCTTTACAAAGAAGGGAAACTAAGGAGGTTCTATCTCAAGTATAATATTTATTCTTGAGAATGGGAAGAGATGGTTGGGTTGATGGCGAGGAGGATTAGGAATAGGGGGAAGACGTGGATTGAAAAGAAGGGTGTTTCAAATAGGGAATGAATGAAAAAAATAAGGAAGCTGGTGGCGAGATACTTAGAGAGCGTTTGATCGATTGTTGTTTTTGGGTTGATAATTAATTTGGTAGATACAGTATTTATGTTTGAGATTTGATTTTTTAAGGTTGCCTTAGTCCCCCCTCCTTTATAAAAGGAGGGGTTGGGGGTGGATTTATAAATCTCCGCCTGATTTATGAAAACAGGGACAAGAAATTGGTTCGTTAAATAAAAAACAATTGGGGAAGTGATGAGCAGTAAAAGAACGAACATGTTAAAAATTCCCGTTTCGGCTCCGAAATCAAGAAGAAGATTGTGAGCGTAGATGGGATTACGAATACCGAGAGAGCTATTTAATTGATCGGCAAAGCCGGCTAGACCAACGCCGACTAGTGGGTGTTTTTTAATAGTGTTTAGGGCTACTAACCACATTTCTAGTCGACCATTGTTAGACCCCTCTTGAATATTAAAGGAGGAGGAAAGACGATTAGTAAGTGGATTTGGGATGACTACCAAGAATAAAAGAATGACAAAAAGTGAATAGACAAATAAAAGATGTTTTCGCAAGAGATTAAAAGGGCGGTTGGTGAAAAATAAAAAAAGGCCGCCAATAATTAAACTTAGATAAGCCCCCCGGGAAAAACTAAATAAAACTGTTAGTAAAATTGTTGAAAAATAAAATAAGTATTTTTTTTGTTTAGTATTTTGATAAAAATATAAAGTTAAGGGTAAAATCATTGCTAAATACAAAGAAAAGAGATGCGGATCGGGGAAGGTGCCGAATGTTCTTAAAATAGTATGTCCGGAGATATTTACTAGCCAACTGGAATATTGGTTAACTAAATTTGCTAGAGAGTGTCCAAGGAAAAAAGGAGAAATGGATTGGCGGAGAAAGTTTAAAACTGGGTTTAGTCCGACAACAAACTGTAAAACAAAGGGAATAAGTGCTAACAGAGAGGCAAAAAAAGTATTAATAATTAAAATTTTTAAAAAACGAAGGAGAAATTTTTTATTTTGTTGGGTTTGATAAAAAACAAAATAAAGAGGAGTGGTTGAGGCAAAAAATAGCAGTTTTCGAAAGGCTGGAGTTTGAGCTGGAGACCAAATAATTGATAGAAAAGTGATGGCTAGGAATGTAATTAATAGCCAGAAACGAGGACGAGTATCTAGGACTATTTTTTTTTGCAACAAAGATTTGCCAAGCCAAATAATAAAAAGAAATGGAATAAATAACTTGAGAATATTTAAATCAACAGTCGGGGTTGGACTGAGTGCGAAGGAGAAAGTGAGGATGAGGGGGAGGAGTGGGAGCATGGGATTAAAGTGAATATTTGTAAGCTTTGTGGAATTGAATTATAGAGTTGAAATCCTAAGTTCTAATATCTAAATCCTAAACAATATCAAAATTCAAAATTCAAATGTCTTAAATCAAACTGTTTATAAATTATCTTAGGGCTTGTAATTTTATTTGTTTGAAGTTAGTTATAATTTAAAATTTATGTTTTGATGATTATTTACTTTTTTCTAAAATTGCTCCAAAGATTTTTGTTAGCTCTACGGACTCTTTTAATAGTTTTTCTTGCAAATTTATTATGTCAGAATTTGCTTCACAAAGGCGCAACCACAATTTACTTTCCTTTACTTCTTTACGACAAATCTTAATTCTAAAAATAAAATCTTTTTTACTAATCGCTTCATTTGCTTCAATGTAATTAGCTGCTTGAGAACCAGATGACCTAATTAGTTGTTTAACATACTCAATATTGCTGATGGTTCGTGGTAATTTTTTAGTAAAATTTCTACAATTTTTAGCAAAAAGGTAAGTTCGGTCTTCTAGATCATATATTGTTTTAGAATTTATTTTTTTTGTCATTTGAATTTGTTTAGGATTTAGGAATTAGGGTTTGGGATTTGGCAGGATGGAATATATTGCTTTCAAGATATAATACCCAACCTTACTATTATGTTTTTTGAAAAAGATAAGTTGTGATTGGCGGTAGTATTTTTTTTGTTCTTGTTTATTGCGCCAACTTTTTCCGTTTAAATGTAAAATTTTGGCTTGAGGATAGTGAATTATTTGGTAATTTTCCTTGGCTAGACGCAGGCAAAGATCTTGGTCTTCAAAATACATAAAAAATTCTTTGGCAAAACCTTTTACTTGACGAAAGGCTTTTTTGCGAACAATGAGTCCAGCACCGGAAGACCATTCCACTTTTTGAGGAGTTTTTTTATTCCATGGTTTGTTGATGGTGTTACGAAAAAGGATGCTTCCCCAAGTGGTTTTTTTACCACAACTCCAATTTTCTGGTTGATGACGGGTTTTGTTAATAATACTTAAGCCTAGAGCCCCGACTTGAGAATGTTTTTTTAGATAATTAAGCGCTTGGTTTAAAGAGTTGTCTGAAAATAGAGTATCGGGATTGAGAAAGAGTAGATATTCACCTTGAGCCATAATGGCGCCTAGGTTGGCACCAGTTCCGAAGCCAACATTTTTACCAACTTCAATAATTTTTGGATTGAGGAATGGATATTCCGGGATGTCATTTAGAGATTGTTTGTCATTGTTGACTAAAATAATCTCAAAATTATTTTTAAGTTTATCGTTTCGATATAAAAAGCGGTTGATACTAGCTAGACAGTATAATAAATGTTCCTTGCTTTGGTAGTTGACAATGATTATTGATAGTTTCATTTTGTTATTTTATTTGTAATAAGATTGTTTCCAATTATTTAAATTTCTTTGGTTATTTAGTGTAACCTGTTTTTGTTTAAAAGTAAAGAGGGATTATATGCAAAGAGCTCTATTGTTATTTCGTAAAAATTAATTTTTGTGTTATAATGAAGGAAATTATGTTTAAATAAATGATTAAAAAGATAATTATAATTCTGGGAATATTTGTGGTTATGCCGATGATGGTATGGGCCATTTCTTCGGCTAATTATCAAATTGACCCGTTGAATACTGGTAATGCTGGAGGAACACCGAGTAATTCGGCTGGTTTTAATTTGGATCGGCAACAAATTGGTGATGTGACTGTGGATGTATCCACTAGTCCTAATTATAATATTCGTCATGGTCATTTATATCCAAATGACAGCGATGTTACTATTGATTTTACAGTAATTCCAGAAAAAAGAATTCCGGCAACTGGAAATGATGGAACTAGAGTTATTATAGATGTGTATGCGGTCGGTGGAACAATTCCCCTTAATTCATATTCTTATTATGATACAGATAATAACGGGCATTACACAGGGTTAGTTTTGACGGGAACTTCACCGGGAACCTATGATATTGCGGTGAAAGGATATGCTCATTTAAGAAAGCGACTTAGTAATGTTGTTTTGACGGGAGGTACTAATAATATAGACTTTACCTTTGCTGGTGCAGAGAAATTGTTGTGTGGGGATGTTTATGTAAATGGTTCTTATCCGGATGGGGATAATGTAGTTAATTCAGTGGATGTTACCTATCTTACTTCGCGTTGGGCAATTAATGATGCAGGAGTTTCCGATGAAAGGGCAGACGTTGATGAAAATGGACAGGTTAATTCATTGGATATGACGAAGACGGTGAATAATTATGCGGTGGTGGGAGACTGAATCGCTTCGCTTTAATTTTCAATTTTCAATTTAAAATTTTCAATGAATGTTTAAATACTTAAATGAACAAATTTATGAAAAATAGAACGAAGTTTTTGATAAAAGTTTTTTTAGTAGGTGTGGTTTTCTTTATGGGAGTACAAGTTGTTATGGCGGATACTTCTTTTAATTTTAGTGTGTCGGAGGGGCAAGGAGGTGGTGCTAATGAATTTTATCATGGACGATGTGTGAGGGTGGATGTGATGTTGGATACGGATGGTTATAATACTGGTGGAGCTGATTTAGAAATAAATTATGACAATACTCGGATTAACATTGTAAACAGTGATTGTTCTACGTCAGCTACAACAATTTATCCTGATAATCAATATGACAATTATCCAAATAATCATGTGACGGCTAATAAAATTACTTTGGGGGCTTATAATAACCCAGGCGTAAGTTATAATGGAAGTGGACGGTTTGCTTATTTTTATTTTACAGTTTTGGATGGTGCTGGAGATTATGATTTAGATTTTGAATTTACACCTGGTAATACAACGGATACTAATTTAGCGGAAACTGGTTCTGGTAATGATATTTTGCAACATGCTGACAGCTATACAGTTCATTTTGCAGATGATAATGATATTCCTTATTTAAATAATCTTAATCCAGCCTCGGGTGCGACTGGAGTTCAGGTTATTTCCAATATCCTTTATCGTTTAAATGATGATGACGCTGGAATAAATTTTTCTACACTTATTCAATCATTGACTGGCGCTAATTGGGGAACAACAAATTATACTTTTGCTAGTGGGCAAATTTCACATAGTTGTCATACTACAAATGCTAATCGTGTTCCTTATTGTGATACAACTTTAAATCCAAGCAATAATTTATGGTATTGTGAGACTTATACAGTTGATACAACAATTTCTGATTTAGGAAATCCAACCGTGCATACTTTAAATAATTATACCTATAGTTTTGATACAGAGCCAGATAATGATCCAGTAGAAGTCTATAATCAAAATCCAAATAATGGAGCGGTTAATATTCCAGCGGTTTCAAATGTGGCCTTTAATTTAAGAGACTTAGCTAATCCAGGTGGTTATCCTGGTACCGGAGTAGATATTTCAACTCTATCAGTAAATGTTTCAGCCCCTGGCTGGGGAAATCAAACTTATACAACAGCTAGTCCTGAATTAACGGCTACGCCCATTAGTACTAATGATTATGGGAATGTTTATGATTATTCAATAGTTGTTAATCCGGCTAGTGATTTTCCAGAAAATACAGTTGTGACAGTTACAGTTAATGTTGATGATTATGGTTGTCCAGTTATTAATCATCAAAATTTAATTTATACTTTTACGACGGCTGATACTCAGGGGCCGATTTGTACATTTTTTACACCAACTCCTGGAGTGGTAAACGTGGGCACTGGTGATAATATTACTTTTCATTGTACGGATAGTGGAGTTGGGGTTGATATAAATACTGTTACGGCTCAGGTAAATGGAGTGGTTTATACCGCCGGAGGAGCTGACCAGTTTACTTATTCTGGAACTCCGGCTGATTATTTTATAACGGTTGACCCGGCAAGTGATTTTGCATTGGATCATGCCTGGGAAATTGTTGTTAATGCTAGGGATTTGAGTAGTAATAGTGCTAATCAAGTTGCTTTTGGGTTGGCTTCTGGAGTTAATGGTTCTTGTCCAATTTGTCAACCTTGTCAAACTTGTGATACTTGCGATACTTGTGAGGTTTGTGACAATAAAACAGAAACTATCACCAAATATAAAGAATGTACGGTTGTAAATAAAATAATGGGTGATAATACTATAACAAAGTGGTTGCCGGCTAAAACTAAAATTTCTAAGGCACAACTTGATAATATTAAATTAAATGAAATTAATAATGTAGATATACATATTGGCAATCAGGTGGTTGGTAATTTAACAACAGCTATTGTTGGTGGCGAAAAACAGGTTTTGGTAACCGTTAGTGATGATAAAGTTATTTTTGAGGGGACATCTTTGCCAAATGTCCAAATAACTTTAATGATAGAATCTGACCCAATTATTGTAACTGGTGTAGCTGATGATAGTGGTCATTGGCGAATTGAAACGGCAAATATTTTTGTTAATGGAATTCACAAAGTATCCGCAGTTACCTTGTCGGAGGATAATTACATTGTAAAAACCAAAGAGTTGGCCAAGTTTAAAATTTCTAGGAGTTGGTTTAGTTGGTGGTGTTGGGTGATTATAATTATTTTATTGTTGCTTTTGGCTAGTGTTTATAGAAAATATAGAAAATTTAAGAAAAAATATTGTGAATTGAAACCCAAAGAATGTGTTAAAAAGAGAAGGAAGAAAAAGGCTAAAAATGGGAATAGAAGAATTAAAAAGAAGATAATTAAAAAAGTCAGTGCTAGAAAAATGAAAACAAAAAAGTAATAAAACAAATCTAATAAATTTTAGCTACAGGTGTCTTATACCTGTAGTTTTTTTTATCCACAACCACCTTGTTGATAACCAAAAAACTCTAGTGTTTAAGTCAAAAAAACTGTGGATAACTTTATTCTTTATAAACTGTTAACAACCTCCACAAACTTGACTTTTCCCCAAAATTCTGCTATAATATAGGTAAGTTCAATAAGGGGGACCTACAGGGTGATTCATGCGTTTACGCAGAATCACTTTTTTTATACCCTACGAATCTACAAATCTGCTACAAATTTACAAATCACTCACTGCGTTTGTTAAGTTTTATTTCCAAAAGAAAACGAATAATGCAAAAACAAAAACATAAAATAAGAAACATTATAAAACTAGGAGTATTTCTAACTCTTAGTATTTTTGCATTTTTATCCTATACTTACTTTACCCAAGCTCAAATACCAGACTTTGTTAATTATCAAGGAAGATTAAGGGATAATACAGGAAATCCCATTACCGCTCCAACTACCATTCAATTCTCTCTTTATTCTCATATAACCAACGGAGCTTCCACAGACATCCCCAGTTCAGCAGGACCTTTACTCTGGACAGAAACCTATGATGGTTCAGGAGGATGTGCTCAAATAACTCCTGGTACAGATGGAATCTTTGCTCAACA
>WGDO01000072.1 GCA_015493225.1 Patescibacteria group bacterium
TCGATCCTCTAGGGGATAACAAGTTATTGATCATATGGGTTTGTTTACAAGCGGTGAGCTAGTCTTTATTAGATGCTTAAAGCAATAAGGGGGGTTTGTACTCACCGCTCGTAGATTTCTTTATTATTATAGCACATGTCTTTATAGTAGGGGGTAATCTAGGAAATTTTTAAGAGCAATAGTTTTTTTTGTGAGTTAAGATTTCTGTAAAATAAATGTAAGAAGGGTCAAATCATTTTTCCAATTAGCAAAATAAAAGTTGTTCCAAAGATACTGACTAGGGCGGTGACTATGGTAAAAGTAGTTATGGAAATATCTTCTGAGCCACGAATTAAAATTACACTAAATTCATCCGGTAAGGGCGTGGCGGAAATAATGCCAGCAAAAATTGGTAGAACGTATTTTCTAATAAATTTTGGCGTATGTTTTTGAGCCCAATTTTGTAGATTTACAAAAAAAGAAAGTTTTGATAGTTCTTCTATTTCTTGGTGATAAGAAATGCGTAGTAAATTATAGGCCAGGGCATTGCCGATAATGGCCCCAAGCGTTGCCAGTAGGGCGGATGGTAGTAGAGGGAAATTTGGTGAAATAATTAAAAGAATGGCTACTCCTGGGCCGATGGTGAAACCGTGAGCTAAAAGCATTCCCCCAATAAAGACACTGAAATAACCAAAATGATAAATCATTTCATGAAAATGAAAATTATTTTGATCAAAGTATATTAAAAACCCAAAGAAAATAGAAAGGGATAGTAAAAATAATTTTGGATAACGAAGACGAGCTAAAATTTTATTCATAAGACTTAATCAATTATTTAGCGAAGGCGGAAGTGCGTTGTACCTTAAGCCATTAGTCGGAATCGAACCGACGACCTACGCGTGGAGTTTATCTTCCATAGCCGATTAGGCGAAGGGAGAAGTGTGTTGCACCTTGAGCCGAGAATCGGATTCGAACCGACGACCTACGCGTTACGAGTGCGTTGCTCTACCACCTGAGCTATCTCGGCAAATTAACCAACTCTTGCCCCGCGAATGCTGGGAGAGCTACCTTGGCAAACCTCTTTCCTAAGTTTATTACAAAAAATAACTTTTGACAACTAATTAGCACCCTATTGACAAGATTGCTAAAAAGAATAAAATTATAGTAGTTGTTGAACTTGTCTAGGGTTTTTTCTTCAATGTTCTGCCAATCTTTTTGGATGTTATTTTCTACCTGATGTTTGACACTTTGTTAATTGGTAATGGCGTCAAACATGTGTTCGAAAATAACATCCAAAAAGATTGGCAGATAAAGAGTCTAGGAAAATAAGCCTGGGTGAGTTAATAGACTTCTCCAGAAACTATCTTCTACTGCAATTTTCCACTTTTGGTAAAATTTATTTCAAACTTTTTCAACTTAGCTAAGGCTAAATTTTCAAAAGTTATTCAATAAATTTTACTTAAAACTAGCAAATTTCATAACGAAGCTAGTTTCTGGAGAGGTCTAATTAATAATTAAAAATTAAAAAAATGAAAAATATAAAACCATTGGGAGCAAATATTTTAGTGGAGCCAATAAAGGTGGAAGAAGTAACTGAGTCGGGAATTGTTTTGCCGGATACTGCTACAGAGGAAACTCCTCAGGAGGGAACAGTGATTGCCATTGGGGAAAGTCAAAGTATCAATGAGGCAATTAAGCCAGGGGTGAAAATAATTTTCAAACAATATGCCGGAAATAAAATTCAAGAAGATGGTAAGGAATTGATAATTATGAATGCAATGGAAGATGTATTGGCAGTTGTGGAGGAATAGTTGATTTCTTATTTAGATTTGAAAAGCAGACTGGAGCTAGTCTGCTTTTTTGTTTTGCGATTTATGATTTACTATTTATGATTTATTGACTCCCGTTTAGGGATGTAAAATTAAAGATTCAAAATTTATGATTCAAGATTTATGATTTATGGTTTAAGATTATGTGTTGTTTAAAACTTCATCATAATAATACGACCGTGACAAAATGATAAAAAATATATCTGAACCAAAGTTGGTGCGGTCGTCGTAACTTTGGTTCAATATAAAAAATATAAAAATTTAGGCCAAAGTTAGCGCAGTTCTTACTATGCTTAAAAGCTTCACGAGGCAGACTACTTTAATTTTGGCTTGATTGGTTACTTTGTTATATTTTGTGGTTAAGGTTTGGTTTGGTCTGATTTATAATTTAATTATAAATAACCTATTCAAATGTTTTTAAAATAAAAAACCCTGCACCAAACTTGTTAAGTCCGGCACAGGGAAGAGGCACGGGAGGTCAAGCCTCTTTTTTGGCCCACCCATGACCATTTTTATTGTATGTTTTTTGCGAAAAGGTGTCAAGGAGGATTATTGTGAGATAGGAGAAATTAACGGGAAATTGCTAATTCCCAAAGTTTAGGAAGCCGGTATTTTCTAAGAGGGTGATTGATTTTAGTTGTTTATCTTGGCTATCTTTATCTGAGGTGTCTTGAAAATATAAAACATAGTTATCCTTGTTGTAAATATATTCATATTCTTCAGTGGGAGAGTTTGATTGAAAAATATTTACCAGATTGATATGGTCTCGAATATCCATTTCAGCCATCTTCACCAAATTGTTATTGGTGAAGATGATGTTTTCAAAATTTTGCATCCATTGAACATTGGTTATTGGTGTGGAAAACCTAGTTATAAAAATAGTCTCTCCTTTTTTTCTCCTTGGTTGTACTTTCCATTCCCGGAGCATATAAACAAAAATTTCATTTGGTCCCCAATAAAGGAGTTTTTTACCGTCATCACTAAATTGAACCCCATTGATATTGTTACCAATATGTCCAAAGAAGATAGAGTCATCTTCTGGGTCATTGTTTAAAATATATAGTTCTTTTTTGTCGGTAATGATGGCAATACGGTATTCATCGTAGGCAATCATTTTTAAGAAATTTCCAGTTGGTTGTTTAGTAGAAATAGTGGCAATAATTTTCTTTTTTTCTGGATGATTGGTTTTAATATCCCAGATATGATTGCCTGCTAATTTAGTATAGTAGATATGATTACCAGCCAAATCAAAGCCATTTACTTCGTTGTCTAGAATGATACTTTTTTGTGGGTTGGTAATATTAAGGATAAGAAGTTTATGATTTTCAGTTAGGACAATTATTTCAGTATCACTGTCAAAAATCCAACGAGCTTGATGTATTTTTACTTGGTTTTCCTTGTCAGTGGAATTGATTTTAGTTATTTTTGTGGATGATATTTCAGAATGTTCAGTGGATTCGTTTTTTACTAGGGTGGTATTCTCATCCGGGGTATCTTCCGTTGCTTCTAGGTCTTTAACTTCATTGGCAATGGCAGTGGTTTCCAAAAGAGAAGGCGCAATTTTAGAAAAAATATCTAATAGATTTATGTTTGCGGACTTGTCTGTTTTCTTGATAGTGGTGACGGTATAATTTTTTTGATTTTTTATTGAGGTGGGGATAAGAATTTTTTTATGGTTACTACTCCATTCAATATTTTCTTCTTTGTTTGGAATGAAGGTATCTTCTTCTTTTTTGTCAGTGTATAAAGTTTCAAGGTTGTTGGTTTTTGTATTGAAAAGGGAAATGGTTTTGGTGGTGTCATTTTTTTGATATAAAACCAATTCATTTTTTTCTCGGGGGGATAAATAGAATCGTTGAATATTTTGCGGACTGTAGGATTGTAAAGTTTTATTAGGGGATGCCATTAGAAGAACATTCCAAAATTCAGTGGAAATTCCAGAATGAACATCGGCCTCTTTTTGCCATTGGGTGTAGCCTGGCTTTCGACATTCTATTAAATGTCTTCCGGGACGGATTCCATTAACTATGTAATAATTGTTTATAAAATTTAATCTTTTATTGGAAATTTTTTTGCCATCAATATAAATGTCAACTTTTTTGGGATAGCTTTTAATAATGACTGACCCACTGTGAACAAAAACCTTAGCAATGGTATCAAAACGATAACCTTTGGCGAAGAAAATTAAGGCTGGTGCCAGGATAAAAAATATTCCGACGAAAATTAGAGTGTAGATTTTTCTTTGGAGTTTAGTCATGGGATGGTGGTTATGTCTGTAAATGTTGTCTATAACTAATTAAACACTAAAAATGGGTTTAAGGCAAGCGTGTTATTGGGTTATAGTTCACAGTTCACGGTTTATGGTTTGTAAATTCCAAGATACAAGATACAAGATACAAACAAGATCCAATCACCAAATCTTAAATTTCAAACTTTGGTTATTGAGGTTTGTAATTTGTTTGTTTTTTATTTATCTTGTTAAATAAAATTTAAAATTATTTGATAGGGTAAATTTGTTTTTTGGAGATTTATGAAATCCCTAACCCCTCCTTTGAAAAAGGAGGGGAACTGGGAAATTCGCTTCTTGCAGATGGGAAATTATGAATAAATACAAAAATATTCCAAAAATAAAAAAAAGACCCCGCGAGAAATCCTTAATGGACTACTGCGGGGTTGGGGTGGTTATTGCGTTGAATTTTGGTGAGTGCCGGAGAGCATTGCGTTCAACCGGCGAAAAAAGAACAATTTTACTACGCTCCGTTGGTCGGAGCACGAACTAGTGGTAGGCGCATTGCGTCCTCCGCATTTATCGTCCCCTCGGGGGCCCTTCCATCAGATCAGGGTATCTCAGCAGTCTTGGTATTGTCCAGACAGGAACAGGACATGGCATGGGTATTACCGGCATCGATAAGGTGATTTTCACTGGTGATTATCGTATGGGTAATGGCCTTTTGCTCAGCAGTACTTCCGCGAACATTTTTCATGAAACTTTCCTCCAAAATAATTTTTTGGTTTCCTCCCGCGTTTCCGGAAATGCGGGGATTTCTACTACTCTTGTCTTGGTCGCGACCCAAGATGTATTTTTAGTATAGCTTGTTTGAGAAATATGTCAAATTGGTTGTGGATAACTTTTTGAGCCCCTACGAAAGTACAAATCAATTACGAATCTACGAATTACTCACTGCGTTCACTAAACAACAAACCGTTAACTGAACTTATCTTGGCGAAGTGGGAAGCTGTGAGTTAACAATCAATTTGCCAGAAAGGGGTTTTTAGTGTTTAATTATAGTGTAAGTTGTAATTTTTAGATAAATAAATAGCTAATTTTAATAATATGAAACAATCAAAACTTTTTACCAAGACACAGAAATTTGCGCCTAAGGATGAGGTAAGTAAAAATGCCCAGTTATTAATTCGGGCTGGTTATATTCATAAAGAAATGGCTGGGGTTTACTCAATTCTCCCATTAGGTTTGCGAGTTTTGGAAAAAATAAAGCAAATAGTACGAGAAGAAATGAATTTTCTTGATGCTAGTGAATTAATAATGAGTGGATTGCAAAAAAAAGAAGTTTGGGAACAAACAAATAGATGGGATGATGAAGTAGTAGACGTTTGGTTTAAATCTCAATTAAAAAATGGTACAGAAGTTGGCTTTGGTTGGTCTCATGAAGAACCAATTGGGGAAATGATGAAGAACTACATTTCTTCTTATAAAGATTTGCCAATTTATGTTTATCAATTTCAAACAAAATTACGCAATGAACTAAGAGCAAAATCTGGTATTATGCGAGGGCGGGAATTTGTAATGAAAGATATGTATTCTTTTTCTCTTGATGAAAAACAGCATAATGATTTTTATGATGCAACTATAGAGGCGTATAATAAAGTTTACGATAGACTTGGTGTTGGTGAAGATACTTTTATTACTTTTGCAACGGGGGGAGCCTTCACAGAGTTCTCACATGAATTTCAAACAGTTTGTGAGGCTGGAGAGGATGTCATTTATATTAATCGTGAAAAAAATATTGCAATTAATGAAGAAGTGCTAAATGACAAAATATTAACTAAATTGAATGTGACTAAGAATGAATTGGAGAAGGTAAAAACAGCTGAGGTTGGAAATATTTTTAATTTTGGCACGGAGAAGGGGGAGAGTTTGGGATTGTATTACATGGATAAAAATGGAAAGAAAATTCCAGTATGGATGGGTTCCTATGGAATTGGTATTACCAGGATGATGGGTGTATTGGTAGAAAAAATGGCGGATGACAAGGGAATTGTCTGGCCGGAGAGTGTGGCGCCGTTTCAGGTTCATTTGATTAATATTGGTGAAGAAGAGAAAGTGGAAGAAATTTATCAGCAACTTGTGGCGGAAGGGGTCGAAGTATTGTGGGACGACCGAGATATTCGTCCTGGAGAAAAATTTGCCGATAGTGATTTGATTGGTATTCCTTATCGAGTAGTCATTTCTTCCCGTTCCTTAGAAGCCGGTGGAGTAGAGCTAAAAAAACGAACGGAGGAAGAAGGAAAAATTGTGAAGATGGATGAGTTGAAAAGTATCATAAAATAAATTTAATATTGGTGAGTGTATGTGACGCTATTGAGCTCAGCGAAAAATTTTACCCCCTTTACACAGGGGGTGAACCGATAGATTTTTAAGCACAATAGTTTTTGCATAATCCGACATTGTTTGTAATTAAGAGCTAAATTTATGAAAAATAAGAAAATAATTTTTGGGACTTTGGCGGTGATGGCGGCGGCGTTTTTGTGGAGTCTGGATGGTGTGTTTTTGCGACCAAAATTTTACAATTATCCGGCCGGGGTAGTTGTTTTTTTGGAACATTTATTGGGATTGGTATTTTTAAGCCCAATCTTATTTTTGTATTGGCGAAAAGTTTTTTTAATTAAAAGAAAAACCTGGTTGGCCCTTCTATGGGTATCTTTATTTGGGGGATTGATTGGAACTTTAATGATTACCAAGGCATTTTTTCTAGCTATTGATGGACAGGTTACTTTTGCAACGGTTATTATTTTACAGAAATTACAACCGGTGTTTGCGCTGTTGATGGCTCGAATTATTTTAAAAGAAAAATTATCTAGTAAATTTTATTGGTGGGCTGGATTGGCGGTGGTGGCTTCTTATCTTTTGGCTTTTGGAAAAACTGGCTTACATTTAAGTTCTTTAAATCTAACCCACAGTGCCGGTTGGTTTGCTTTCTTGGCAGCTTTTTCTTTTGGCTCCTCAACTGTTTTTGGAAAAAGATTAGTTGATGCTCTAAGTTTTTCTTTGGCGACGGTGTTGCGTTTTGCTTTAACTGTTATTTTGGCTGGAGGTTTACTATTGTTGGATGGTGATTTTTTAAAAATAACTACTTTAGATGGACAACATTGGAAATTGTTGATGATTATAGTTTTAAGTAGTGGGGCGGTGGCAATGTATATTTATTATTATGGTTTAAAAAAGATTCCGGCTTCTCTGGCAACAATCGCTGAATTATTTTGGCCATTGTCAGCTATTTTTTTAGATTATATTATTAATCACAATGTTTTGTCCTTTTGGCAGGGATTAGCGACGGGCGTTTTATTATTGTCTTTTTATAAAATAATTAGTCAACAATCTGAGAAAAAAAAATCTGCAAAAATATTATATCAAACAGCGGGAAAAGTTATTGCTGGTAAAAAAGTAGGGCGTCGATTGGGATTTCCTACTGCTAATATTAGGTTGATGGCAAAAATACCAGCCGGAGTTTATGGAGGAAGAGTGTTTATTGACGGAAAAAAACATCAAGCAGTTTTTTTTGTTAATCAGGAGCAAAAAATTTTAGAAGCACATATTTTAGATTTTGAAAAAGATATTTACGGAGAGGATATTGCGGTGGTTCTTACAAAGCGAATTAGGGATGTACGAAAATTTTCCGATAATAAAGATTTGATAAAACAAATTGAAAAAGATATTAAGACAATTCTTTAAATATTTTGCGTAAATTTTGTAAAATAAGTTTAAAGTGATATTTAGGAGAGTCAACTTTGGTTGTTTTTTGAATGCTGGCCAGGGCAAAGGCTAACCAAAAAATAATTTGTCCCTGGGGAATGGTCCAAAAATAATGATCAAAAAAGGCAATTAACAGAGATATTAGAAAGAATAAGTTTAAAGGTGAATTTATTAGAATTTTCCAACGGAATTGACGAAAGACAAATAGAAAAATTGTTAAGAGAAATAAAAATAAAGAAACTAATCCCAGTTCACTGGCAATTAATAAGTATAAATTATGAACTGGTTGTAATCGCCAGGCAGATAATTTGGTTACGGTTACTTCCTTGGAGACAGGCACAAAATTTCCTAGACCAACTCCCAGTAAGGGATGTTTAAGTATGATTAATTCTGCTGTTTGGCGGTAGGTTTTGCGAAAAGACATTGAGGAATCATTGGGGCATTGAATACATAGGCGGGGAGCGATTAAATTGTAGGCTAAAAATACTCCACCGAAAATTAAAATGATGGCCAAGGTTGTTTGCAGAAAAAAGGGAATTTTTAATTGATTGCAATATTGTTTGTATCTTTTGCTAATAAATTTCTTTTGGGCAAGCGCAAAAATTATTAATAGTAAAAAAGTGAAAGCAATAATAGCTCGGGAGTAAGTTAATAAAATACCGATGATAATTATTAAAAATTCACTTAGAAAGATTAGGCGATATAGAGGACGAAGTTTATCCATCAGTATTTTTTTAGATAAAATTAAACTTAGTCCGGCGGATAAACTGAATAATAGGAAAATTCCTAGAACGTTGGGATGAGGAAATGTGCCGTAGGCTCTGATTAATTTTTCTCCTTCAAAGCTAAATTTAGCTATGCCGTGAATGTCAGCACCGATAATATTTTCTCCTAGCCAATTTAATCCAAGAGAACGTTGATAAATGAATTGAAGAATGGCAATAATAGCTTGAATTGCACCACCGATAAAAAGAATGAATTGAAAATAAATGCGAACAGTGTGTTGTTTTAATAAATCTCGGCTGGTAATAAATAAAAATATTCCCTCAAGAAGTCTAGATAAATTATACCAATTTGTGCTGGATGAGTTAGTGGCGAAAAATGACGTAAAAACTAATAAAATGAAGTAAAATAGTGGTTGTTTTAATATTGTTTGGAAAGTTTTTTGATTAAAAATCTTTTTTCGATTGGAAAATAGGGAAATTATTAAGAAAATAATTATAAAGATATCAAATGAATACAAAGAAACGGCTAGATGTTCTCTAAAGCCGTTTATGTTTTTAATGTTTTCGAAATTGAAAATATGTCGCAGTTGAAATGGTAGACTGAAAGCTATTAGATATAATAAAATGACTTGTATTTTTTTTAACATATTTTTTTGAATGATTAGTTTAAGTTGGCTATACGTGACACAGGGGGTATGAGGCTAGTTGTTATAACCACCAAGAAATAAAATTAATCCTGTAATTCCCAGACCAGCAAAAACAGAAATAATTAATGCTTTGTCAAGGGGTAAATAATTTTTAATATCAGCAAAGGTGATAATTATGGATACTAAAACAAAGGCTATTAAAATAGAAAAAATTTGATAAATTGGAAGATGTCTTTCATTGGCCTTGACTATAATTGGCCAACAAACATTTATTATTAAGAAGGCGGTGAAACCCCAAAGAGCGAAAGCAAAAAGTCCATTGAGTATTAATTGAATAAAAGCAATTAGTATAAATAAAATAATTGGTAATAGGCAAAATAATCTGAGTGGTGAACGCATAATTTTTGAATTAAATAATTTAAAATGATTAAAATTAGGATTCAATACTGTTTAGAGAATAACACAATTTTAATAATTTTACCAGTGTCTACTAGGGGCTACAGCCTGTCAAATCATTTAATCATGACACCGAAATCCTGAAAAATCTATCATTTAAAATGACACCATAGAAGCTTTTAATTTTTTAAATGAATTAGCTTTTTTAAAATACTGTTTACCTTGTTTCTTACTATACACTTTATACAAATTATTTAA
>WGDO01000073.1 GCA_015493225.1 Patescibacteria group bacterium
TACCTAAAAACTGGCTCCTAAATCATTTTTATGCGGTTTTGCCAAGTACGTTTCGCGAAAACGCGCAGTTTCACGAAGTACACTTGACGAAACTGCAAAATATCAAAAATCTTTTTATTTTTTAATCTCCTAAAATATATTTTTTAGCAACAAAACTGGACTAAAAGCATTTTCTGATGTAGTCTAGAAATAGCTAGACTTTTATTATTATATTTTATGGATTATCCCTCCCCACAAGAAATCGACAAAATTCGTCAGCAACATCTTCGTCCGGAAGTTGTTGGTTGTATTTTACATAAACGGAAATTGCTTTTTGTTTATGACAAAGAACGACAACTTTGGCAACTGCCTCAAGGAGGAATTGATAACAAGGAAAATATCCAAGAAGCAATTAAAAGAGAAATGCAAGAAGAACTGGGGAAAAGTTTTAGCAAGAATTTAAAAATTAACAGTATTGTCGGTGAAGACAAAATTATCTTCCCGAGAAAAAAACAAGATTCTCGCCAACTCCGAACCAATCAAGGAGAAAAAATAAAAATGAAAGGTAAAAAATATTTTTTCATAGCCATTAACGCCTCCCAACAAAATTTAGATATATCCGATACAGAATTTGATGACTACAAATGGTTTAGCTATGACAGTGCCATACTTTTTACCAATATGATTTACCAGAAAGGAAAACGCCGATTAACTAAAAATATACTAAAAGCACTGAGGGGTAGACGGTTGATTTAATTTGACTAGTGATATATAGTTTGTAAATCCAATCTTTAACTAAAATCCTAATTCCTAAATCCTAAACAATACCAAAATTCTAAATCCAAACAATTTAAATAGAAATATTACAATATTGTTTTGAATTTTGAAATTAAGGCATTTAAATTTGTTTAGGATTTAGGAATTAGGGTTTAGAGTTTGAAGCCTACAATTAAACATTCAATCAAAATTCAAAATTTTTATCTCCCACATAGGAATAATAAATATGCGTCAATTTAAAATTTAAATTAACCACAGTCTAATATCTACCATCTAATAATTAAAATTTAAATCCACCCCTAACCCCTCCTTTACAAAGGAGGGGAACTAATAATCTACCAATTCTCAATTCTTAATTCTCAATTCTTAATTCTTAACCACCAAACCATGTTTCCAAATCAAAACATCCTCAACATTATCCTCGCCTCTTCTTCCTTTTTATTGTTTCTAATAATAATTTGGCAACAAATTACTCTCCGCAAGCTAAAAAAGAAGCAAGACATATTATTTCAAGGAAAAACAGCCAAAGACCTAGAAACAATTATTCTCAAACATCAAGATGCCATTATCGACCTAAGCAAGCAAACTAAACGGCTTTTTGAGATTACCAATGATTTAAACATTTTAGCAAATACTGGACTAAACAAAGTAGGCATGATTCGCTTCAATCCTTTTAAAAATCTTGGTGGAAATCAAAGTTTTTCTATTGCTTTTTTAAACAGTCACTTGAATGGGTTAGTTATTACCTCAATCTACCACGAAGGTGGTTCCCGTTTTTACTCCAAAACAATCACTGCTGGAAAATCCCAAAAAGAATTTCCTCTTACGGAGGAGGAAAAAAAAGCAATTGCCCTAGCAACCGGACAGAAATAAATTAAACCTGCCAGTTGACTTATTCCCAAAAATCAGCTAAACTTAAATAAATAAACCATTATTACTAATTATATTTATGTCAGAAAAACAACCAACCAAAAACACACCAATCAAACTTCCCCTAAAAATCACTGTCGGCGACCTAGCTGATAAATTTGATGTACCCGTTACTGAGCTTATTAAAATAATGATGAATAATGGAATTATTGCTAATGTGAATGAATTAGTTGAATATGATATTGCCGCTATTTTAGCTGAAGAATTAGATTTACAGACAGAGTTAGACCACAAACTCATTGATGATGATAAATTAGACATAGATGAGTTAACCGAATTATTACAAGCCGAACAAGAAAATAGCAAAAATCTAAAACCCCGTCCTCCTATTATCACTGTTCTTGGACATGTTGACCACGGAAAAACCACCCTTTTAGATACTCTAAAGAAAACTAAAATTGCTGAAAAGGAAGCCGGCGGAATTACTCAACATATCAATTCCTATCAAGTCAAAAAGGGTGACAAATTGATTACGTTTATTGACACCCCTGGGCATGAAGCTTTTCACTCCATGAGAGAACGAGGGGCCAGCCTAGCTGACATCGCTATTCTAGTAGTAGCCGCCGATGATGGCGTAAAACCTCAAACTAAAGAAGTTATTACCTTTTTACTGGAGAAAAAAATACCAACTGTTGTGGCTATTAACAAAATAGATAAACCTGGTGCCAATATTAATCGCGTCAAACAAGAACTAGCCGAAGAAGGTCTCCTACTAGAAGGATATGGTGGCGATATTCCTTTCAATGAAATTTCCGCTAAAAACAACACTGGCCTGGATGATTTATTGGAAACAATTTTATTATTAGCTGATATTAATAAACTAACAGCTGACTACGACCGAGAAGCTCTTGGCGTTGTCTTAGAAGCAAAGAAAGACTCTCAAAAAGGAGCTCTGGCAAATATCATTATTAAAACCGGCACCTTAAAAATTGGTCAAGATATTGTTATTGGAAATATCACTGGAAGAATTAGAAAAATAGAAGATTATGCTGGAAATTCAATATCCAAGGCGTTACCTTCGATGCCAATTACAATTTATGGATTACCTCAAGTACCAAACAGCAATGAAATTCTTAAAGTATTAGATAAAAAATTAAAAAGACATTTAAAACTAAATAATCCCAAGGCTGAAATTAAAGATTTAGATTCATCAACCATCATCAATAATATCAACGCTTCTTTAGTAAATAAATATTCCATAATCCTAAAAGCTGACACCCAAGGAAGTCTAGAAGCCATTGAACAAATTCTCCAAACAATCAATTCTAAAGAAATTGTTTTAAAAATTATCCAAAAAGGAGTTGGCCCTATAACCGAAAAAGATATTCAAACTGCCCAAAGTGGCGAAGCAATAATTTATGGATTTAATGTTTTTCCAACCCAGTCCGCTAGCCAATCCGCCGAAAAAACAAATACCAACATTAAAACATTTCGAATTATCTATGAATTAATGGAAGACATTAAAGAAGAAATGTCTTCTCGCCTAGCGCCAGAAATAAAACGCACTGACTTGGGAAGATTAAAGGTTTTAGCTATTTTTAAAAATATGAAAAAAAGTATGGTTGTCGGTGGAAAGGTAATGAATGGAAAAACAGTCAAGGGAGAATTTTTAGAAGTTTTACGAGATAAAGAAGTGGTTGGTTCTGGGAAATTAGCCCAACTCCAACACAACAAAGAAGATGTCTCCGAGGTAAAAGAAAACTTTGAATGTGGACTTACCTTTGAAGGCTCTACTAAAATTGAAGTCGGCGATACCCTACTTTGTTACAAAGAAGAAGAGATAAAAAGGAAAATTTAAACAATACTTTTAAATAAAATCCTAATTTCTAAATCCTAAACAAATTCAAATGTTTTGATTTCAAAATTCAAAACAATAATGCAATATTCCTGTTTAAATCATTTTGGTTTAGGATTTTGATATTGTTTAGAATTTAGAAATTAGGATTTAGGATTTAATGAAACAGAGATTTAAAACTTAAAGAGATCAGCCATGGCATCTACTCGAATCCAAAAAATAAACGACCTCATCAGAGATAATGTTTCTCAAATAATAAACAAAGACCTTGCCCTTAAGCAAGGTGTTTTCGTCTCCATCACAAAGGTTGACACCTCCAGAGATTTACGTTATACTAAAATATTCGTGAGTATATTTCCAGAAAAAGAAATAGACTATACGATGAAAACACTTAAAAAAGAAATTTTTCGAATTCAAAAATTATCAAACCAAAGACTACACAGTAAAATCCTTCCCAAAATAACTTTTATTTTGGATAGTACTGGCAATAAAATTACTGAGTTAGATAAAATTTTTGATCAAATTAAAGCAGAAAATAATGAATCCAACAGTACTAACAACAAAATTCAATAACCTTCAAGAACTCATTTCCCGGTATGAGAATTTTTTGTTAGTTGTTCATCCCTCTCCAGATGCCGATGCTCTAGGTTCTTCTTATTCTTTAAAAGAATATATTCTCAAACAAAAAAATAAAAAAGTTTCAATCTATAGTATTGATACTCCAAGTAACAATTTAAATACTCTATTTTATTCAAAAAATATCACTACAAATTTACGTTTAAACAATAAAGAAGTTATTATTTTCTTAGATCGTGGTGATGTTTATTATAAATTAAAATTCGATCAAAAAATTAAAACATTAAAAAATCCCCCAAAAAAAATAATTAATATTGATCATCATGCTAATACTCATATTGAGGCAGCTCTAAATATTAGAGACATCAAGGCATCATCAACCTCAGAGATTATTTATTATTTTTTTCAACATACTTCTTTTAATTTTGATTCAAAAATAGCCCAATATTTATTAGATGGTATTTGGTTTGATACTGGAGGCTTTAAGCACAACAGTACATCTCCTGAAGTTTTAGAAATAGCCGGACAATTAATGCGCAAAGGTGCTTCAATCACAAAAATTAACAGGGCCCTTACGGCTAACAAGCCAGTATCTGTACTTAAATTATGGGGATTAGCTCTTAAAAGAGTTCAAATCAATAAAAAAAATGGTATGGTTGTATCTTTTATCACAAAAAAGGACTTGGAAGATAACAACACTTCCATTAAAGATTTAGATGCTGCTAAATTATCGGAATTATTAAATACCATTGCTGGCACTAAATTCTCTTTAATGCTCACCGAACGTGACGAAAATAAAGTTAAAGCTTCTCTCCGCTCTGAGCCTTACAAAAAAATAGATGTCTCTAAAATCGCCAGTATGTTTAAAGGCGGTGGCCATAAACTCGCCAGTGGCTTCGAAATAGAAGGCAAACTCAAACAAACCAAAGATGGTTGGATTGTGGAATAGATTTATTTCTTTCTTTAGCCTAGAACACTTTTCATAAATTTTTACAACAAAAACCAATAAAAAAAAAGGGGGGTAATCGTTGTTACCATCTCCCCTTTTAAAACCTTTCTGCGGGAAGGTTTTTTGTGTTGGTTTGACCTGAAGCCAACACACCGGGCTGTCCTCAAAAAATTTGAGTTAGATTGCCTTCCCCTACAGCAATCAACCTACCTACATTTTTATAGCGCCTCTGTACGATTTCTCTCAGGCTTGGCGCTCAGGAGCTTGTGACTAATTAAATCCCAAACTCCTTGTCGAAGCAAAGTTCACAGACAAGGCATTCTTGCCTCATCTTTTTTTCGACTGCCTTAACAATGCCCTCAAAATGATCTTCTTGACCATTTAGTTGGATCATCGTCTCGGCATCGAAAACTTCCACCGTTCCCCTCTTAACCTTGAAGTACGGTATATAAAACTGCTCACATTGCTTACAACAACGAGAACAGATTATATCCTTTACCGCCGCTTCAAAATCACAGTAAACGGAATATTCTTTGCCCCGAAAAGTTATCTCCACCCTTTCCATAAAACCTCCAAGGGAGTTAACTCTTCCAACAATAAAATATTATGCTCAGATTACAATTACTTGTTCGGTTGTTAAACAACCTACTGAGCGATTTACCTGCTTAGGATAAATACGACAATTTCCAACCCCCGTCACAAGGTTGTTATATGTCTTTTCTTTTATTGCTGACGACCACATTCAATTGGTATGTGGCAACCTTAAAAAATAATGAACACAATTCTATGACATTTTTATTTACACAACCCGCTGTTGCGCAAATAAGGGTAGTCAATATTACCCTGTGTTTTGTGTGTAACTCCAATATTTTACACAAAACACAAAGTAATATCTTTCCTTCTCAAAACCCACAACACTACTTTGTGGGTTTAGTTGAAGGAGGGAAAGAAGAAAAACCGTTGTTCTTCCTTCCCTCGAAAACCAGTTGAGAAAAGTTTTTTTGTTCTTGCGGGAGATTTTCTCTTGCTCCCGCATATTGTTTGCCAAAATATTCTCTTAAAAAACCAGAGAAGTATTTTGGCGCTACCGTGCGTGGACGGTGGCTATACTATAAGATTTCCTCAATTTCTTTTGAGCTACCTTAGCGTTAGGCAACTCCGGTGGTTTCTCACCTTTTACATCGAGTAAATCTTACAAAAGCCCGATGTGGGGGGTGACTTCGGTTAATTAATAAAAATTATTAACCGAATAAATTTTTTTGGGAGCTCGATATACGCCCCCAGGTCTGCGAATCTTCGCAGATATCGATTTGGTAAGCCAATTCTTACCAAACCGTTTTGAACGCCACTTTTAGACACCGTGGCGTTGTCCTCCCCTCTTAATTCTGGAACTTTCCCACCCCAGTATGTACAGTGCCCGGGGTTTTCGAGGAGCCACTGGCTGGCTCCTTCAAGAATTTTCACCCTGTCTCCCACAACAGGGTGTTCCTGCAGGAAATTCTCAACCTCCGCCTTCATTGCTTTGGGAGGATGAGAAACATGAAAAACCTCCATTCTCCCGTCCATCTCCGGGCTACCGTGGTCTACCACGATTACCCGATAAGTTTTAGGTGGGGGGACCACCCATAAACACCCCCTTGTTCCGGCGGAGGTGATGGCTACTTCTTTTTCTCCCCACCTTCCAGTGTGGAGAAAACCCAGTTTTTTTGCCACCTCCCAATGGTGGCTTTTTATAACTACCTTTTTGGGAGCGCCTGCCGGATGAGGCAGGCATGGAATTCCAAGGACAGGCACCCACCCGAGGCCCATCCCTGTTCCCATGACTGTTTTTTTCATTTCCATTCTTCCTCCTCCCCGGCAACATGCCGGGTTTTTGATTTTACCACCCACCGAAAGACAATCTCGGCGGGTAATTTTTTACTTTATCTGCCTGATCAGAAGCAGACAAAGTGAAATCTTGGAAAAAAAATGTTTTTAACTTTCAAAGAACTTTCCTTGGGTTTTTCTTTCTCAAGGAAATTTCCGGATGTTGAAGTGGTTGGTTTCCACATCCGGCCGATTTCCTTGCGAAAACGGTTGATTGTGATGTCTACTTATGTGGGAGTGTTTCATAAGACTCTCCTTATTTCTTATAAAACATCTCACTCACTCTAGCAAATCGAGGTAGGGAAAATATATCGTTCATATATTCTCGCTAACTTTGTACCACCTCTCATCCAATCGTTGAACGAAGAAGTTATCATTTAAATTCCTATCTTTTATTTTTCATGCCTATTCAAGAATTTAAAGCCCCATTTTCCAGAAAATTTAGCAAAAATATTTCAAAAAACTGAATTTTCTGCTATTCTACAGTGTTAACTTTTAACACTAACATGAATATGCCAAAAGGAAACTCCATAACCCACTATGAAAGAGAAAA
>WGDO01000074.1 GCA_015493225.1 Patescibacteria group bacterium
CATAACCCGCTTTCTCACATTTCCAATCCCATCCACCGCCAGGGACTCCTGATGTATCATTGAAATTAGTCATTATGAATCCATTAGAACATAAACCAGCATTCTCTAAAGCACTTTTTGTTTCATATGAGTTTCCATTAGCTGGTCCACATTCCGCTTTTTTGGTGTAGGCACATTTGGTAGCTCCGGTACAATTAGTTACTTTATGCCAAGAAACATCTACGGTTAAACCAGTAGTTGTATCTGAACAAGCTGTTCCTCCTGATGGCGGTGTTGCAGAGGGATTAGAAGAAGAATCAAGACAGGAATGACTCCTAGTAGCAGCACAATTTAATGTTCCTTCACTATGAGGGTCATAACATTGCCAATCCCATGTTCTATCATTAGCAACTTTATCTTTCCATATTACACTACCATTCACACATAAATTAGTTGTTGGTCTTTGGGCTAATTCTTTCCAGCTATTTGATCCACAGGCTATTAATATTATAGGCGATCCATTCATACAATAAGCATTATATTTATCAATATCATTTATTTTATGCCCATTAAGACTTAAAAGAATTTTCCAATTTTTGTAAGATGTTTCATCAAAACAAACATCTGTATTACTTTTATCACCTATCCAACAATTACCCCTCCAGACACCAACATCTTTTGCAAAAACACTTTTTCCAATTACATCTTCTTTTATATGTTTAATTTTATTTTTATATTTTTCTTGTATTTCATATAAATAGCCAGTTTCTTTTTTATTTATTTTTTTGGTTTTTTTTGCACTTTGTAATACTTTTTCCGCCCCTTTCTTTTCTTCTAGTATCTTATTTTTAAAATCCTCCCTATTATTACTCATAACTGTAATATCTTTATCTACAACAGCCAAAGCCTGATCATAATAATCAAGCGATTTATCAGCCAAAAATGGTAATTTTAAATGCATTCTGGCTAATGTAAGGTATCCAACAGTTTGACTGGGATTAATCTCCACCGCCTTATTAACATCACCGAAAACAGTCTCGAAGGTTAAGCCTTCCTTCATCAGTTCCTCCAAATTAGCACCATCTGCAGTCATCAATAACATCCCAGCCCAACCCCTTCCGATCAAAGCCTGAGGATATTTGGGAGCCATTTTTACAGCTTGTTGCATATATTTATATCCTTCTTGGAGTTTATTCTGATTTAAATCTAACATCCCCAATGAATAATACACTCCTGCTTTATCCATGTTATTATCAATGACTGGCAAAGATTTTTCAAAATAACTCTTAGCCTTAATTTTATCTCCATACCTCAATTCATATCTACCCATATTAACCAAAGCTTTACCAAAATCTGGATTAACCGCCAAAGCTTGCTCGTAATATTTCTTAGCTTCTTCCGGTTTACCCATTAAATCATTAAGATGCCCCATTTGATTTAAATAAGTTGGATTATCTTTAGTCATTTTCAAAACTTTGTCATAATCACTCTTAGCTTGTTCAAACTGATTTTGAATTTCATAGGCATAGCCCCTAGCATAAAATCCTTCTGGTAGTTGAGGGTCAATTGCTAAAGCTTTGTTGGCTGCCTCAATAGCTTGTTGTCCATAGGTATTTTCTTTAAACTCCACTGAACCTTTATTAGCCAAAATAGTAGCCTTAGCAGCCCAAGCCTGAGCATCCTTGGGATGTTTTTGTAAATAATCATTGGCCAATTTTAAAGATTCATCATAGCTGCCAGCATTAAAAGCATTAACAATGTTAGTAGTAGTTGCTGGCTTTTTTGTTGTCTTCAAAATATTAACCGAATTTGACATTGGTTTACGAACCAACACAATCAAATAAGCGGTTGTTACTGCCACTACCAATAAACCGACGGTAGCCAACAGCGAGATTAGAAGTTTTTTCTTCATTTTTTTATTTTTTATTTATTATTTAAATTATTTTTTATTTTAAATATTCTTCAACAAAAATTCCTTTGCTACTCACCCATCTAATTCCCCTCAATAACCGTATCACTTCCTCCATTCATTGCTCCGCAAGGTGGACATTTAATTTGTTGATTTAAGCATTTTTTACCAGTTGCAGTCTCATATTCAACTTCATTTATAAAATCACCTGAAACATTTGTAAAACAATTGTTATCTTTTTTAAATGGTTTATGTTCTTCTTCAGCCCATTGCTCACATTTAC
>WGDO01000075.1 GCA_015493225.1 Patescibacteria group bacterium
GAACATCAACAGCTCGTCAGCGTGGTTAACAAAAGAATATATCGCGGGGTAGAGCATTGGTGTTTCCGACAGGGAACATCAACAGCTCGTCAGCGTGGTTAACAAAAGAATATATCGCGGGGTAGAGCATTGGTGTTTCCGACAGGGAACATCAACAGCTCGTCAGCGTGGTTAACAAAAGAATATATCGCGGGGTAGAGCAGTCTGGCAGCTCGTCTGGCTCATAACCAGGAGGTCGCAGGTTCAAATCCTGCCCCCGCAACAAGTAGTATGACTGCTCTACCGCAGTCTGGCAGTTGATTTCCCTACTCGGAAAATCAATGGCTCATAACCAGGAGGTCGCAGGTTCAAATCCTGCCCCCGCAACAAGTATTTTTATAAAAAACTCTCCTAGGGAGAGTTTTTTATAAATTAGTTGACTTATTTCTAGAAAAATGTAAAATAATAAGAGCGGAGTAGTTAAGTGATCAACAAAATAAAAGTATTACAATGCCAGGGTAGCTCAGTCGGTTAGAGCGCGGGACTCATAAGCCCGAGGTCGTGAGTTCGATTCTCGCCCCTGGTACGAACACAAAAGTCGTGAGTTCTCACCCTAACCAGGTGATCAACGAGTTGAGATTCTCGCCCTTGGTACGAACTAAGTCAAAAGTTTATAAAGTCCAAAGTTTATAAGCCAGGCATTTGTTGGTTAAGAGTTCGTAAAGTCTATAAAATTGAAGGCCTGTAAAATGATTTATAGTCTTCTATTTTACTAAAGCTATGTGGAGCGAGCACAATTTATTATTGGAATTACTAAATCCTAATTTCTAAATCCTAAATAAATTCAAATGATTTAAAATTAAAAACTAGGCAGAGGATTTGTTTGAAGAGTTTGAATTTTGAGATTTGGTATTGTTTAGGATTTAGGGTTTTAGATTTAGGGTTTATAAAATTTAAATTTTAAATTAGAGCGAAGCGATGAATATAGGTATTGACATTAGAGCCATTGGTCATCAGCGAACAGGTGATGAAACTTATACTTTGCAATTGATAAAATCTTTAGCGAGGGTGGACAAGAAAAATACTTATTTTTTATATACCAGTGCCAGTACCGACAAAGACATAGATAAAATAAAGAATCTCTTAAATATTAAAAATAAAAATTTTAAAATTAGGTCGGTGAAATCCATGAATAGATTTTTATGGACAGCTTGGGCACTGCCTCAACAGGCTAAAAAAGACAAAGCGGATATTCTACATGTTCAATATATTACGCCATTATTTGCTACACATAATTTAAAAATCATTACAACAATTCATGATGTTTCCTTCGCTCGCTATCCTCAATTTATAGATAAAAAAGATTTATGGTTATTAAAATTATTTATTCCCTTATCTCTAGGGAGGGCTGATAAGATTATTGCTGTCTCAGAATTTACCAAGCAAGAAATTATAGACGTCTATAATATAAAAAAAGATAAAATAGAAGTAATTTATAATGGAGGAGTGGCTCAAGAATTTTTAAAAGAATATTCCCAGGAAAAAGTATTGAGGTTTAAAGAAAAATATGATATTATAAAACCATATCTTTTATATTTAGGAACACTGCAACCAAGAAAAAATATACCGTTTCTAATTAAGGCCTTTGTTCAATTAAAAAAACAATATAAGGGAAATGAATTGATTGATAACTTAGAATTAGTTTTAAGAGGTAGTCGAAATGGACATAATTATGATCAAGAAATAGATATAGTATTAGAAAAGATAAACCAAAAAAATAAACAAATATACAAACAAATTAAATTTATTGGTTATATTTCCAATAAAGAGGCTCCTTTGGTTTTTGCTGGAGCAGAAGTATTTTGTTTTCCATCAATGTATGAAGGATTTGGTTTACCTCTTTTGGAGGCTATGGCTATGCAAACTCCGACAGTGGCCAGTGATATAAAATGTTTTGAGGAGATAGCTGATTCCTCCAGTTTGCTGGCTAAAGAAAATGATTTGGACGACTGGACGAAAAAGCTATATGATATAATTATAAATAAAGACTTACAAAATAAGTATATTAAATTAGGCCAAAGCAGGGTAGCAGATTTTTCCTGGGATAAAAATGCTCAAGAAACAATACAATTATACAATATAATAAATTAATTTTTTAAAAATAATATCTATGGCAATTTCCGTGATACCAAAAAGTAGAAAAATTTACAAAAAGTGGTGGTTTTGGGTTTTAATAGCCCTTGTTGTTTTATTTTTAGGGGCCTTTGCTTTTGCTTATAAAACAGGGATAACTTTAAATAAAATTTCCAGTAATGATAAATCTGTTTTGGGCAGTTTATTTGGAGCTGTTAGTAATGGTGAGGATGTTGTGGTTGAGAATGGTCAGACTAATATATTGTTGCTGGGGATGAGAGGGGAAGGGGTAACTGGAGGCGGATTGTTGGCTGATACAATAATGGTTGCTTCATTAAAAGCTGATGAAAACAAAGTGGCCTTAATGTCTATCCCTAGAGATTTATATGTTAAAATACCGGGAACGGAAAATCGTTCCAAGATTAATGCCGTGTATGCCTTTGGGGAGGAAAAGGAAAAGGGAGGTGGAATGAAATATATGAAAAAAATTATTAGCGATGTAACTGGCCTACCGATACACTATGTTGTTACCATTAACTTCGCCGGTTTTGAGCAGTTGGTAGATGCCGTCGGTGGATTAGACATAGAATTAGCAGAACCATTTTCAGAACCACTTCAATTTCATCAGTCCCATGTTTGTGATTCTAAGATTTTCACAGTTAAATCAGGTAAGGTTCAAAGAAAAATAGACCATCGAGGTAAAGTGGTGGCTGTTTATCCACTTTGCTATAATCGCGATGAGGAATGTAATGGTGTCTTTTCTTTACCAGTTGGGCACAATCATCTAGACGGAAAAAATGCTCTTTGCTACGTTCGTTCCAGGATGACTTCAACTGATTATGAGCGAGCCAAAAGACAACAAGTAGTATTGAGTCTCTTGAAAAATAAATTAGCCTCCATGGGGACATTAACAAACTTCAATAAGCTTAATAAAATACTAGATGCTCTTGGCAACAATATTGGCACCGATATGTCCACTGGGACTATGAAAAAACTTTATTCTAGATATTCAAAAATGTCTAATCCCGAAATATTTCAAAGAGTATTTGAAAATTCACCTGAAGGTAAGTTAATGGTTCCGCAAAATGCGCCAGCCTCCGCCGGATTTATTTTAGTACCTCGAGCTGGTTGGGATAACTATTCTGAAATTCAAGATGTTTGCAAAAATATATTTACCTTACCTCCTCAAAGTGATATTAAACCAGTTAAAGAGTACCAACGATTAGCACCGGAAGTAAAGAAATAAAATAACTGAATGGATAAATATTCTAAAGAACTATCTATAATTATCACCGTTTATGGTAAAACGGAGTTATTAGAATTATGTATAGATTCTATTTATGCTAACCTGCAAACGGATATAGACTATGAAATTATTGTAGTAGTGAGCGCCGTAGAAGAATCTGCCAAAGATTTGATGAGGGAAAAATATCCGGAAATTATTTTTATCCCAAATAAAGAAAATAAAGGTTTTGGTTTCGTGGCTAATCAGGGTATTGATAAAGCTGTCGGTAAATATATATTTGTGATTAATCACGATATCATAATTAAAGATAATGCTATTCAGAAATTATTACAGTATCTTAAGAGTCATAAAGACGTTGGTCTAGTCGGTCCAAAGCTAGTTAATTTTGATGGCAGTATCCAGAATTCAGCTTTTAAATTTTATAAATGGAAAACAATAGTTTATAGGAGAACATTTTTAGGAAAATCTAGTTTTGGAAAAAAACACTTAGCTAAGTTTTTATTAAAAGATGGTTTGGCAAAGAATAAAATAATGAACGTTGATTGGATTATGGGTTCAGCAATGATGACTTCGGCCGAGGCTATTGCTAAAGTTGGAAAATTTGATGAAAGATTTTTTATGTATTTTGAGGATGTTGATTGGTGTTGGAGATTTTGGCAAGCCGGATATAGGGTTGTTTACAATCCAACTGTCCAAGTTGCTCATTATCACGGCAAAGCCAGTTTAAATAAAAATGTCATTCAGGCAATTCTATTAAATAAATATACGCAAATACATATAAGCAGTGCTATAAAATTTTTTAAAAAACATTTCAGAGAAAAAAATCCACATTTAAATTTTGACAATAAGCATTATGATAAAAAATAACATTGAGAATACAAAAAAAGATATAATTACAGAAGAAGGTGAAATTAGAAATAACATAAATCATTTACAAGATAATACGATTTCACAAAAAACAAGTTATCTTAAGGGTTTTGGACAACATTTAATTGCCATTGCCATATTAGTATTTGTTTTTTATGGAGGTGTTGCCTGGGGTAAACATTTGACTAAACCAGCCATCGCAGATAGTAGTGTGGCAGACTTTGTTCAACGTCTATCAAACCCTAAAGATATTTTTGCCAGCGACCCAGAGGCGAATAAACCAGATAAATTAGACTTTAATATTTTTTGGGATGTCTGGAAAAAGGTTAATAATAACTATGTTAGTCAGGACGCTACCAAAGACACTAAAAAAAGAGTATATGGCGCAATCAAAGGAATGGTTGCTTCCCTGGGAGACCCTTATTCAGTCTTTTTTGATCCAGATGAAACCAAGGATTTTACTACGGAGTTAGATGGAAAATTTACCGGTATTGGGGCAGAGCTCGGAGTGCGTGACGGAATTTTGACAGTTATTGCGCCAATAGAAGGAATGCCAGCAGAGAAAGCCGGATTATTAGCTGGAGACAAAGTTATTAAAGTCAATGATGAATTAACAAATGATATGACTATTGAAGATGCTGTTAAAAAAATTCGCGGAGAGAAGGGTACTGAAGTAACCCTAACAGTTCTACATAAAAATGCTAAGGAAACAAGTGAAATAAAAATAATTCGTGATGAGATAGATATAAAAAGTGTAACCTATGAGAAAAAGGAAGGGGATGTTGGCTATATTAGAATTAAAGGATTTATGGATGACACCGATGAAGAATTTGATAAAGTAGTCTCTCAAGTTCTGGCAGATAAGGTGAAAGGTTTAATTGTGGATGTTCGTAGTAATCCCGGTGGAAATCTACAGACAGCCATAAACATTATTTCTAAATTTGTTCCCAAAGGAGAAGTTATATTATGGGAAAGAGACAGGAAGGGTAATGAAAAAGATTACCGAGCCGTTGATGGACAGGAATTAAAAAATTTGCCAGTGGTGGTATTGATTGACGGTGGTAGTGCCAGCGCCTCAGAAATTTTGGCGGGAGCCTTGCGAGATGATCGACACAGTCCTTTGATTGGAACAAAAAGTTTTGGAAAAGGATCTGTTCAGTCGCTGGAGCCAATCCGAGGAGGGTCTAGTCTTAAGGTTACCATAGCTAAATGGTTAACACCTTCTAAGCAATCTATTCATGAAGTTGGTATCGAACCAACAATAAAAGTGGAGCTATCTTTAGACGATATTAAGAATAAAAATGATAAACAACTAAAGAGGGCTGTGGAGGAGATAAAGAAACAAATTAAAGAATAAGGCGTGATGCGGTAGCTCCTCGCACCCCCTGTGTAAAGGGCGTCATCCCATCCTTTCGCGAGGGGGGATGGGGGGTAAGAATTTCCAAGATGCAAGATACAAGATACAAACAATTTCCAATAACCAAATTCTAAATTTTAAATTTTAGACATTGATTATTAAAATTTGTGATTTGTTTGTTTCTTTCTTGTAATTTGTTCCTTGTCTCTTTGCAAATTTTTCGATTTTAAGGATTCTTGACCGGCGAATGCCTGGTTCACAGACTTTTGACTTTCGCCTGCCGTGTGTTAGTTGTACGTGATAATGTCATACTAGCTACCAAATAGAAATGTCATACTTGCAAAAATATGCTAGTATTACTTGTTAATCAATAAACAAGTAATACTATGGGAAACATAATAACAATGTCCACAAAAGAAGCAGAAAGGTATGACATCATACAGCGTCTAATTAACCAAGAAATAGATGGAACCCAAGCAGCTAATCTAATTGGAAGATCAGTTAGGCAAACCAAAAGAATAAAAGCTAGTGTTTTAAAAGCTAGAGAACAAGGTAAGCAAGGAATTGAAGGAGTAATTCATAAAAGCAGGGGAAGAAAAAGTAAAAAAAGAATACCGCAGAACAAACGAGATAAAATAGCCAAATTAAAACAAGAAAATTACGATGATTTTTCAACAACTCTTTTTAAAGAAAAGTTAGAAGAACTTCATGATTTAAAATATGGCTACGAAACAATACGCAATATACTAATAGAAAAAGGTTTACATAAAGTAAGAACAAGAAAAGCCAATAAAAAACACTTCTCCCAAAGAGAAAGAAAAGAATCATTCGGGGAAATGATTCAATATGATGGTTCGTATCATGACTGGCTAGAAGGAAGATGTACAGATAAAGAAATGAAATATGAACAATGTCTACTATTAGCAGTAGACGATGCTACTGGAACTCCCACCGCTAAATTAGCTAAGAATGAGAGTATTGAAGAAACATTTAAATTTTGGAAAAAATACCTTAAGGAAAAAGGTAAACCACTAACCATTTATCTCGATAAATTCAGCACTTACAAGGTAAATCACCCCAATGCTGTAGATAACAAAGAGTTCAGAACACAGTTTCAAAGAGCAATGGAAGATGAACTAGGCATTAATGTTATCTTTGCTCATACGCCACAAGCTAAAGGACGTGTAGAACGAATGAATAGTACTTTTCAAGATAGATTAGTTAAAGAAATGAGATTAGTAAAAGTAAGTAATATCAAAGATGCAAATGAATTTATTGAAAAA
>WGDO01000076.1 GCA_015493225.1 Patescibacteria group bacterium
ACTCCTTATGAAAAATTTAAAAGCTTAGATAATTCTGAGCAATATTTAAAAGAAGGAATTACATTTGATAAGTTAGATGAAATAGCTTATGCTAAAAGTGATATTGAGTTCGGAGAAGAAATGATGGAGGCTAAAAGTAAGCTTTTTAAACTTATTGGAATTTAATTTTTTAACTAATTTTTAAAAATACCGTCATTTTTGTAAAATTTGATTTTGGACATCTTAGGATTGGAATATACTGTTTTTTATTTGATTGTGAGGATTATTTATTAATGTTATAATCTAAACATAA
Source organism: Patescibacteria group bacterium (assembly GCA_015493225.1). GTDB lineage: Bacteria > Patescibacteriota > Minisyncoccia > Moranbacterales > DUUL01 > S145-42. The sequence continues at coordinate 293 of WGDO01000076.1, forward strand.
GAATTTATCTAGGGTTTTTCTTTTTTAACATTCCGCCAAGCTTTCTGGGTGTTATTTTCTACCTGATGTTTGACACTTTGTTGATTAAAGAAGGTGTCAAACATGCGTCCGAAAATAACATCCAGAAAGCTTAACGGACAAAGGGTTTAGTAGAACAACTCTGAATGAGTTATAAGTCTAATAAATAATTATATAAAACCATGTCTCAAGTCGTAATCGCAAAATTTAAATTGAACAATCCTGATCTAGAAACTCAGTGGCAGGAACTTTCTGCTGGTATTCAACAGGGAATTTCTCAAGCTCCCGGTTTTATTTCTCGAGATACGGGAATTGATGAAGATGATACACATTATTGTATAGTCAAATTTAATTCTAAAGAGGAGCGTGAGGAGAATATGAAAAAGTCCCAAAAAATGTTTCCAGAAATGTTTGAAAAATTTGCCAAGATAGTTGATATGACTACAATGGAAAAGACGGAAATAAATATTGATTAGACTTCTTGCAAAACCATTCGCTTAATAAAAAAGCTTAGATTTTCTGTTAATTTTTCTGCACAAATTTTTTTCTTATGCCTTAGCATAGGACAAAAATTTTAAAGGAAGATTAACAGAAAAGATTGATTTTTTATAGTGAAGGGTTTTGCAAGAGGGCTATTAATTAGTTTAAAACAGAGCCTATATTATTGAATAAAGAAATTTAAAGGCAGTACTAAAGTAAATGAGAAAATTTAGAATTTTCCTATCATTATTGTTAGCAATTATTTTAATTACTGGTTTATTTATTTTTCAAATTGATAAACGAATTACCGCTGAAGGCCAGGGTAAAATTTTTGATACGGCCGATACAATACCTAGCAATAAAGTGGGGCTACTTTTAGGAACATCTAAGCGAGCCGTGGGAGGAAAAATAAATCCTTTTTATAAAGCCCGCCTAGATTCGGCAGTAGAACTTTTTCATAAAGAAAAAATAAAAATAATTTTAGTTTCCGGAGACAATTCTACGCGATATTATTCTGAGCCCCAGGATATGAAAGAGGATTTATTGAAGTTGGGTATTCCAGAAGATAAAATATATTTAGATTATGCTGGATTTAGAACTCTGGACTCCATTGTCCGGGCCAATAAAATTTTTGATTTAAAAAAATATACAATTATTACGCAGAAATTTCATTGTGAAAGAGCTTTATATATTGCTCACAAAGAAGGGCAAGAACCAATTTGTTTTCGAGCCAGTGATGTTAATGGGGTCTTTGGGCGTAAGGTTATTGCCAGAGAAAAGCTCGCCAGGGTAAAAGCCTGGCTAGATTTAAATATCTTGCATAAACAACCAAAATTTCTAGGAGATAAGATTTTAATCAAAAAATAAAAGTTTTATTTATTAGACCTCTCCGGAAACTAGCTTCGTTACGAAATTTGCTAGTTTTGAGTAAAATTTATTGAACAACTTTTGAAAATTTAGCCTTAGCTAAGTTGAAAAAGTTTGCCAACCAAAGGTTGACCAGCAATTTGTGATAAATGTCATATTATTAATCACTTAAAACTTTTACTCCGAAGTTGGTCAGCCTCTGGCTGGAAATAAATTTTACCAAAAGTGGAAAATTGCAGTAGGAGATAGTTTCCGGAGAGGTCTATTAACTCAAAGTTAGTGCGGTCCCCAGCATTTGCAGGGCAGGCTATCGCAACTTTGAGCTGAGCAATTAAAATTAAACTTAAGCCAAAGTCATAACCTGAAAATAATTTCACAATTGTAGTCAAGTAGTCAATTGACTACTTGACTATAAATTATAAATAGAGGCATTTTTTTAAATTGCCTCCTTTATAAGAATTTGACCCCCTTTACACAGGGGGTAGACTGAGAGATTTTTAAAATTAATATTAGATGAAAAATAAATTATCAAAAACAATTCATCGTGCCAAGACTCTTTATAGGGAGCATAGGGAAGGAATTTTGTTTTATCTTTTATTCAAGGTAGCTCTTTTTTGGATTTTTGTGTTGGGAATACATTTTTTGAAAGAAAAGTTTTTGGGACAAGAGAAATTTCTTTATGATACCAATATTATCAAAGTTATAAATCCAGATGATATTTTTTTAGCCATTATTATTTCACTTTTTTGGTTAAGTTCTTTTATTCTGGAGCGTAATTTCTTAATTTTTTATTTTGTTAATAAGTTCAAAAAAAGAAAAATTACCCGATATCTTTTTTGGAGAGAATTTATTCTCACCCAATTCAATCAGCTGAAATTATTTTTAATTGAAGCCTTGTCAATATTTTTTTATTTTGTTTTAATTGTGGGGGCTGTTTATTTGAGTTTTTATTTTTTTGGTTTACATATTCCATTTTATCTAGGAGTAATTTTAGGGGTAGGATTATTTGGATATTTACTTCTGACTCGGTTTATTCAATTTCTTTTCATTATGTATTGTTTTTTTGATAATCCGCAACAGAAAAATATATTTATTTATTTATCTAATCAGCTACCAAAAACTTTTCGAAAAAAAAGTTTTATACTTCTAGGGCAAAATCTTTTAATTTTTCTAGCATTAACTGGATTTGGTTTGGGATTACTTTGGTTGGCCGGTAATTTAATTGATTTTATAAATAATTTAAATGTAGCCGTTTATCTAGCAGTTATTATCGTCTTAATTCAAGTGGCTTTATTCTTTGCAATTAGTTTACTTATGTACATTTTTATTTTTTATAGATTGACGGAATTTTTTTATAATAAAAAATTTAGTAGTTATAAACCCCGGGCCGATTATCTGAATAATAATTGGAAAATAATAAGGATGATTATTGGTTTTATTTTTATTATTATATCCATTAGCTTTGTTTTCTATTTTTCTCACATTGTGATAATAACCTTGGGGCAAGAAGGGAAGTCCAAATTACTTTTTGCTCACCGAGGGTTTTCTGAACAAGCAGTGCAGAATTCTATGGAATCTTTTCGTCGAGCGGTGGGCGTATCAGATTTCATAGAACTAGACGTACAAATAACCAAGGACAATAAGGTGATTGTTTTTCATGATTCTAATTTTAAAAATTTAACTGGTCAAGTGGGAATTGTTTCTCAACGAAATTATTCGGAAATTAAAAATTATCACATCAGGGAACGCAAAAAGAAACGTAATCAAGAACAAGTCGCTAAAATTCCATTGCTGGAAGATGTTTTAAGAGAATTAGCCGGTAGAAATATACATTTTGCCATTGAGATTAAAAATACTGACAAAATAAAAACAGATAAACTCATTAAGCGCGTAGCTGAGTTAATGAAAAAATATAAAATCGACAATACTTCAGCAGTTATTTCTTTAGACTATGAAGTTTTACAAAAAATACATCAAACTAACCCAGATATTTCCCGAGGATTAATTTTGACCTACTCAATTAATAATTTGTCTAAATTTGATGTTGATTTTTATGTGGCCAATTCTTTAATTGGCTCCCAAAAATTAATTCGTCAAGCTCACAAATTAGGCAGGCCAATATATTTTTGGAATTTTGAATTTTTGACTAGTGATTTTGAAAAAGAGTACATCTTGGGAGCCGACGGTTTTGTGGTAGATAATCCAATCTTAGCTAAGCAAGATATTTTAAAATATAATAATATGCCTCTAATTAAAAAAATTAAAATTATATTTAAATATTTTTTGAAATAATTTATAGCTGTGCTATAATTATTCTGGATAAAAGTAATGAGAAAACCCAACCCTCTTTATTTGGGAGATGAACTAAGAAATTTTTAAGATCAACGGTTTTTTGTATGATTCGTTTATTTAAATAAAATCAATTTTTCAATTAGCTAATTTTTAACTTTCAAAAATATGAAAAAAATCAGTATTATTGCTATTCTATTAATAAGTGTAATCTTTTTAAGCGCTTGTAATAAAGGCACTGAAAAAAGCAATAAGGACAAGAATCAAAAAACTGTTCAAAAACAACAGAATAATGAAGATCAAACAGAAATTTATTTAGTAAAAATAAAACAACCTGAGATAGAAAGTAGCAATCAATCAAAAGAATCTAAAGTAGAAGATATACAAACTTCGCCAAACATTAATAATATAAATCCCGAAGGGGTAGATATTTGCTCCGGAGAAATAACAGCCGTAAAAGTGGATGGAAAATTATCCCCCAAAGAGGCTTTGGAGAAAATATTTACTTATCCAAATAATCCCGCCCAAGGAGTTTATAATGCTTTTAGCAAATCAAAAAACATTAAAATAGATAAATTAGATATAAAAAATAATTTTGCCATAGTAACTTTGTCTGGTGATTTTCAAAGTGATAATTATTCCTGTTCCGGTCGATTAATGCATGATCAAATAGTCAAAACTCTTTCCCAATTTGACAATATTGCTGGGGCAGATATTTTTGTGGGGCAAGAAGAAATTAACGGTTATTTGGAAAAATTAAATAGAGAAAAATAAAGAATATCCCGAAAGTTCGTTTAACAGTGGTGCCCGGCAATTTATTTTAGGTAACTGATGTTATATTCTCCACAAGCAAGGCTTGTGGAATAAGTTTCATATTTGTGTTTGTATATTATAAGTAGATTTTCGTTTTAAATGTTCTCCACAAGCCTTGCTTGTGGAGAATATAGATATAAAAGCTTAGCACATAAGGCTAATTAGATAATTTAAATAAAAATTCAGAAGCTTTGTCTGTCTATTCGACAGGTAAACTTCTGAATTTTTTCTGTGGATAACTTTTTGTTGACATATTATGGGAGTATGATACTATGTAAGTAGTCATATTTAATACATAAAAAAATATGAACAAAAGGACTCTTATTAATAAGTAGTAAAAACAAAAAAATGACCACAAAAACAAAATTAACAACCAACCAAAAAAAAGTATTGAAAGCCATCAAATCTTTTCTGAATAAAAATGGCAAGGCTCCAACATTTACAGAACTGAGGGAGGAATTATTGAAACAAAAGATGGAATTAAAAAGTAATAATAGCATTGTTCAGTATCTAGATGTGTTAGAAGACAAGGGCTATATTCAAAAATTTAATAAAGCCCGAGGGATTAGGATATTAGAGGAAAGTCTAGACAACTTTGTGGCCATTCCATTACTGGGACAGGCAAATTGTGGAGAACCATTAAGCTTTGCCAGTGATATTATAGAAGACTATATTAATATTTCCAAAAAATATATTAAGGGAGTCAAAGAAAAGTATTTTTTTCTAAAAGCTTCTGGGGATAGTATGAATAGGGCGGATATTAATAATGGAGACTTAGTATTGGTTAAAAAAACCGACAATCTACCAACAGATGATAAAATCGTAGTAGCCGCCATCAATGGGCTAGGAACTATTAAGAAATTTAAAACAACTAAAAAGAACCCTGTTTTGATGCCGGAATCTACTAATAGCAAACATCAACCAATACTTCTCCACAAAGATGATGACATAAACATTGTCGGAGAAGTAATGGAGGTTTTCAGTATGTCGTCAATGGAGAATAGTTATTAGACCTCTCCGGAAACTAGCTTCGTTACGAAATTTGCTAGTTTTGAGTAAAATTTATTGAACAACTTTTGAAGATTTAGCCTTAGCTAAGTTGAAAAAGTTTGAAATAAATTTTACCAAAAGTGGAAAATTGCAGTAGGGGATAGTTTCCGGAGAAGTCTATTAAGTCGAAACCAAGCATTCGCCGGTCAAGAGTTTATAAAGTCCATAAAGTCTATAAAGTAAAAACATATGAAGAACAAACAATACATTTTAATAATCAAAATAGTTGATAATACGATTATTTTAAAACTTAACAATGGGAACCAAACAGTCGATGAATTAAAATGGGATGATGCTAATAATAATACTTCCAAGGAACTTTTAAAACGAATTGATAAACTATTAAAAAATAATAAGTTAACCATAGGGAAATTAAATAAAGTTAAGACAGACATTGACAAAAAACAGAAATTTACTCTTACCAGAATAGTTCAAATCATTGCCGAAACAATAAATTATTCCCTAAGTCAAGAATAATAAACGATAATTCTCAAGTAGATGAAATTTATAGCTTTTTTTGTTGGTCCCTTTTTTATTTACAATTGACAAAAATGAAATTTTGCAGGCTCTTTAACATCCTTGGGCAAGCAAATTTAAGAAAATATCAATAAATATCGCAAAAACTAACAACATTGTAAACATTTTAATAATTTTAGCTTATAAATACCTTGTTTTTAATAATTCAAGTCTAATATATAATTTTTTTTGTACAA
>WGDO01000077.1 GCA_015493225.1 Patescibacteria group bacterium
AAAGATTAGAATAAAATCTAGGTATCAAAGAAAGTATGAAATTGCCAAAACCCCTTATCAGATGGTTATGGAGTCAGATGATGTTTCAGCTGATCAAAAAAGAAGTTTGAAAAAGATTCACGAAGCATTAAATATATTTGATTTACAAGAAGATATGAAAAGATTGTTAAGCAAAATCAAGCAAATCCAAAAAACAAAAAGAGGAAAATTATTTTAAAAAATTTCTCCTCTTTTGGTAACCTATTTATGGCCTATGCAGTTATGGTTTTGGTAACATTTACTTATGGCCTATAGCGAACAAAATCCCCCCCCTTTGACTTCTTCTTCTGCTTCTGCTATAGTAAAAAATCGGAAGAAAAGAACAAAACCTTTTCAAGCAGAATACTGTTCTTTTAAAAAAAGAGTTTTAAAGTTTAAAGAACTTTTCAAAAAAGCGAAGCTGTTACTAAAAATGTCACTTTTTGCTTTTTATAGAATAAAATATTATTTTCTTAGGAGGTAATTAAAATGCTTAAAAAGGGTGATGCGAATTTTGTTTTAAGCTGGATATTGGTTATAATAGTTCTGCTAATGACACTCTTCACTATTTTCTTGGTAGTGTCAAATTTTATTAACGATTGGGGTAAAGTAAAAATACCGCCTCAAGAAATAGCCCTGGGAAGATACATCACAAACAATGGAATAAAAGCCAAGAGCGCCACATGTTCCAATAAAAAAAAGGACCTCTGCAGAATTATCACCGACGACGGAATAAAAATTTTCTTAAAATGTCCAAGAAGATTTTGTGCGGTAGATATATTTCATGCCGACCATTGTTCGGTAATTGATGTCTGTTCGCCAAGCTCTTCCGGTTTAGATAAATGCGTAGGTCCATCATACTACCCATTAGGCTACTAAATCTTTTCCGTCACAGTTTGTCGTCTGACAAATTGTGGCGGTTTTTTATTTTTTTTAATCATTTTGATAAAAAATTCAGAAGCAAGGCTTCTGAATTTTATCTCGCCACTATACTTTTCTCAATCCCTCATCACTTCAATTCGGATAGCTAATCTCTTTAAAAACAGCATTTTAAATATAAAGCTTTATATTTAATATTTGTTGCAAACGAATTACTTGTTGCTTGTTATACATTCGTACATGTGTAGATTTGTAGCTAATTTGTAGATTCGTAGTGCTAACTATCTTAAAATCTCCCCCGTAACCGTCTTGGCCTTAACTAATTTATCCGGCGTACCCTCAAAAATAATTTTTCCACCTTTTTTCCCGCCCTCCGGGCCAAGCTCAATAACCCAATCACTAGCACAAATTATATCTGTATTATGTTCCACCACAATAACCGAATTTTTTTTCTCTACTAATTTTTGCAACATTTTCAACAAGCGACCAATATCCCCAAAATGCAAACCAACAGTCGGTTCATCCAAAATGTACAAAGCTCCCTGCTTAGATTGTTTAATTAATTCTGTAGCCAATTTAATCCTCTGGGCCTCTCCACCAGATAACTGAGTAGCATTCTGTCCCAATTTTAAATACCCCAAACCAACATCTTTTAACACCTGTAATTTGCGAGTAATTAAATCACTGGAATTAAAAAAATGATAAGCATAATCAACACTCATATTTAAAACATCCACAATGGTCACCCCGTGATATTGAATTTCTCTTACTTTCTTATTATAACGAGTTCCATTACAATGCGGACACTCCGTATAAACATCCCCCAGCAAATTCATCTCTATTTTTTGGACACCCTCTCCCTGACAATATTCACATCGACCACCTTTCATATTGAAAGAAAAATAACCATCAGTTAAATTCTTTTTCTTAGCCTCCTCCGTATTGGCAAAAATACTTCTAATGTGATTAAAAATACCAGTATAGGTTACCGCATTAGAACGAGGAGAGCGACCGATTGGTGACTGATTAACAATAACCACCTTAGCTAGCTGATGTGCTCCAACAATTTTTTTATGTTTACCCGACGCCTCAATGGTATTATTTAATTTCTGTTTCAAACCCTTGGCTAGAATATCTATAATCAAAGAACTTTTTCCTCCCCCAGAAACTCCTGTTACCGTTACTAATTTTTGCAAAGGAATTTCCACATCGATATTTTTCAAATTATGCTCCTCCGCACCCTCAATAACCAATTTCCTTTTATTTCTAGTGATTTTCTTGATTTTCTCACTACACTTTTGAGGTTTAAACAAATGTTTAGCTGTCTCTGTTTTACTTTTTCGCAATGCTTGTACCGTCCCAGCAAAAACAACTTCTCCCCCTTCTTTGCCAGCTCCCGGACCAATATCAATAACATAATCCGCTGACTTTATAATCTCTCGATCATGTTCCACCACAATTACCGTATTACCATTATCTCGAATTTTTTTCAGGGCTACTGTTAATTTCTTAATATCTTTACCGTGCAAACCAACGGATGGCTCATCCAAAACATATACCAAATTAGATAATCCATTTTGCAACTGAGTGGAAAGCCTTAGGCGTTGAAATTCTCCTCCGGACAAAGTATTTACCGCTCGATTTAAATTTAAATATTCAATCCCCACATTTTCCATTGGCTCAATTCGAGAGATAATTTCCCGCACCAATCTACCAGCCACATCACTCTCTTTCTTTTTATCATTTAGCTTATACTTTTTCTGAACATCTTTAAAAAATTGTACCAACTCACTAATTTCCATAAAAGTTAACTGATCAATTGTCTTATCAAACACCCTAGTCATTAAGGATTCTTTTCTCAATCTTTTTCCCTGACAAGTTGGGCAAATTTCCTTAGTTAAATACCTCTCCAACTCATTAGAACTTGATTGACGATTATTATATTTTTCTTCAATTTCTCGAGCAACTCCCTTAAATTGAATAGTTTCCTTTTCAGTATTCCTAATAATTTCCAACGGCTCATCATCACCAAATACAATTGTATCAATAGCCTTTTTAGATAATTTAGAAAGAGGACTATTTAAAGAAAACCTATATTTTTTAGCCAAAGCCTGCAAAATTGCTTTTCGTCGTCCTCCCTCCCCACTATTTCCCAATCTACTCCACGGTGCCAGCCCTCCTTCGGTAATAGAAAGTTTTTTATTGGGAATAATTTTTTTAACGTCAGCCTGAAATACTTCTCCCAGCCCACTACATTGTTCACAGGCTCCCTCCGGAGAATTAAAAGAAAAGTTTTTAGCCGTCAAAGATTGCATTTCAAACCCACATTTTCCACAGTGATAATTTTTATTATAAAAAATATCATCTTCATCATCAATCGTCACCACTGCGCCTCTGGATGATAACTTGCTAGCCACCTGTAAAGAATCAACAATTCGCTCCTCGTCAAATTTTTTCCTATTTATAATCAATCGGTCCACCATTATATCAATTTGCTTTCCCCTTAAATCTTTTCTGTCAAAAATATCTCTAATGTATTCTATCTTGTCATCAATTCGCACTTTAGTATAACCTTGATTACTAATTGATTGCAGTTGTTTATTTAAATCACCCTTTTTAGTCCAGGGAGCCAGGATAGCAATCTCCGTTTTACTTGGTAACTTTTTTAAATATTCTATTATCTCCTTCGTATCTTTTTTATCTAATTTAATTTCACAATGAGGACAATAATTTTCCCCCAATTCCGCATAAAGAATTCTCAGAAAATTATAAACACCCAAAACCGTTCCCACTGTGGAACGAGGATTTTTAGCATCCCGTCTTTGGTCTATGGCAATGGCTGGAGAAAGATTATCAATTTGGTCTACCTTTGGTTTTTTGACATCATTCAAAAAAAATCTTGCCTGGGGAGAAAGATTTTCAACATAGCGACGGTAACCCTCAGCATAAATAATATCAAAAGCTAAAGATGATTTCCCACTTCCCGACAATCCAGTGATTATCACCAATTTATCTTTGGGAATCTCCACATCAATATTTTTTAAATTATTCTGTCTAGCACCTTTAACAATAATTTTATCTTGTTTCATTGATTTTTAAATTAGATTTATCTTTATTTCCCCTCCTTTTGTAAAGGAGGGGTTAGGGGTGGATTTTTCTTTAGCTCCCCTCCTTTGTAAAGGAGGGGTTAGGGGTGGATTTAACTTTCTACAGTTTTAAATTTTAAATTCTAAATGAATTTTAAGTTTTGAATTTTAGTGTTGTTTATGGTATATGATTTAAGAATTTTGGTTATCGATTATTAGTTATTGAAATTTGTTTGTATCTTGTACCTTGTATCTTGGAATTTATGAATACGATGAACCATAAACCGTAAACTGCGAACTAATTAACACCTCTCAAAATGCTACCACAAATTTTAACTCAACGCAAGCCTTTTCCCAAAAGCAAATTCACCCCAAACAATAAACAAAAGCGTAGCCTCGCTACGCCTTATAATAAATTATTTAATTTATTTTTAAATCAATTCACTTAAAACAAAATAATCAGGATTTCCTACACCTCTTCTAACACCCCTCTCTTTAATACTCTTTCCTTTTTAATTCTCTCATTCACTTGAAAATATTTTGTAATACCCAAATTTTTACCCGCTCTCCAAATTTCATATTTTAAAACCTTCTTTTTTGTTTTTTGATCAACCTCATCATAAATAAACAAAGCCGCCTTATCATCCACCGCCAAACAAACACCCGGGGTTCGCAACATTATTTCTCTAATACTTTTATCTCTGATTTCTTTTTCCCTAATATGATGAGGGCTGAGGCAAATACTTTTTCCTACGGGAATCATATCCAAACCCTTAACTCTCCCAAATAATTTTTCATCTTGAGGATTTTTAACCGCATCACTTACTCCGTAACGAAACCAACAAATTGCTCCCGCTGATAAACCAGCTAAAACAATTCCTTTTTCGTAAGCTATTTTTAAAAGTTTGTCTACCTCAAGTTTTTGCCAAGTTTTTAACATCAATAAAGTATCCCCGCCCCCAACATAAATAACATCGGCAGTTAAAATTTTCTTCTCAATTTCTTGCCTAGTTAAACTATCTTTATTTTTAATCAATAATAGTAAATCTGTCTGACACCCTAACTTATCTCCATAAATTTCTTGGAATATTTTACACCATTTTTCAGAATCACCACCAGCCGTTGGAATATATAAAACTCTAGGATTTTTCTTCCCAGTTAATTTAATTATTTTTTTATCTATCGGCAAAGTTTCTAACTCACCAATCTCCCCACCCCCAATAGCCACAATTTTTCTCATAAAATATTTAATCTTTAATTATCCTAAGCAACCTCCGTTTTAAAAATACTCATTTCCAATAGTATACACTTATTGTATACTATTGGAAACAGCTTGTTAAGACTAAAAACTTTTTTGACTTCAATCCCAAAATATGCTATAATATAAATGTAAGAGGTTTAGTTCCTAAAATATTTGCCTGTGTAAGCATAACTGCACCATATTATTTTTCCTCCACCAAGAGGATGGAATTTCAGGGAAATCTGCTAAAATTCTTAGGAATAATATTGACTAACCATTTTTAAAAGCGGTTGGGAGATTTCACCAAAGCACAAGGTATAAATTGTGCCAGAGACTTAGGTCTTTTTTGTGGAATCTCTCAGACGCTTTTTTTGTTTGGTCGGACAAAAAACCATCTTTAATAATTAATCAAAACCAAATTTAATAATTAATATTAAAAATTATGTTAGAAAAATATAAACAAAAGCTAATATCCTTTTTTCAAAGACCAAAATCATTAAAAAGTAGGGAATGGTTATTTAGGGAAGATTTAAAATTTAAAACATTAGAAGTATATTTGGACGAAGAACATATAATGCGAGAACTGGTTAAACATATCCCCAGCGAAGAACTATATTATCATGAATGGCACGAAGAAATAGATTGGGTCAATGGCAATGGCCCCCAATACAATTTGTATATCCCAGTAAAAAATGAAGAAGAAGCTGAAAATATGCATGATCCAGAAATAACTTACTTTGGAGGCTCGGCTCACACTCCTCGTATTATTGATAATTTATATGCCGATGATACTCAAGACCTTCGCTGGATTCGAAATGAAGATTAAAAAAATAATTAAAAAAAATATGAAATACACATTAAAAATTCAAAAAGCAATTCGATTTGCCACCAAAGTTCATGAAATAGATCAAAAACAAAAAAGGAAAGGAAAAGATATTGCCTATATAACTCACCCTCTAACAGTCGCTCTAATTCTTTCCCAGGCCCAAGCTAAAGAAGATGTTATTGTCGCCGGTCTTTTACACGACACTATAGAAGACTGTTCCACAGATTCCCCGGTAACCAAAAAAGATATTGAAAAAGACTTCGGAAAAAAAGTTGTCAGTTTAGTTGACTCGGTCACAGAAAAAAATAGCAATCTGTCCTGGGCAGAGAGAAAGAGAATAGTCCGCAAATATATAAAAAATTTTTCCAATGAGATGATTTTATTAAAGAGTGCCGATGTGCTAGCCAATGGAACGGAAATTATAGCTGACTATAGAAAAGAAAGCGACCTTATTTTTAAAAGATTTAATGCACCTAAACAAAAAAACTCACTAGTCAAATCAAATTAATAAATGCCCTCCTTACTCAATGGAAAAACAACCCCCTAAATAAAGATTTAATAAAATTGAAGGATGAGATAATGAGAATTAAATAATTTATTTTTGTATGGAACACCCATGATAATTTAATTTATAAACTTTTTCTCCCTGATAAGAAATTTCCTCAGTGCCAGTAAAGTTGTTAATATCGCCATCACTGGAATCTGTATATTTATAATCGCCATCAATATATTCAGCCGGCCCCCTAAAAGGTCTATCTTCCTTAATCTGGCTCATGGCTTTCTTTAAAAAAGTATAAATATTTTTAACATTCACATCAGAAGAAATAACTGCGCCACAATAATTCATTGCCCAAATAACTTTATCATTTTTAAAAACAACCTCTTCCCCAATAAATGGATTAACCCCATAATATCTATCTCTATATTTAAAGTTATCTTTTTCAAACATCAACTCTTTACATCCATCTTCTTTTATTTTTTCTCCACCCTCTCCTCCCGAAGCATAAGTCTTCCCTTTTGCTTCCACCAAAAATTGTGCCAATGTCATATTATTTATATTATTTTTTATATTTAAAGTCTAGCAATAAATACCATTACAGTCAAAAGTTTCCCAGGTCTTTATCAAGTTTATTTAATCGTAACACCACAATTTATCATTAGAGGTTATAGCATCATTTTAAATAATTTAATGTGTCATATTGCCCATCACTTAAAAACAAACTATACTAATAGCAACAATAAAATAAAAATTAATACAAATACTATGAGGAGGGAAACTTTAAGTATGCGTTTTTTTGCGAAAAGCATTACACTTATTTTTGTTATGTTCTTTTTAACTCAAATGATTACATTGGCCAGAAGTGGTTGCTGTTCTCATCACGGAGGCGTCTGTGGATGTGGTTGTTGCGATGGCTCATCACTATCCGCTACCTGCGCACCTTATTATCCATCTTGTCAGAGTACAGGCAATATAAAAAAAACGAAACAAACTCCAAGGAAAAAATATATACCATCAAAACCAACCAGCATAACTTATTCTAAGTCGCAATATGACACCATTGTTTCAGAAAAAAATAATTTACTCCAAGAAAAAAGTTCTTTAGAAAAAGAAAAAAACACTTTGTCTCAGGAAAAAGAAACTCTAACCAAGAAAACGGAAGATTTAAAAAATGAAATATCTACTCTTAAGGAAACCATCAAAGAAAAAGAAGAAGTAAATAATAAAAAGACAGACCTTCTTAAAAATTTAAACCAAACAACAACTGCCATTACAAAAGAGCCAGAAAATACAACTCCCAAACAAAATATTGATAAAAAAAACGACTCGAACAATACTTCTAAAGGCGATAATGGACTACTATCTTTTTTACTTGGAAGTGGAGCAATGTATGGAGCAAGTAGATTAAAAAGACGACAAGAATTAAAGAAAGAAGGTGTTCAAATCAAAGGAAACATCACGCGTGATGGACAAAAAATATATTATATCCCTAATAGTCGTTATTATGATATGGTTAAAATAGACAAAAAGAAAGGCGAAAAATGGTTTTTGTCAGAAGAAGAAGCTTTAAATGCTGGCTGGCGAAAAGCTTAGTTAAATAAAATCAACTAGCCACTAACTCTTGACTAATGTCAATTGTAAATAAAAATGTCATACTTCATTACCAAATTAAAATGTCATACCTAGGAAAAAATTAAAAAATTAAAAACTTTTAAATTTGGCTTTTTTCTTTAAACTTTTGTTGAGCTTTAAATATTAATTGACTTCTCCAAGGATGATGAGCTGGTGGTATGTAGGTTGTTTTAGTTTTGGTTACAGCTGGTAGTTTAACATCTATTTCTTCAACTGGCTTAACTGGTAGTTCTATGAAATCTAAATATCTATCTCCGTGATTGGTTTTCTTACAAAGGTGAATAGAGTTGTCTAAATGCTCCTCCACAACCACTTC
>WGDO01000078.1 GCA_015493225.1 Patescibacteria group bacterium
AACATAGTCTCTGGTTTTCATGCGTGTTGTATTTAATGATTAATAATGTTAAAATCTAAACAAACCTCTATTGATAGCCTACTTATTTATCGATCCTCTAGGGGATAACAAGTTATTGATCATATGGGTTTGTTTACAAGCGGTGAGCTAATCTTTATTAGATGCTTAAAGCAATAAGGGGGGTTTGTACTCACCGCTCGTAGATTTCTTTATTATTATAGCACATGTCTTTATAGTAGGGGGGATTGAGGGGGGATTTATTTTAAATAACCACCAACAAATTTAACATCCAACAAATGATAACCATCCTGTCACAATTCATCTCTCAATCTCTAAATACCATTACCCAATGGCTATCTTTGTTTATCAATTTTCTTTTTACCCAACAAGTTATAATCTCCAGTATTATTCTAGGGCTAATTACTTTTCTTTTTCTAATTGCCATCATTAAGCCTCTAGTTCTAAATTGGCAAAGAAAAAAATATTTCACTAAAAAACACAATCTCTACAAATCAGATTCTCCTGGGAACAAACCAAAAAGATTTTGGCGAAAAAATTCTTTTCTGAATAAATTTTACGAAACTTATCAATGGGCCAACTTACCATTTACCTATGAATTTTTTCTAGCCGTTGGTTTAATAGCAATGTTTAGTATATTTTTAATTGGACTACAAATTTTCACTTTTACTATGTCCATATTATTCTCTATTTTATTTATTTACAGCTATTTTTTCATTGTTCGACGAATTGCCAGTCATAACTACAACCAAATCTCCACTCAATTACCATTTGTTTTGGAAACACTGGCCAGCTCCATTCAGTCTGGCTATTCACTGAGGCAGTCAATCGAATTTACTTCTCAGGAAATAGAAATGCCCTTTAAAATTATTTTCAATAAAATTGTTTCCCAGCTACACTACAACATTCCCCTAAATCAAGTTTTCACTAATATTCAAAAAACCACTGCCAATCAAGAATTAAAAACAGTTTTGGACGGACTATCCATCCAAGACACAATGGGTGGCGACATCATTAAAATGTTACAACATATGGCCAAATGGGTTCGCCAAAAAAACAAGCTACAAAAAGATATTAAAATTTTTACCTCCCAGGGAAAGTTATCCGGAATTATTATTGCCCTTCTCTGGCCGGTTTCCGCTTCAATTTTTTATATGCTCAATCCGGATTATATCAGCATCCTATTCACCGACTCTACCGGAAAAATGTTTTTAATGTTATCACTGTTTTTAGAAATTATCGGTTTCATAATGATTTGGAAAATTATTAAAATTAAGATTTAAATACTCACACCCCCGGCGCCTGTCCCTCGGAGCTTCAGCGAAGTGGGATAAAGGGGGTCAAATTTTCTCATTACTTTTATTTGTCAACGTAGTTGATAAATAAAAGTAATGAGAAAATTTGGGGGGTTTTTAAGTAATTAACTAAAATTACCAATAATCCATATTTATATACCATGCAACCAATCACCACAATTCTAACAATTCTAACATTTTTAATCACTTTCCTAAGTGTCTTCTTTGAGTTATCCTACCGTCAAAGCAAAAAAGCATGGTTACAAAGCCTAAAAAACAAAGACACCCTTCCAATAACAAACTCCCTAAAACGTTTAGCAGAAAAATTAAATTGGCCAGCTGGAGTTGTTTTGCCAACAATTTTCAATTACAAACATATTCAAATTCTTCTCCAAAAAAGCGGACGTCCATTTAACCTGACCATCAAAAATTTTATTACCCTTCACCGATTATTAAGTGATTTTGGTTTACTTCTGGCAATCCTTGTATTCTTTACCATTGGCAATCATTGGACCGGATTATTTTTAGCAATTACTTTTTGGTTTTTATTGGCCTATCTACCAGTTCTCTGGCTGAAGGCTTTAATTAATCGCCGAACTCAAACCTTCAATCATTATTTCAGCTCTTTTATTGATATGTTGTCATTAACTGTCAACGCCGGAATGAGTTTTGAGAATGCTCTATTCTTTGTCGCCGATAAATTTACTGGGATTATTCACGAAGAATTTAAATATGTTCAATACGAAATGAATTTTGGACATTCCTTAAAAACAGCCCTGGAAAATTTAAGCTCCCGTTTAGATTCCACCGACCTGAAGAGATTTGTCACTGCCATTAACCAAAGTAAAACCCTTGGTAATCCCATTGGTAAAACACTAGAGACCCAATCGAAACTAATTCTTACCAGTCGTATTCAAAAAGCAGAAGAACTTAGTCGCACCGCCTCTATTAAAATATCCCTCCCTCTCGTCTTTTTTATCTTCCCCGCCCTCCTCATCCTCTACCTCGTCCCCGCCATTCTACAATTTATGGTAAGATAAACAAATCATCAACCTAATTTTTCCTTGACTTTCAAGAAAATTAGTGTTATACTAATAATCTTGTTTAGTGTTATTAAAAAGAAGATCTTAGAGAAGTAAATCTACTCTGAAAATAACACATCTAATGAATCTTGATAAATTATCTAGTTGTTCATTGGGACAATAGATAATTAATAAACTATGAAATATTCTCTACAGAGACTCGGTCTCTGTAAAAAATATTTTACATAATAGACATCTTGCAAAACCCTTTGCTTAATAAAAAAGCTTAGATTTTCTGTTAATTTTTCTGCATAAATTTTTTTCTTATGTCTTAGCATAGGACAAAAATTTTAAAGGAAAATTAGCAGAAAAGATTGATTTTTTATAGTAGAGGGTTTTGCAAGAGGTCTAATAAAATTCAACTTTATGGCATATCAAAAAAGACGTTCCCACGGCGGTGGAAATAGAAGATTTAATAATGGAAGAAAAAGTGGCGGACGAAGATTTAATCAACGCGGACCACGAAAAGAAAATATTCATCCTTCAAAATTTATAAAAGAAGCTAAACTTGTAAAACAAGAAGAATACAAAGCAAAACATAAATTTGCTGATTTCAAGATAGCTTCGCTCCTTCATAAAAACATACTAAAGAAAAGGTTTACCGCCCCTTCACCAATCCAAGACCAATCCATACCCGTAGGATTAAAGGGCAAAGACATCATTGGCATCGCTAATACTGGAACCGGAAAAACAATTGCTTTCGCCATCCCAGTGATTAATAAATTACTAACAGACCAAAATTCACGAGTACTTATTATCGCCCCAACCCGTGAGTTGGCTCAACAAATCCTCGACGAAATCAAAATACTTATTCAAGGTGGAGGAATATACTGGGCAATGTTAATTGGAGGTGCTTCCATGAATCCTCAACTTAAAGATTTAGCTAGAAATCCCCGTATTGTTGTTGGCACACCGGGACGAATAAAAGACCACCTTCAACAGAAAAAATTAAACCTAAGCAATTTTAATATGGTTGTCCTGGACGAAGTTGACCGAATGTTAGATATGGGATTTGCCAAAGACATGAAAGCTATCCTTAGCAAAGTAAATAGCGAAAGACAATCATTCTTCTTTTCAGCAACAATCAATGACAAAATAAATAATTTAATTAAAGATTTTTCCCATAACCCAGTAACAGTTTCTGTAAAAACCAGTGTTACCAGTGATAATGTCGAGCAAAATATTGTTAAATATGCTTCACCAGAAGAAAAGATGCAAAAACTCCAGGATATTCTAGATGAAAACAAAAATGATAAGGTTTTAATTTTTGATGACACCAAAAGACATTGCAACAAACTATTTAAAGAATTAAACAAAAAACGATTTAAGGCCGACGTCATTCATGGAAATAAATCTCAAAATCAAAGACAGAGAGCTTTAAATAACTTTAAAAAAGGCAAAACTAGAATTCTCGTTGCCACAGATGTGGCCGCTCGAGGAATTGATGTGGATAATGTTTCCTATGTTATCAATTATTCTACTCCTCAAACCTATGATGATTATACTCATCGAATTGGTCGTGCCGGTCGTGCCGGAAAAATTGGCCACGCCCTAACTTTTATTCAGGGAAGAGACTAAATGAACTACCCCGTAGCAAGCTAACGGGGAATTCTTTCTGATTAATCAAACCAAAGAAAAAAGGGATTCCAGTCAATTAGCAATACTCAGCCAACAAACTAGAATCCCTATATATTTTGGAGCAGGTTCTGCCCCGATTGTGCCATCACGCTGTCTTGTGATGACTCCTCAATTTCAAGTTCAAGCCACTGGTATCAGTGGCCCAACCTTTTTTAGCCGGTCTCTGTTTCCAACTCTTCCACAATGATAAAGGAAATCTCAACACGGCCAAAAACCAATTCCATATTCTTTCTTCTACTTTCATGACAACCTCCTGCTCACTATTTTATATCATTATAAATCAAAATGCCTCCCCTGTCAATCAATTTGCCAATAAATCCCTTTAAATAAGACCTGGCAAACTTTTTGAACATTCAAAAGCCAACGCTTATCCTTGTTTGGCATTGACTCAAAAATAACGGCACAAGGTGAAACTTGAGGCATGGTTTTTTGCCACAGCCTTGTAAAATAAAAAATATTACTAACAACCCTGGTAGCAATATCGTCATCCACAACCATGTGCTTGACGATGTCATAATCAATCTTCACCGCAATAAGGTGTCTACCCAGATATTTTAAAATCTGACAAATATATTCTCGTTGTTCTGGAAGAGAATGCGCTTTGGCACCAAGATCATCAATATAAATACCCATGCCAGTTTCAGCACAAACCATCGCCAAGTCTTTTAAAGCAAAAAAAGGAAATTTCCTTCTTTCAATCAGTTCTAACCTTATTCGAATGTTTTTATGTTTCCTTAAAATATCCAAGGTTTTTAGCCAATTTTCGTTACGACTGGTGGGTGCTTCAAGGTTGATGGAGTAATAAAAACTAGGATTTAACTCCTGCCTTATATATCTCATCTGCCACTCAATTAATATCGATGAAATATATTCCATCTTCTCAACCGGCATATCATCAAAAGCCCTGCCAATAAATTCTCCCTTATTAATTTGAAGACTTTTACTAGATGGAAGCACAATTTCCCTCGGCAAACGAGTCAACAATTCTCCCCCTACATTTTTTGTTCTCAACTGCCTCTCTTGCTTTTTGGCTATTAACCAAGCATCCAAAAGCCAATCTTTCAATCCCCAGGAAATAATTAATAATTGACCAACCTTGATAGTCATAAGTTCCGGGTATTGAGTAACAACTCGATACAAAATCTCCCAAGGTTGAGGAGTTCGTCTTTCTACCCAGCCCAATATTGTTCGAATATTTTTCTGTCTTATTGTTGCCATCTCTCCCCCCTCCTGAGGTTATATTTTGATAATCAATAATATAAAACTAAAAAGAACAATACCTCATAATACACCAAAAAACACTCCTTGTCAATGCCAAACCAACCAAAAAAATTTACATTTACTCAAAATACTGTATACTAATAATATCAAAGTATTAAAAATTAACTCAAAAAACTATGCAAAAAACATTAAAAAATCTAGCGGCCGCTTTTGTCGGAGAGTCTCAAGCTCGTAATCGCTACACGATGTACGCCAAGATAGCTAAAAAAGAAGGCTACGAAGCCATCTCTGCTCTTTTTACTCTTACCGCCGAACAAGAAAAAGAACACGCTAAATGGCTTTTCAATCTAATTCAAGATTTAAAAGAAGATCCCGATCTAACACTTGAAATTGATGCCGCCGTACCAACAACACTAGGAAATACTAAAGAAAATTTAAAAGCAGCCATTGCTGGAGAAAATTATGAGCACACTCAAATGTATCCGGAGTTTGCCGACATTGCCGATGAAGAAGGTTTACCGGAAATTGCCACTCGCCTCAGAGCCATTGCCAATGCCGAAACAAACCACGAAAGTCGTTATCAAAAAGTACTGGACGAACTGGAAAACGATACCGTTTTTGAAAAAGAAGAGGAAGTGGAATGGGTTTGTCGAGAATGCGGCTATGTCCACAAGGGAAAAACTCCTCCAGAGACCTGCCCTTCCTGCGGACATCCCAAAGCCTATTATGAAATAAAAAAATAATTTCTACCCCCTGTGTAAAGGGGGTCGAAATTCGAGGAACGAGAATTTTGGGGGGTTTTTAAGTAAATTTAAATTTAAATAAAATGATTGAGAAAAAAAACACAATATACAAATGCAAACACTGTGGAAATATGGTAGAAGCAGTCCATACCGGTGCCGGTGAACTAGTTTGTTGCGGTGAAGCAATGGAACTAGTAAACGAAAATATTCAAGAAGATGTCGCCACCGAAAAACACATTCCCGTCGTAGAAAAAGATGGTGATGTTTTATCAATAACCATTGGTTCCGTTGAACACCCCATGGACGAAGACCACTACATTGAATGGGTGGAAGTAATTTCCGGACCAACTGTTCATCGTCGTTACCTAAAACCAGGAGATGAACCAAAGACAAAATTCATCTGTCGCCAAGACAACTACACCGTCCGCGCTCACTGCAACCTCCACGGCCTCTGGGGAACTGAATAAAAAAAATGCAACCAAAACAAAAAACGAGCTCTAAATGAGCTTGTTTTTTATTAACCCAATAACACTTTCTATCTTTTTTAAACGAATAATAAAATAGCCAGTCATCAAATAAATAAAAATAGGTTTCCAGCATGTTTGCTCGGAAACCTATTGTCCTGTTTAGAATTTTTCAATATTTCAACTTTTCCTCTTGAAGAAAAGGGTTCAGCATGTAAGTGAGATCCGACTCTCTAGTTGGATAAGGTGAAAGAACTGTTTCTCTCCATAACTCCTCGACCGTTCTACCAGCTAACATAGCTGTTTTTATAGAATTAATACAACCAGAAGGCTCTGGGGAAAAAATATGGGCTCCCAGTATTTTACGACTATCCGGACTCATTATAATTTTGAAACTAGAGAATCTTGAGCCTTCTCGTAAATCATTTGCCCAACGAACATCTTTCCCGCTAGACACTTCATAGTCTATGCCCAGTCTTAAACCTTTGTTTATAAGACTTTGTTCGGTTTTGCCAACCATTGCTATTTGTGGGTAGGTGAATACAATAGCTGGTGCAAGATAATTGAACGAAACCAAAGGAGATTTTCTTTCGCGAATTTTTTTCAAACAATTAATAGCCGCTACGTGGGCCTCACAATCCGCAAGCCGTGCCAATTGCATTGTATTTATACAATCACCAATTGCAAAGACTCTCTCGTTGCTTGTTTGCATATATTTATTAACGACAATCCCCCTCTTATCTAGAACAATATTTGCTCTATCTACATTCAGCTCTTCAACGTTTGGAATTCGGCCAGTTCCATTAACCACATAGTCAGAAAAAATACTTGTCCCATCTGACAAAAATATTTTTAACTTGCCGTTTGGTTCTTTTGTGATGTATTTAACGCCGATATTTAGCTGAAATTTAATTCCATCTACCTCAGCAGATCTTCTCCACTCATCAACCACATCATTATCAAATGTATTCAGCAAATGATCGCTGTGGTTGATTATTGTAGTCTCTCCTCCAAAACCCGTAACAATGGTGGCAAATTCAGCACTTACAAATCCCCCACCAATGAATACGTAGGAGCGACCAAAATTTTTATGTTCAAGAAAATCTTTGCTGGTGAATACATACTCTTCACCTTTGATGTCTAACTTTCTTGGACGTGCCCCAGTAGCAAGGACAATATATTCAGCAGATAATACATCTTCACCCACTTTCATAGTTGTTTCATCTACAAAACGAGCTCCCCCATTATAGCAAGAGACATTTTTTGAAATTAACCATTCGATAGTCCTTTCCGAAACAGGATCAGTAAAGGCGGTTTTTTGTTTTAAAGCCTCCTCCCAATCTGGCACTGATAATTTTTTAAACCCCTTCCCCAACAAATGCTTTGTTTTTAAAACCGTTGAAGAAATTTCACAAAAAAATTTTTTTGCGTTACAACCCTCCAAGGCACAAACACCTCCAGCGGGACTTTCGGTAATAACTGCTATTCTCAAATCACCGGCATACGCTACAATGTCACCAATGAAAGTTTGAGCAGCCGTACCACTACCCACAACAATAATATCATAATTATGTTCATTCATAATTCAACCTCCTGGTATATTGGATCCCTTGATTATTCAAGGGAGAAAAAGCATACGTAATATCATCAACTTACATCATTCTTATTATTCAATTTTCAAAGAAACTAAATATCTCACAAAACCACCCTCCTACATACATATCTGCCATCAACAAACCATACCTTAACACTTCCAGCAAGTATTGTCAATGCTTACCTAGGTAGATATTACTCCTATTCCAAAAAAAAACAAGCTCCAAATGAGCTTGTTTTTTATTTTTAATTATTGAGATTTGTTTGTATCTTGTTTCTTGTATCTTGTTTCTTGCAACACTACAACGGCTCCACCTCATCACCCTTTTTGGCAATTTTTCCAGCTTGCTGGTCCGCCTGGGGCGGATTTATCTTTTCACTCTCCACTTCCCCGCTAGACTTTTTCTCTTTATGAATTCCAACAATCTCTTCAAATCTATCTTTCTCAATAGTTTCTTTTTTCAATAACTCTTGAGCAATTTTTTCTAAAACAGCTTCTTTGTCTGCCAAAATATCTTCAGCAACCTTATAAGCCTGATCAATAAATTCAGACACTGCTTCATCAATTTCCTTAGCAACCTCTTCCGAATAATTTCTTTGCTCATGAAAATCCCTACCTAGAAATACTTCACTTTGAGATTTACCAAAAGTCATTGTTCCCAACTTGCTCATCCCAAAACGAGTAACTAAGTTTCGAGCAATACTCGTTGCTCTCTCTAAATCATTCGATGCTCCAGTAGTCACTTCTCCAAATATTTTTTTCTCAGCAATATGTCCACCCAATAAAACAGAAATCTCTTGAATATAATAAGATTTAAAATGTAAACTTTCATCTTTTTCTGGAACATTCAAAGTATATCCAGCTGCTCTCCCTCGAGAAACAATTGACACTTTGTGTACCGGATCCGCCTTTGGCAACACGGTAGCCACCAAAGCATGTCCCGCCTCATGATAAGCAGTGATTTTCTTTTCTTTATCTGACAAAATATG
Organism: Patescibacteria group bacterium; assembly: GCA_015493225.1. GTDB lineage: Bacteria > Patescibacteriota > Minisyncoccia > Moranbacterales > DUUL01 > S145-42. Next base: position 9,045 of record WGDO01000078.1, read on the forward strand.
ACTTCGCCTTTCCGCTCCCAATAAAACTCTTTCTATTGACTCTCGCATCTCTTCCATCCCAGTTTTCTTCTTATTTCGTCTCGCTGCCAAAATCGCCGCCTCATTAACCAAATTAGCCAAATCCGCTCCGGAAAATCCGGGAGTCCTTTCCGCAATCTGTCTCAAATCAACATCATCTTCCAAAGGTTTATTTCGAACATGAATTTTTAAAATAGCCTCCCTTTCTTTAATATCAGGATTATCAATGGTTACTCGTCGGTCAAATCTTCCTGGTCGTAATAAGGCTGGGTCTAAAACATCTGGACGATTGGTAGCTGCCATCACAATAACATTGGCATCCGTATCAAAACCATCCATCTCCACCAATATCTGATTAAGAGTTTGTTCCCGCTCATCATGGCCACCACCCAAGCCGGCCCCCCTTTGTCGTCCCACTGCATCAATTTCATCTATAAATACAATCGCCGGTGCATTTTTCTTTGCCTGTTTAAATAAATCTCGCACTCGCGAAGCACCTACTCCCACAAACATTTCCACAAATTCTGAACCAGAAATAGTAAAAAATGGCACATTAGCTTCTCCAGCCACCGCCTTGGCCAATAAAGTTTTTCCCGTTCCCGGAGAACCAAGCAATAAAACTCCTCGCGGAATTTTTGCTCCCAACTCCAAAAATTTCTTTGGGGTTTTCAAAAATTCCACAATTTCACCCAACTCTTCTTTGGCCTCCTTAGAACCAGCCACATCCTTAAAAGTAATTCTATTTTTACCATCCTTAGTAGGCACCAACATCCTCGCTTTACTATTTCCAAACATCATTGCCTGACTATTACCCTGCTGAGCCTTTTTCATCAAAACCCAAATAAACAGTCCTATTAACAAAAACGGTAACAGAAAAGACAACAGTCCATTTGTCCAAAAATCAGAAGCTGTTGTATCCTTAATATTAATAATATTTCCTAACTTGTTTTTATCTACACCTAAATTAACTAAAGATTCTGACAGAGAGCTTTCCACCTCTTTTTGAGAATGCTCCTTTTTACCATTGGTTAATTCTATATCCAAATTATTCCTCTTAACTTTAATAGTTTTAACTTTATTATTATTAATCTGTTGAGCCAATTGTGAAATACTAATTTCATCAACTTTATCTATATCCGCCTGATATAAAGATACCAGACTCAAAATCAACAAAATTGCCAAAACTCCAGTTACCACATTTTTTACAGTAAATTTTTTAATTTCTTTCATAAAATTTTTATTAATTAAGTATTGTTGTTTAGTATAAAATTATCCACTCTAGGTTGCCCCCTTTACAAAGGGGGCGGAAGGCTGGACAAGTTCTTTTTTGACTTTCGATAGAAAGTCTAAAAAGAACTTGTCCAGGCTTCGGGGGTTTTTAAGCAACTAACCGAACCCCCTAAAATAATGAGAGAATTTGACTCCCTTTACACATGGGGTAAGCCCCAACATCTTCTCATTTATTCCTCTTTTTGTCAAACAATCTAACCTCATTTCCTATTCTTTCAAATCCCAAACCCCCAATTGTCATCACCTGATTTTTCCCTTTTCCACTTTTCATTATTTTTTCAAATTCAAAATAATTTCCTCGACTAATATTTTTTAAATTTCCATTAATTTCTTTAATAATTTTTCTAAACACCAAAGCTCTCAATCCTGAATCCAGGGCTAAATATTTTTTAACATCCACCACTAAACCACCTTTATTTTTAGTTTTTATAACAGTTTTCATTGCATCCTCAACAATAACATTTGTTAAAGAAAAATATTCTTGTAATTGAGTAGTCATATTGGCCACTCTTTGTTTAAATTGTGGACTATACTCTTTTTCGATAATAGGAATTAGAATATTTCTAATTTTATTTCTCAAAAATACATTCTCCATATTAGTATGGTCTTCTCTCCAATTCTGCCCAGTTGCTTCTAAAAATTCTATAATATCTTTCTTACTAAAATTTAACACCGGTCTAATAATTCTTCTTTCCTGATCTTTAATTAACATTCCCTTTAACCCATCAACACCCGCTCCTCGAAATAAATTAATTAAGAAAGTTTCTATTTGATCATCTTGATGGTGAGCTACAACTGTCCAATGAAACTTTTTCTCATCTCTTATTTTTTCGAACTGCTCATAACGAAAATCTCTTAAATACTCCTCTAAATTTTTACTTTTCTTCAACCCCTCTTTATAATTTATTACCTCTAAAGTTAAATTATATTCTTTGGCAAAATCTCTGACAAAATTTTCATCGCCCTTAGAATCCTCCCCTCTTAGATTATAATTTACATGTACTAAGTGTAATTGTAAATCAAATTTTTCCCTAATTGCTAACAATAATTTTACCAATCCCACCGAATCAGCCCCACCAGAAATTCCCACAATAAGTTTATCTCCCTGAGAAATCAATTCCTCCTGAAAAAGAAAATTTTTAAAATTTTTAACTAGAGTGTTTTGCATTATTTGTATATTGTTGAATAATATTTTCTACTTCTTCCACTGCTTTATCTAATTTCCCCCTTCTATTAACAACTTTGTAATCATAAATATCAATATGCTTCATCCATTCTTTTGTATACTCCATTCTTTCTTGAATATATTCTTCCGTAACATTTTCTCTGTTTCTAATTCGTCTTTCTAATTCCTCTAAAGACTCTGCCATTAATAAAATAGCAACTACTTCAGGAAATTTATTCTTAACAGTTATAACCCCTTTGTACTCTATCTTCCAAATACCAATACCATCTAAATTATTAACCCTTTGTAACTCCTCCTTTGTAACTCCATAATAATTATCATTATACTCTTGTGCCCATTCGGCCATTTCATCGTTATCAACCTTTTGTTGAAACTCTTTTTTAGAAATAAAATAATATGGATTTCCCTGTGATTCACCTTTTCTTGGCTGACGAGTTGTCGTAGTAATCACTCTATTAATATTCATTACTAAAGATAATTTTTCTATAACAGAATCCTCTCCCACTCCAGATGGACCAGAAATAATAAAAATATTTTTTAATTTCATCCGACTAATTTGGGACTTAATAATGCCATACTATTTTTGTACACATTATTAAATCTAATTTATGGGTCTATTAAGATTAATTAATAAACACTTTGGTTAAATTATTTGACTTGTTGACCTTAAAAGTCAATCTGTCTATCTAAGACAGAATTAGTCCGATGAAATATTTTCATACGAACTATCAAATTTTGTAAAACTATATTTCAATAAAAACAAATACTTTTAGGAAGCGAGGAAACGAAGTTTCGCCTCCTCGAAACTGGAAGTTCAGAATATACACCTTGTAACAGATTGACAAAAAAACTGCCCTGACTAAAGCCCTGATATGTACACCTATTCATGTGCTATTTTTAAATTATCAACCAGGCATTTTCGAGCTGATTTTAGCTTCTTCTTTTTGATTAATGTGACTACTATACTTATAATTATAATAGCCCCTCCAGTAACAACAAATATCTCCTTATTATCCAGTCCAAGAAGATGTGATGCAAACACCATAGCCAGAACAAAAAACTCTGACACCAATAGTTCTTTTACACTTCTACTTACCCAGCCTTTTCGCGCATTAAGATATTTATTAATTAAACGCCAATCTTCTTCCATCTTAACTTTTTTCGATAGTGCTTCTTGTACTTCACGGTCACTTGAATCTATTAATGTGCTCATATGCTCACCTCTTTTGATGTTGTGTGTTTATTGTTTTATATTAAAAACCTCCTGAAAGTATTCATTTTTAAAGAACTTCATTTTCAATCTTTATATATTTTAGTCCAGCCCCGCGTAGCGGGGCTGGGCTTAAAAACTACAAACTACTTCTTCTCTACTCCTCCGTCAAGTTCATCCTGCATCTTTTTTAACTCATCCCATTTTTCATCACGAGCTAAAGAAGCTTGCTCATTCCAGGTATCAGTTTTGTGATTACCTTTAACATCTTTTATCATTTCCTGAGTATCTTCGTCCTTAGCTTCAGCCAATTTAGCAAAAGTATCAATTCCATTTTTCGCTAATACTTCCGCAATTTTTGGACCAATTCCCTCAATTTTGGCACTGGTAACCAATTAGTAGTTTCAAAACATTGATTTTAGGCTAACCTTAGGGTAAAATAGAGATGTTTTTACTTTAAAAAGTAAAAAACACTAAATTTTAACTTTTTACCATGGTTATTCCTAAAAAAAATTATGTCCCAGATGTGGTTCCCAGTCAGTTATTAAATCTGGGTTTAAGCACCTTCAAATATTTACTAAACTTGGCTGGAAACTTAAAAAGTTCCAAATGTATAGATGTAAAAGTTGTTCTAGACAATGGCATAATGCTAAAAATACTGTTATGGGAATGTTGGATATAGAAATGATTGAACAAGCAGCCTTTATG
>WGDO01000079.1 GCA_015493225.1 Patescibacteria group bacterium
GATTTATAAAAGATAGCACTGGCTACAACAATGGCTCATAGTGCATACCGCAATTAGTTGTAAATAAGAATATTAAGCGTTAAATGAAGTTACCGGATAATAGGAAAATATAACTTTGAAACTGCGGCACGCACCATAGCCCAAACCGTTGGCAACAAGTTGAAAAAGGTGTATTGATAACATAAATTAAAAATTATAATAATATGAAAACAATAATATTTGGTTCAATATTAGAAAAAGATTTTAAGGATGTAAATGATATTGATATTGCTATAATCGTTCCTAATGGTACGGTTGAATATTATACAAATCAGTTTGTGGAAAAAATAGTTAGTAAACACCTTGAAGATTTATACTTTATAGATAGACTTCTTAAATATGATAAGTTTTCTCCCACCCGAAAAAAATCACAGTTTTTTCACATTTTGTTTTGTGAAGAAAAAGACCTTGAATCTAATCACCCAATAATAGATTCTCTGAATAAGGGAATTGAAATAAAATTTGCAGCGTAATGGATAAGATTAAACGATATTCAGACCGTTATTGGAAGAAAATTATAGACTTTAACAATTCGTTAAATAGCTTAAATTTGAATGGGAATCAAGACATTACTCATTACTTTCAAGAAATTGGTAAAATTCAGTTTTTTGATAGCTTATTCGGATACGATGGATATTTTCAATCTATTAATAATTCATTAAATAGAAATGGAAACGGTTCTGTATATTCTTTTTCAAATACTCTAAAAAATATATTTAGTAGACGATTATTTTTTTATCTATCTAAATACAAGGAGGAGACAAGTGGCACTTTAAATAATCAAAATTTAGATATGCTCATATCTACACTTTCTAGTTACAGGAGAAAGGAAAAAATACCTTTTAGAGAAGAACGAAAAATTCTGAACTCTCTAGACCCTTATAATCCATTTGCATTAGCTCCATTTTATGAAACATTTGTTGATTCAGAACTTTTTACTACTCTGATATTAATTAGCCACCCTGATTATTCAAATTATAAGAATAGCCTTTTAGAGAAACTCCAGTTTATAATTAGTAGCTACATAAATCAGGACTTATCGCTTGGCCATTCAGGCATTTATGATTCTCAAATAAAAGATGAGGCTAATATTTTTTGGGGGTTAAGAGTTCTTGTAAAAGAACTTAAAAATGATTTTAATTTAAAGGAGCAAAACTTAAATGGTACAACAGGATTTGAAAGATTAATAACTTCATTATTGGAATGTCCAATAAATAAAAGACAATTTCCAAACCAAAATGATTTAATCTTAGAAATTACTCCCGAAATAAATACATTAGAGCGAACCAATTTATATATTGCAATAAACTTACTTGAAATCATATCATTAGATATTTCATGGAATGATAATTTCAAAAAGCTAATTGGCAATAAGGTTCGTGAGATATTAGATAAATATATATTATCAGTACCCGTATGTGAAAATTTGTATTTTCAGTGTCTAAAATATAGATGTTGCATTAATTATATAGAAAATAAAGAGAATGTAGTTGAGAAAATAAAGTTAGAGAACACGTCTAAAGTACAATCTATTTCCAAAAAAAATAACCAACATTCAAACATAACAATAGTTGATAGTGAAAATGTTAATGTAATAATTGGGGATTCTAACATTACTGGAGATTCGAATATTATTAACGAGGTTGAAAAACTTGAAAAATATATCTCAGCTATGTCTTTAAAAGAGTTTGAGAAACTAGATTTAATTCATAATATCGATATCTTAAAAAACACTTCGCCTGAAAAAGTTAAATCAAATAAAGAATATGGGAAACGAGTTATTAAATCTCTTGATTTTGTTAATAATGTTTTTAAGAAAAGTACAGAAATTTATGAATACGTAAAACCTATTTTATCGACAGTTGCAACAATGTTTGGAATTAACTTTTTCAACTAAACAACCAGTTGCCAACAATGTATAAGCGTAATGCGGGTTTAAATGCTAAATATGAACGATTTAACTTTAAATATAATTCAGAGTAAATTGAAAGTGAAGTCCTACGAAAACCCGCACTACGCTTATACTGAACCGTTAGGCTTCATGCAAAAAAACGGAAATGAATAAAATTGAAATTTAAAAATAATGGGAGAACAAAATATGACACATGATCCTTCAGAATATGTAAGAGGATTACAACAATTACTTGTTTCTGATAAAAAGAAAATAGCCTTTTTATTTGGAGCGGGTACTTCATTATCTAAAAAGAATAAGGATTCCTTAAATATTCCTGCTATTGGAAAAATGACTTCCATTATAGAAAAAAAGTTGAATAAAATAGAAAAGTATAGGAATGCAATCGCAGAAATAAAAGAAGAAATTATAGCCAGAGGAAATACATATACAGTTGAGACACTCTTATCTAATCTTGAACAAAAAAAAGAGATTTTAGGAAAAGGAATATTAAATGGCTTAAACAAAACTGAAATTTCTGAACTTATTAAAGAAATAAAAAAAGAAATACGAGAAATAGTAAGTATTCACAAACAGATATTAGAAAAAGATAATATTAAAAATCTTATTCACTCTGATTTTGCAGAGTGGATTGAGCGAGCAAATAGAAAGCACGCAATAGAAATATTCACAACTAACTATGATTATTTATTTGAATTAGGTCTTGAGTCAAAAAGCGTTCCCTACTATGATGGGTTTACTGGAAGTTACCAGCCATTTTTTAATGCTGATTCAATTGAAGATTTATCATTTTTACCATTACAAACAAAACTGTGGAAAATACATGGGTCATTAGGTTGGCATTTAGACAAAAAAAGTGCAAATGTTTGGAGGAAAGATTCTGATGGTGATGATATTCTAATTTATCCTTCTTTGTCAAAGTATAATAACTCTAAAAAACAACCTTACATATCATTGATGGACAGATTGACAAATTTTTTAAAACAACCGGATACAGTATTGATTACATGTGGGTATTCATTTGGTGATGAACATATAAACGAAAGAATCTTAACCGCCCTAAATTCTAACACATCTACTCATGTATATGCTCTATATTATGACATTTTTTGGGAAACTAAAGAAAATGAGGATAATCCTAAAAAGATAAAAAGATACGCTTTAACAGAGGATTCTAATTTGTCAAAAATAGCAAAATCAAATAGGAAAATATCTGTATACGGTTGTAGAAGTGCAATAATTGGCTGTCAATTTGGAGAATGGCAACTAAAAAGAGAACCAGATAAGGATGATACCCCAAATATTTCATCCTATTTTGATGAAGATGCTTTTGATAATGAACAAGAAATAAAAAAAGAAAAAAAAGGTAAAGAAGAATGGACAGGAAAAGGGGAACTAACATTGCCCGATTTTACAAAATTTGTGAATTTTCTTCAAAAGATGATTTACGATAACGAAAATATTAAGGAAAGTCAAAATGATTGATATTCAAACTGAAATAGGAGAAATTATCAGTGTGAGCGGAAATACAATAACCGTTCAGCTTTCCGATACTATGAAATCAAATATGCCTGTAATTGATGGAATTGTTTATCGCATTGGTCAAATAGGGTCGTTTCTGAAAATTCCATTAGGTTATGCTAATCTCTATGGAATTGTAACTCAAATTGGTGCATCTGCAATACCTGATAGTATTAAAGAATTAGCGAAACAAGATTATTCTCTACTTGACAACAGGCAATGGCTTAATATGGTATTAGTTGGAGAACAAATTGGCAATAAATTTGAAAGAGGAGTATCTCAATCGCCAACAACTGGTGATAAAGTCCATTTAGTAACTATAAAAGATTTAGATGTTATTTACGGTGGATATGATGAAAATAATTCAATTGTAGTTGGTAATATTAGTATTTCAGAAAGTTTAAATGCAAAAATTGATTTAAATAAACTTGTAAGTAGGCACTGTGCAATCTTAGGTTCAACTGGTAGTGGAAAATCAAATGCAGTAGGAATATTATTAAATGCTATTGCAAATAAAAATTTTAAAAGTTCAAGGATTTTAGTTATTGACCCACATGGTGAATACGATGGAGTGCTAAAAGAAGAAAGTAATGTATTCCGAATTAATGCAGAAAAAGAAGACAACAATCTTTTTATCCCTTTTTGGGCACTACCATTTAATGAATTGTTAAGTGTTTTTTCAGGAACTCTTAGTGACCAAAATAGAGATTATTTCAGAACAAAAATTGTAGAAGCAAAATTAAAATCAATTGATGAAAATAAATTAGATGTTGAAAAAGAGTTAATTACAGCAGATTCTCCCATTCCTTTCAGTTTACAACAATTGTGGTTTGAGCTCGATGATTTTGAAAGACAAACATTTAATGAACGAGCAAAACCTGAAACTATTACTGAAAAGAAGGTTGTAGGTTCTGCGGAAGATTTAATTTCAAATGAATACCAACCTGCAAGTGCTGGTGGCGGTGCACCATTTTTAAACAATAAGGCAAAAGGTATTTTAAGTTTTCTTGATAGTGTAAGAATCAAACTTAAAGATTCAACTTACAATTTTTTGTTTCATCCAGATGATTATACTCCTAATCTAGAAGGAAAAGTTAAAAAAGATTTAAGTAGTCTACTTTATGAATGGCTTGGAAACAATAAACCCGTAACGATTCTTGATTTGTCTGGCATACCGAGTGAGATAATGGTTTCAATATCTGGTACTTTACTGAAGATTATATATGATGCCTTATTTTGGGGGCAAAATTTATCAATTGGAGGAAAAGAACAACCATTGTTAATTGTTTTAGAAGAAGCACATAATTATTTAAAAGCAGGTGAAAATTCTATATCATCACGAGCTGTTCAGTCAATTGCAAAAGAAGGACGAAAATATGGAGTTGGGCTTGCGTTAGTAACTCAAAGACCATCTGAATTAGATGAAACAGTACTAAGTCAATGCGGTACTATCATAGCATTAAGAATGAATAACTCTAAAGACAGAGGACATATCCGATCAGCTATTCAAGACGAATTACAAACTATGATTGATTTACTCCCAAGTTTAAGAACAGGTGAAGGGATTATTTCAGGTGAAGGTGTAAAAATACCTTCAAGAGTTCAGTTTTATAAACTTTCAAATGCACCAAAAAGTTCCGACCCTATTGTATCAGAAAAATGGATGAATGATAAAAGCGATATTAATGAAGATGATTATAAAAAACTACTTTCTTTATGGAGAAACCAAAAATTAAAGGAGAAATAATATGATACCAAAAATGATACCCGTAAGTTCGTCAAATGTAGCCGAGGTTGGTTATAATGAAGAAACTCAAGAAGTTTATGTGAGATTTTTGAATGGGACGCTTTATGTTTATAAGGGAGTACCCAAGTTTGAATTTGAAGGTTTATTAAATGCTCCTTCTGTTGGTTCATATCTACATAGAAATTATAAAAATGTATATCCATATGAAAGGATTGAATAAAAAGCACGAAAGCCTAACATTGTATATAAGCAATGGCGGGCAAAGTGTTATTAATGAAGTAATTATATATAATTTAACAACGGTGCAAATATGAAAGCAAGTGCAATAAAATCCGCCACTGCTCATATACTTGTCCGTTATGGGCAATTCTCTTTCGATGAAAATATTGATAAATGTTTTAGATAACGACAAAACGGAAACCCAAAAAAACACAAGAAATTTAGTAAATTTGAAGAAAAAATAAACAATTGAAAAACAATAACTAATTTTGACGTTAATTGGAATTTAAATAATAAAAACAGAAGATAAAATAGGCTAACCACCTATGTTATAAATAAAATTTCATTAGGAAAGTGTAGGTAGAAACCAATAAAAAACGATGTTCAGCTAAAAGTTTAAGCAAATAAAAATTGAATATAAAAAATGTGAATTAATTTAAAAGAAAGAATAATAAACGAATGGAAACCTTTAACGTATGACACATATACATTATAATTAGTCATATATCAGATAAATAGGCATTAGAAATACAACAGGTAAACAGGAAGATAAAATGCAGTACATCGCATATACTCAATTCAAATTAAATTGTCATGAAGCGTAATATTCTAATTTTCATTATTTTTTTCGTACCGATTATATTCACATCTTGTACTAAAGACCATCCGGAAGCTATTACTGACTTAATAATTAAAAACAATACAGGGCATTCAATACATCTAAAAATATTTCTTTCCAAGAATCCTTTGGAATATCAAATTAATAAACTTGATAGCACCGAAATAAAAAATAATGGAGGCAAGGGTGGCGGGTTTTTATTTTGGCCATTTGAAACATCTGATTCGGTAATGGTTACATTCGATAATATTCACTCAATTATGCATTATAAGAATGAGAATTCCGGAGCCATACGCAGTATATTAAATTTTGATAATTGGGAAAAATTAAAGAAACAGAAATACTACTATAAATATGAATATAAATTTAATAAAAATGACTATAATGAAGCATTACAAACTGCCCATAACAATGGCTCATAGTGCATGCCGCAAATCATTGTAAATATGAAGATTAAGCATTAAATGAAGTTATCGGGAAATAGGAAAATATAACATTGAAATTGCGGCACGCACCATAGCCCAACCGTTGTAGTTAATTTCGAAATTGAAGTTCATTGAAATAGAGAAAAATTCATTTTCCAGGGTTATTCGGATTGGTATTTCATTTTTAGGGATAGGCCTGATCAAAAGAAAGGAAAGGAAATTTTGACTTTTCAAAGTCTTAAACGGTGAAC
>WGDO01000080.1 GCA_015493225.1 Patescibacteria group bacterium
ACAACATAATGACATTTTTAAAGAGTATTATCAGAGACTGATTAATGATGGAAAGCATTATTTTACAGCTGTTATTGCTACTGCTCGTAAATTTCTTTATTATTTTTTTAAGGTACGGGTTGACTTTTCCTTATAACTTGTCTTTATAAAGGAGGGGAACTACCGTGAAAAAAATTGCCATTGCTCCCTCTGTAATACCATGGTATACTAAAAGTGAAAAAGCCTTCAGAATGAGAGGATGAATAACTCCAGTTCCACTTTTGCTAAAAATTTATTTTTAGTAAAAGTGGAACTGGAAACATGAAATCCACATTTGTTTTAGGGAAAGATATTTCAATTATATTTTTCCTACACTAAAATTCTTGGAATTCATACGACTCTCTGCATTGAGGGCTTTTTTATTTAAATCAACGGCTCTGTGTCGTCCACTTCTTGAACATTCTTCATATCCAAAGAATGATTTTGATTAAGTTCTAAATTATCCATTTGGTTTCCACTATCAACAGTTCCCTGAACATTCACTTTTTTTACACCATCTAAATTTTCCGCATTATTTAAAACAATATTATCCTTTTCCAATTTATTTTCCTCCTGCTCCAATCCTTCCTCAATTCTAATGGCCTGTAAAACATCATCCAACTTTTTAGCATATTTCTGACGAGAAGATTGCAAAATTTGTTCTCGAAAAGACTGATGCTTGGGCTCAATAACATCTAAAGTCTTAGCCGAAAAAGGATCATAGGATTCACCATCAATCAAAAGCTTGATATAAAATTCCCTACGACCTAAATTAATCATATCTTGAACATTAAATACCGGCGCCAATTCCGGCTCTAATTTTACAGCATCCTGACCACTGGTCCTAAATACAATAATAGTTCCCACATTACCAAACACCGCTGCTCTTACCCTTGGTATCAATTGCCCAATATACTGATGAGCCATGGTCATTGCCAAACCAAACTTTCGTGCTTCCGATAAAAGATTTTCAAAAGTTTCCGTGACTACATTATGGAACTCATCAACATAAATATAAACAGTTTTTCTTTTCTCCGGAGCCAATAAAGCCCTCGCCATACCAGCCTGTTTAATTTTAGTCAAAAACATTGCCCCAAAAAATGAGGAATTTTCTTCTCCCAATCGACCCTTTGATAAATTAATTAAAATAATCTTCTCATTATTCATTAACTCTCCCAAATCAATTTTATTTTCCGCCTGTCCAAAAATATTTCTTAACATTGGATCAGCTAAAAACTGTCCCAGCTTATTCACCAAAGGGATAATGGCATCCGTATCAAACTTTTCCGACCAGTCCGCAAATTCTATGGCCCAAAACTTTTTAACAATATCATCCTGAATATATTCAATCACTTTCTGACGATATTCTCGGTCAGTCAACATTTGAATTACTCCGCGCATTGTTGCTTTCGGATAATCAAGCAAGGCTAATAAAGTAAAACGAAAAACATGTTCCAATCGTGGCGTCCAATTAGCCCCAAACTGCTTCTTCAAAACTTCTATCATTCCCTGGGTCAACTGAAATTTAAAATTCTCATCCACATTAGCCAAGGGATTAAAAGACACTGGAAAATCAGCATCTCCTGGATCAATTAAACAAACATCATCAATCCTACTTTCAGGAATAAAATTCAAAATATCCTCAATAATATCTCCATGGGGATCAATTAAACAAACACCTTTTCCCTTGGCAATATCTTGTCTAATCAGTAACTCTAAAAGTTTAGACTTACCAACTCCAGATTTACCAACCACATACATATGTCTAGTTCTATCTTCTTCCTTAATACCAAAAACATATTTATATTCCTGCAACTGGTTAACATAATTTGTTTGCCCAAAAAAAGATATTTTATCCGCATCCGGACCATCCATCGTCGGCAACTCCGTTGGTGGTGGAGCATATTTAGCTACTTGTATTTTTCTAGCCATAATTTTAATAAACTTATTTAAAATTTTTATTGAGACAATAAACCAAAACTTAATAATTATTATTAAACATTCTCAACTGGGCCATTAATTCTTCAATCTTCTTTTTCATTAATCGCTTATCACTATTTAACTCAAACTCTTTTTTATCAAAAGTTTTTCCCATTTTTTGTAGCTCATCTAGTTCCATTTTTTTTCTTTTTATTTCCTTGCTCAACCTTCTCACTTTCAATTGGTAGTCCTCCTTTTGTCTAAGAACCCTTTTTAAATCTGACTCTAAATTAACCAGCTGTACATTCAAGTCAGACAACTTATTTCGCAAACTTCTCAATTCTTCTTCGTTTTGTACATTCATCATCTTTTTTTTAATTTGATTTAGCTTAATCTCTAACTTAGTTTCTAACTAATAGTGTAACACAATATTTTTAATATACAAAACTCTTTCACGGTTTGGCTAACTATTTATAGAGTTCCCCTCCGACGTCTGTCCCTCGTAGCCGTGAGTTTATCCCGCGAAACCGAAGGTGAAGTGGGAAAGTAGGATAAAGGAGGGGTTAGGGGTGGATTTTCTTAGTTCCCCTTCCTCTGTAAAGGAGGGGTTAGGGGTGGATTTTGTTTTAAATTTAAAATCCTTAAAATCCCCCCTCAATCCCCCCTTTTCAAAGGGGGGAAGTCCCGTAAACACAAAACCATAAACAATACACTACGCAACTTCTTGTTGATAACATTTTTCGCAATAAACTATTTCTGGTCTATCTGGAGCATAGGTAGTTTCAAACTCAGTATTACAACCCTCCTTCATGCAAGTTCGTTTGTAAAGCTTCAGAGGATTTCTATGTTTTAATCTTTGGTGATGACGACAGTTAGGAC
>WGDO01000081.1 GCA_015493225.1 Patescibacteria group bacterium
GCTTTTCTACCTCTTTTTTAGTTAAAGGAAAATATTCTTGAGTGATGGTTTCATTGTAAGCAAAGGGAGATAGTTCTGGAGGAAAAAATTCCCCGTATTTATACTCCCTGCCTTGCTTATCAACATAGGGCATTTCATTCATATGCTTTTTTATTTTTTCTACCATCTCAAAATATCCTTCTTTGGTATATTGTTTGTTGAGGATACAATATTGTTTTTTTCTCAAAAAGACACAACCAAAAAAATTATTGGAAAATAATGGATTGTCCGAATATTCAATTTCATAAGATTGCCAAACGCCATTGCTAAATTTAATTTTATTAATTCCATCTCCAGCATGAACCACCTCATAAACATTTTCCGCATTTTGCCCCCAGGAAGTATAATCGCCACAATCCTTACTTGTTTCCATCCCCAGAAGTTGAGAATATCTGATATTTTCACCGCCAATAACCAAAAAAGACTGCTTGACATCTTTACTGAAAAAAATATTATCACCGGAAACATTTTGATTTTTACTCCCATTCATAAATCTATAAGGAAGTTTGATAAAAAAATCATCAACCAATTTACAAATAGTTTGTTTATTTTGATATGAATCCAATTTAAATTCTTTGATTTTTTTAAAATATTCCTCTTTGGAGTATTGCTTGTTAAAAATATAGTATTGCTTATTCTTTAAATTTACACAACCAAAACAATTTGAACACCCTCTTAAATCCCTGGAAAAATAAACATCCAAACAATTATCACAACGAACTGAATCAAAAACATTGTAACACTTGGAACCATTTATTAAATTAAAACAATTTTCCGACTCGGAAACATTGGTGCAATCCATGCAGGATTTCAATCGATCAACTTCTCTGGAATAAAGAGTATCCTCACAACTGTCCCCTAAAAATACCAGGTAGCTATTTTTTAACGCTCCACAATCATTGGCATAAGGACTGTTGACATTTCTTTGATAATCAATTTCCAAAGATACTCGGGGAACTTTATTTTGCAATTCTTGCAATTGTTCAAAAAAGTTTTTTTTGAAATCATAGTCCTGAGCATATTCGGAGGCATCCCAATCATCCGCCCACCAACACTTTGGGCAATAGACTAGGAATTTTACATCTTCCGGATAGATGGCTATAATATCACTCTGACATTTATCGCACTTTCTTTTGTATAGAGTGGTAACATTATAAAAACTCATCCTTCTTTTTGCTCTACAATCCGGACACCAAGTTGGCGCTGGAACTTTCACCTCACTATTTTTATCAGAAATTTTTTCATAAAACTCAAAATCCTCCAGTTCAACGGTAAATTCCTTTTGACAATTTTGGCAATCTCTTATTTCTTCTTGCATAATTTTAACTATTCAATTTTAATGAGACTATTTTCAAACTCCATTTTCGATAAATTTTTTTAAATTTTAGCCGAGACGCCGTTGAAAAAATCGCATAAATACGGCATATTGATAAGATTTTTTCGACAAGTCGCAGGCAAAATTTAGAAAAATTGGCGAAAATCGGAGTTTGAAAACAGTCTCTTAATACTTACTTTAATTTCTTAATATTTTTATTATTCACCAAAGACTTCATCTGGACAATAGCAATCTCATTAAGTTTTTTTAATCTTTCTGGTTGTTGAATTTCTTGTCTAATAAATTCAGCATTTAAACTTTCTAAATTCGCTAAACAAATTAATTGTCGAACATCAGAATAATCACGAATATTTCCTTTTTTATTTTTATTTTTTTCTCGCCACTGCTTTGCAGTCATTCCATACAAAGCCACATTTAACACATCTGCCTCATTGGCATAAATATGGTTTTTTTGTTTTTTATTAACCAAAACCGGAATAATGTGCTTCTTTATAGCATCCGTATGAATTCTATAATTAATTTTTGTTAAAGTTCGCTTAGCACTCCATCCTAATTTTAAATCCCTCATCTCAATCTCTTTCAATCTTTGGAATTCTTTAATCAAATAAACTTTAAACTCTGGACTAATCCACATTCCAAATTCAAAAGCTAAATCTTTGTGAGCATACGTTCCACCATAACGACCTGCTTGAGCTTGTAAGCCTATGGCATTAGTCTTTTTAGCCCATTCTTTCACACTAATTTTATAACTATTTAATCCTGCTTTACTTTTAATTATGGCAAATTCGCCATAATTAAAATTTGGATTATTAATAGATTCCCAAACGCCTAAAAATTCAACTGTATTTCTATTTCTTAACCAGTCAGAAATAAAAAAATCACCATCCTTTGCTTTCAGCATATCAGTTAATGAAATATAATCTTGATTATTTTTTGAAATTATAGAAATTTCAGTTTGTTGAACTTTTATTTTTTTCATTTATGCAATTATTAATTTATTTAAAATAAACCCTCTCGCTTTTTATTATTCCTCCCCCAATAACTCTATTTTCATCATAAACAACCACCGCTTGTCCAGGAGCAATGGCCCAAAAATCATTTTGCAAAGACTTCATTTTCCAACTACCATCAATCATTTTTTTAACTACTACCTCCACTGCCTGCATTTGTGACCGAATTTTAGCCTGATACTTTTTCCCCTCTTCCGGTGCTTTATTAATCCAACTGACTTCTCCAAAAATAACTTCTTTATTATTTAAATCACTTTTATCCCGACTAACCAATAAAATATTTTTTTGTTTATCAATAACATAAAAAGGACCTCCTCCTAAGTCTAGCCCCTTTCTTTGCCCGATTGTATAACCAAGCAATCCCTTGTGTTGTCCGACAATTTTACCATTCTCATCAATGATGTCTCCACCGACAAATTCTTTTTGCAAAGAATACTTTTTCAAAAAATCAATTGTTTTTATCCCCGCCAAAAAGCAAACATCCTGTGACTCACTTTTAGGAATTGACAAATCATTTTCTTGAGCAATATTTTTTATTTCATCTTTTTTAAATTCACCCAACGGAAATTTAATTCTAGATAATTGTTCTTGATTTAAACGAGCCAAAAAATATGACTGATCTTTTATTTCATCTACCCCCTTTTCCAAAACAAAATGACCGTTTACTTTTTTTATTTTAGCGTAATGACCCGTAGCCACCAAATCAATATTCAATTTATCAGCCACATCCAGAAGATATTTAAATTTCATTTTTGGATTACAATGAACACAAGGATTCGGAGTTAATCCTTTTTCATAATCTCTCACAAAAGCCTCAATAATTTCCTTTTGAAAAATATTCACCAAATCCTCAATGAATAATTCTATCCCTAATTGCTCGGCTAAAATTTCAGCTCTTTCTAAATCATTCTTAGGTAACATTTTCAAAAAAACACCCTTGACAAGAAAGCCTTGTTCTTGCAACTTTTTTACCGTTACTGCCGAATCAACTCCCCCGCTAAGACCAACTAATATTTCTTTCATAAAAAATAAATTAACTTCTTTATTTGTCTATCAAACTTATCGGGCGTTATTTTTTATTTAAAGCATCCTGTATTAATGATTGTACTGCATCACTATCTATTTTTGGTCCACTAGCCTCTTTTTTTGTTTGTTTAACAATCTTAATATTTCCACTATTCGCTTTATTGCCATGAGAATGGTTACCGGAATTATTATTAAAAGTTTGTTGCTTTTTTTGTTGCCCATCTTGCTGTTGTAATTTTGCTTGAGCCCGTCGATATTCCTTAAGACAATCTTTACAAAAAACCGGCCTAACTCCATCGGGAACAAAATTAATAACTGTATCCTTACCACACCCAGAACACTCCACCGTTGTAGAAATATCTTTTTTATTTTTATCTATTGTTTTAGGAAACACTACTTGTTTAGTTTTCTGATTTTTATCTTTTCCAGATTGTTTTGTGCTCTTATTATCGCCACTAGAATCAGCCACGTCTATATTACTACCAGAATCAGCATTAGGAATACCGAAAATATCCTGGTTCATCTGAGAAGTAGCCTGGGAAGTAGTCTGGAAGGTAGCTTGATTATTTTGCTTTTTATTTTTTCCAAAATTATTTTTTACCTTATTGGAATTATTATTTTTAGATTGATTTTTCTTAGAATTATTATTTCCATTTACACCATCTTTAGCCAAAGCTTGAATATTATGTACCACTTCCATTTTTTTCATCCCACTCCAATCCATAATTTTTTGCTCAACAATCTCTCGGTCTTCAGCATATCTATCTCGGGAAGCTCTAACAACTTTCTTCTCATTTTTTATGGTATCAGAAATATCTATTGGAAATAATGTCTGTGCTGAAAATGGCCTAGTCGAAACTCCATCTATCATCAATTTTAGATATATATTATATTTATCCAAATTAACTAAATCATTGGCATAAAAAACTGGATCAAATTCTTTTTCCAAAATTTCCGTATCCAAGGCCCCAACTCGAAAAGTAACCAAGGTTCCAATATTTCCCAAAACTGCATTTAAAACAGTCTCATCCAACTGAGCCATAAATTGATGCGCCAAAACTAAATTCAAACGATATTTTCTAGCTTCTGACAGAATACCAGCAAAAGATTCCGTAGCAAAATTTTGGAATTCATCAACATATAAATAAAAATCTTTTCGCTCCGCCTCGGGAATATCAACTCGACTCATTGCCGCCAATTGAATTTTGGTAATCATCATTGCTCCCAACAAAGCACTGCTATCTTCACCGATTCGTCCCTTAGATAAATTCATAATCAAAATTTTATTATCATCCATTGCTTCCCGTACTGAAAAAGACGAATCCGTTTGCCCAACAATATTTCTAATCAATCCACTAGATAAAAATTGTCCAACCTTATTTTGAATCGGTGAAATTGCCTCCGTCAAAAGCCTATCATTATACTTAGAAAATTCATCGATCCAAAAAGAACTAACCACTGGGTCATCAACATAGGACAAAACTTCTTCTCGATATTGTTTGTCAACTAATAAGCGGTTAATTCCCAAAAGAGTTGAAGACGGATGACACAGCAAAGCCAAAATAGCATTTCTCAAAATATATTCCAAACGAGGTCCCCAGGAATCTGCCCACAATTTTTTAAAAATACCAATCAAGCCAGAAGAAACCAGATGCCGATATTCTGGATCAACTTTTTCCATAATGTTCAACGCAACTGGAAAGTCCAAGTCAGCTGGGTTAAAATAAATAACATCCTTAATTCTTTCCTTAGGCACGGCCTTTAAGCATTCCTCCGCAAATTCTCCATGCGGGTCAACGATGGCCACACCATTTCCATTACGAATATCCTGAATAGCCATATTCTGAATCATACTAGTCTTACCCATACCAGTTTTTCCTAGAGTATAAAAATGTCGCCGACGGTCATCGACTTTAATACCAAAAGGCTGCTCCTTATTTCGGAAATTAGTTTTAGCAAAAAAATTTATTTCTTCTTTTTTTTCTGGCATTGGATTATTAAAAATTAATTTATCTACTCTCCTGAAAATCTACCCCAATAGGCAATTCTGCCGGAGCATCTTCTTTTCTCGACTCAACCCTAGTAACTGCTGGATTTCTAATAGCCATATCTGGAAAATGATATAGTGTGGCCAACTCTTCTGTATTCATAATAAAATCCATTCCTGAAACAGATTGTCCACGATAATCAGCTACAATCTTTCTTTTTCTATACAGAAGCCTCTCCTCATCAAAATAATAATTAGCAAAAGTTTTTGTCTTAGGACTAGGAATCAAATCATTTAAATTAATATCAGCAATTTGTTTCATTGAACCCATAATTCCAGCTACTCCCAAGGCTTTGTTATATCCTTCTTTTTCTCCCAAATACACAAATCTAATAACCGTATGAAAAGCTGGTTTGGATAAATTTTCCTGAATAGCCAATATTAATTCTTGTGTCCCCGGAGGTAATTTATTTATATTAAATTCTACACTTTCAGACACCTCAGCACCAATTGGTGCATCCAGGTCATTCCCAGCAAAACCTTTTAAAACATTACTAGGGGCTACCTTCAATTCATCCCAAAGGTTTGAGAAGAAAGGAATTCTTTTTTTAGAATCACCTGCACCCAAATGCTCATCAATAATGCCTTGCACATAGGCCTTACTAGCTGGATGCCAATTTGGTGGTTTTTCAGATATAAATACAATTTGAAACCAAATATGTTGATTTTTCGGTAAACTACTCATCACCTCAACCATATTAGACAAGGGATCAATCATCTTTCCCGTAACATCTTCCTGAAAATGTTTATAGGTTCGAATAGGCACTGGGTCTGGTTTTACCAAGTCTAAAGTAGCCCCCCAAACATCCCATTTATCATTTGGTAAATTCTTAGGAACTTTTCGTACATAATCTTCTACTTCAAAAATTTTCATATCAGGATAATGAGCATAAATTTGTGCCTCTATATTATTACGCATATTTTTTGGACAACGTGCATAAAAATAAACCTCTCCTTCCGTACCCACTATTTCAAAAGTTAGTTTTGGCTGCAACATTCTCCATCCACAATGAATCTCCAAACTATTAGGTGTAGAATAATCATTCAACCCAGCAAAAACGTGCTCCATTATCCTAGGGCTTTTTTCAATATCTTTAGGTGGCACCAGTTCTAAGATAACATTCTCAATTTTTGTTAAAAATTCATGTTCAGTATATTCATTCCAAACCATTTCATAAATATACCATAATGGCAATGGAAGCAATATCCACCAATAATTAGTGAAAAGAACAATCGTACTTCCCACAAACAATTGAGCGTCAGCTGGAAATATCATTGCGAACACAACAAATACCACAACAGATACTATAGTTATAGTTCCCCACAAATTACTTGATGCTTTTTTTTCACTTATTTTTGTTGCCATTAATTTAGCAAATTTAATTTTTGTCTAAAACATTTCTATTTGTCATCTTCATAAGTTAAGTTTTCAGCCTGTATGTCCCCGACTGAACAAAGACAAACTCATCATACTTTATTATAACATTATGTACAGTTTGGGGAAGAGCCTTTTTATCCTGCCAATGTTTATTAATATATTCCGTTAATTCTCTAAAATGCAAAGGTTTTTTATATTTTCTTAGAATTAAAAAAGCTTTTTCTCTAGCATACTTTTGAGAAATCATCGCCCAGGAATTTAAACCCCATTCATTCATTATATTTTTATTTATCAATCTACTTCCTCTTAATATGATTTTTAATCTACTTTTTTTATTTTCCCCATCAAAGAATTTTACCATCTCTGGAGAAAAATTTTCCACGGTAATTATATTTAACAATTCTCCAATTTTCTTTACCTCTTTATTCCTCTGAAAATATCTCGCCAACTCACCATGAGATTTTTTAGCTCGTTCTGCTGTTTTCTTATATTTTATCAAATACCAAATTCCAGAAAAAGCGACTGTATCTTTTTGGTATTTCAATTTATTAGAACCATTCAAGAGAAAAGCCAACTTATTTCTATTGGCAATATTTAATTCTCCAGCAAAAATTAATTTCTTAAAACCTTGCCTATCCAAAAAACCACCATTATTAAATAGCTCTTGTTCCACAAAATCAAAAACCTCTTTTAACTCTTTAGATTTTTTTGCTTTTCTCAATAAATTAATAGCGCTCTGTTCAATTTGTCGAACTCGTTCCCGACTAATTCCCAAACCATCACCAATGGATTCTAAAGTTTTACCATTTTTACCATTCAAACCATAGCGACTCGTGACAATCAATCGTTGTTTACTATTTAATTTACCCAACAATTCATCTATCCCCTCCTTTAATTGTTTTTCAATAATCTTCCCCATAAACTAAATTATTTTTTTAAAAACATTATTAGACCTCTTCGGAAAGTAATTTCGTTACGAAATTTTTTAGCTTTGAGTAAAATTTATTGAATAACTTTTGAAAATTTAGCCTTAGCTAAGTTGAAAAAGTTTGAAATAAATTTTACCAAAGATGGAAAATTGCAGTAGAGAGTACTTTCCGAAAAGGTCTATTATCTTAATCAACAATGTAAGTATAACACACTTACAAATCTTTGTCAATATTAAAAAAACGCAATGAATTATTACGTTTTTTCTACATCAATATTTTATTTATTCCATAATGCCATCTAGATTAACATCATAAAGAATTTTTTCACTGACCAATGCATAATCAAAAATTTCTTCATCCTTAAACCAATGTTTAATCTCTGCCTGTGATTCCTCAGGAGAACCAGAAGCATGAATTAAATTCCTAATTGACCTTCCATCCTTGTCCGATAAGGCATAAGAATCTAGAACATAATCTCCCCGAATAGTTCCAACGTCACTCGTTAAAGGCTCAGTGCCACCAACTAATTTTCTCACTATTCCAACGGCATGTGCTCCCTCCCAAATCATCGCCACAACTGGTCCACTGGTCATATAAACTTTTAATGTTTCTAGAATTCTAGCTGTAATCTCCAATGGATCTTCTGATGGTGGAGTCAATCCCTTGGCCTTATAGCCAGCAATTGTTTTTTCTCCTGTTATTCTTCGCCACTCTGGGTCCAAAGTATAATGTTTTTCAATATGTTCCTCATCAACAACCATCATCTTTTGAGCAACCATCTTTAAGCCAACATTTTCAAATCGCTTAATAATCTCTCCCACCAATCCTCTCTGAATACCATCTGGCTTAATAATTACTAGTGTTTTTTCTTTTTTCATGCTTTTTAAATTAAATTTTAAAATTCATCTTTTATTATACGCTTAAATTAAATTTTGTAAATAACTTTCATATTTTCCCAAAGTTAGTGCGGTCGTCGCAACTTTGGGAAAAGCTGTCGCAATTTTGAACTAAAATAATTAAATATTTTTCCAAAGCAAATTAGCAATTATTAAACTAATAACCATATAAACCAAAATCCAAATTAGACTTAATCTATGCAAAACAAAAATCATAACCAAGAGCAAAAATAAAACCATCACAATAGTAGCAACTCTTAATAATTTATTTTGACCATCCCCCTCAAACACTCCTTGACACTTTTTTACACCCAATAATATTCCCAATAAAATTACCACCAAAATAAGTAAAATGTTTATATTAAAAACGCCTATTATTATTCCCGGTAACATTGCTTCCAAACCAAAAAATAATAAGTACTCCAAACTTACCGCCACTATCAATTTATAAATTAAATCACAATATCTTTTTGACATAATTTATCTTAATACTTTTTTTAGTTTAATCATCTCATCTTCATAACGAATATTTATCAATCTTTTAATGTTTCTAATTGTAATTTTAGGAACAAAACTATGAGTTCCATCAAATGTATCCACCTTAACAGATATTTTATTGTCATCTAAAATACTTTTATCTTTCATTTCCATTAAAATCTCCGCCCTCGGAAAAACAATTGCCTTATTTCTTTTCAAAGAACATTTCGAGCCAAAAAATACTTTTCGACAAATCATCTTACCCACCAAAGCTGAATCTAATTTTTTCTTATTTATATTTATAATGGAAAAATTATCTTTAACAAACTTACCTAACTGATTAGTATTAATTTTCATCTTCACGTTATTGTTCAAAAAATAAAGATTGTCATCAATTTTAACAAATAAATCATTTAGATAAATGGTTGTATGTGTAATATCTTCACCCTTTTCTAAACTATGCAACACCTCATTATTAACCTTAATAACTTTTTGCCAATCAAATCCCAGATTATCAAAAGTTTCCGCATCGGCAAAAGTACGATATTTTCCATTTTCAATAAAAAACACCGAATCTCCATGACTAATTAATTGCCCATTGTACACCTTAGAATTACCAATAATTAAATATTTTTTTAATTCTTCCAGTGAATTAATTAATTGACCTTGCTTATAAAGTGCCAATTCATCTTGATAAACATTTCCCAATTTAATATTTTTTGCTTTTGACTTTAAAACTATTTTATTAAAAGAATATCCCCCCCTTAATTTAAGCTGTAAATATATTTTTTGATTGATTTTTCTAGTAAAAAAATTATTATTCCCATTTTGCCCATTATAATTAAAATGAAAAACCGGAAAAATAATTCTAAAAAGAACCCAACTCAAAAATAATAAAGCGAGTAAAGTCACAAATATGGTATTTTTTGTTTTGTAATTAAACATATTTTATGTGTTAGATAATCCAATGATATTATACAAAAAACCATCGATTTCAAAATTAACAAAAATTTTTAAGTTTACCCCCTTTTTAAAGGGGGTAGAATCTAAGCGACTATTATAATTAAATTGCGACAGCAGTTTAATTATAATAGTCGTTTAGATTCGGGGGTTTTTAAGTAACTATCCGAAAAACCCCCGAAGCCTAAACAGGTTACTTTTCACTTCGCTGACGCTACATAAAAAGTAACCTGTTCAGCCTTCCGCCCCCTTTAAAAAGGGGGCAACTTAAAATCAATGATTTTGCATATGATCCATTTACCCTGCATTCGCTGGGCTCGGCACAGGGGGTGCTTATAATTTTATGTGCTCCTCCAAAAAATCTTAAAGGCCAAGAAAACTATTCCCACGATTAACAACGGCACCGAAAGTATTCCCAATCCACTAGTAGTTACTAAAATATCAAAAGTCATATGGATAATAATAGGCAAAAGCAATCCGCCAAAAGCTAAAATTTTTCGCCAAAAAGTTTTCGCCACTAAGATATCTACCAAGAAAGAACCAAATAAACCAGAATACATAATATGTGCAGATGTGGACAAAATAAATCGTAACAAAATTATTGAAATAAGGGAATTAGTAATGGTTTGTCCAACAAAATTATTAGCAAAATAAACTCCATTCTCAGTAACTCCAAAAGCCAAGCCCACTACCACACCAGCTAAAGCTCCGGGGTTAATTTTTAACTTACTAGCTCTCTTGGATTTAGAAATAGACCAAAGAGATAAAGCTATTCCAACTCCCTTAGAACCCTCCTCAATCAAAGCCACAAATAAAAATGGTATTACTGAATGAGTAACAAAATAATTATCAAACCCCGCAAACAATTGTTGAAAATAACTAACTGCTAAATTACCACTAGCACTTTCTAAATTAATAATCTGAAAAACACTGGCTGGAATAGCCGTCAAAACTCCCCAAAAGAATATTTTAAACAATAAATTAATACCGATTTTTTCCTTTCCCTTACCAAAAAACCACCAAGCAATCACAACCGCTGGCATAACTCCTACAAAAACTGCTATCAAAATTATTCTATATCCTATCATTTTATTTTATAATTTATTTTTTTAAACAAGCAGTAAATGGTTAGCGTTTTTAAAATTTAAACATTAAAAATTTTACTTTGAATTAAAATTTACAAATTACAAATTAAAATTAAACTGTACTATTATTATATCACACTTCCTAAAAAATAAAATCCTACCAATCAGCAGGATTTTATTTAATAGCTTTTATTTTTCTTTAAATATTTATCACCTAATTCACCTCAATAACCGTATCACTTCCTCCATTCGTTACTCCGCAGGGTGGACATTTAATTTGTTGATTTAAGCATTTTTTACCAGTTGCAGTCTCATATTCAACTTCATTTATAAAATCACCTGAAACATTTGTAAAACAATTGTTATCTTTTTTAAATGGTTTATGTTCTTCTTCAGCCCATTGCTCACATTTAC
>WGDO01000082.1 GCA_015493225.1 Patescibacteria group bacterium
TAACAAGTTATTGATCATATGGGTTTGTTTACAAGCGGTGAGCTAGTCTTTATTAGATGCTTAAAGCAATAAGGGGGGTTTGTACTCACCGCTCGTAGATTTCTTTATTATTATAGCACATGTCTTTATAGTAGGGGGCGGAAGGCTGGACAAATTCTTTCTAGTCCGCGTAGCTTTAGCGAAGCGGGATAAAAAGAACTTGTTCAGGCTTCGGGGGTTTTTAAGCAACAGACAGAAAAAAACCCAAAAAAATCTCAGTGCTTTTATTTGTCAACTGCACTGCCGAATAAAAGCACTGAGAAAATTTGACCCCCTTTACACAGGGGGTGATCTAAAAAACACCTCACGCAACAATTATTAACCTCTACAATTATGCTAAAAGAATTACTAGAAAAACCGGAAAGCTACCGACGTAAAGTGGCTTTTATTGCTACAGGGATTATTGGTGTTGTTATTTTTGCCATCTGGTTAATTATCACTCAGTACAATGTTAAACAAGCTATGACTCCAACTAAAACCGACCACAAAACCGCCGCTCAACAATTCAGAGAAAATTTACCATCTCTCAATCAAAATGAAACTATCACAACGGAATTAATGAAACAAAAGAAAGATATAGAAATTAAATAATTTAAAAACCTATGACAAAAAATCAAGAAAATGCTATCGGAAAAATTCAAAACAGACCAATAGTTCAAGAAATGGAGGAATCATATTTATCATACGCCATGAGCGTTATCGTTTCTCGTGCTCTACCAGATGTTCGAGATGGTTTAAAACCAGTCCAACGAAGAATTTTATATTCCATGTGGAAAATGGGATTAAAACATAATGTCAAATTTAAAAAATCAGCCACAGTTGTCGGTGAGGTTATGGGTAAATATCATCCTCATGGAGATTCTGCTATTTACGAAACAATGGTTCGAATGGCTCAAGATTTTTCCCTTAGAGACCCTTTGATTAATGGACAAGGTAACTTTGGCTCCATGGATGGTGATGGCGCTGCTGCCATGCGTTACACCGAAGCTAAGCTAGAAGCCATCGCCGAAGAAATGCTTTTTGATATTGAAAAAGAAACAGTTGATTGGAGAGATAATTATGACGGTACCAGGAAAGAACCCTCCTTTGTCCCAGCTAAACTTCCCCAACTTCTATTAAACGGAACAATGGGTATCGCCGTTGGTATGGCCACTAATATTCCCCCTCATAATCTAGAAGAGTTAATAGATGGAATAGTTCATCTCATAGACAACAAAAATGCCACCATCGAAGAATTAGTTCAGTTTGTCAAAGGACCAGACTTCCCTACTGCTGGAATTATTTACAACCAAAAAGATATTATGGAAGCCTACCTCACTGGTAAGGGTGGAATTGTTACTAGGGCTAAAGCAGACATTGTAGAAAATTCTCGAGGAATGTTTAGCATTATCATCAGTGAACTAACCTATCAAACCAACAAATCGACTCTCGTTGAAAAACTAGCCAATCTAGTAAAAGATGGAAAAATTCAAGGTATTAAAGACATTCGTGATGAATCAGACCGAGAGGGAGTTAGAATAGTTATCGACCTAAAAAAAGATGGCTTCCCAAAAAAAGTTTTAAATCTTTTGTATAAAAACACTGAACTACAAAAAACTTTTCATCTTAATATGCTAGCTTTGGTTAATGGCATTGAACCGCGAATTTTAAACTTAAAATCAATCCTAGAAGAATACATCGCTCACCGTCAAAATATTGTTACTAGACGAATTCAATTTGAGTTAAACAAGGCCAAAGAAAGAGCCCATATCTTAGAAGGTTTGAAGATAGCCCTAGATCACATTGATGCCGTTATCAAAACAATTAAAAGTTCCAAAACCAAAGAATTGGCCCATAAAAACTTAATGAAAAAATTTAAGTTATCGATTCTACAGGCTGATGCTATTTTGGAAATGAAATTACAAACATTGGCTGGATTGGAAAGAAAAAAAATAGAAGATGAATTAAAAGAAAAATTAAAATTAATCAAAAAACTGGAAGCCATTCTTAAAAGTCCAAAGAAAATTCTTAAAATTATTAAAGATGAATTATCCGCTCTTAGGGATAAATTTGGCACTCCTCGCCGAACTAGAATTATCAAAGGAACTGTTAGTAGCTTCTCTCAGGAAGATTTAGTCGCCAATGAAGAAACAATTATTAGTCTTACCGAAGATGGGTACATCAAGAGACTACCTACCACAACTTTCCGAACTCAAAAAAGAGGTGGTAAGGGAATAATCGGCAGTAACGTTAAGGAGGGTGATGCCGTTGATAAAGTCCTCGGAGCAATGACTCATGATGATTTATTCTTTTTTACTGATACTGGAAAAGTATTTTGTATCAAAGCCTATGAGTTACCTGTTTCCTCTAGGACAGCCAAGGGACAATCTATCGTTAATTTCTTGCAAATAGATTCCAACGAAAAAATTACAGCTATTTTGCCAATTTCCAAAGACAGTGATGCCAAATTTATGATAATGGAAACAGCTCAGGGTAAAATCAAGAAAACAAACATCAAAGATTTTGCCAAGGTAAGACGCAGTGGCCTAATTGCTATTAAACTAGCTAAAGGAGACACACTAAATTGGGTACATACCACTTCTGGAAAAGATAGTGTTATAATAACCACTAAAAATGGCCAAGCTATTCACTTCAACGAAACTCAAGTAAGGGCTATGGGAAGAGCCGCCGCCGGTGTTAAATCAATCAGACTTAAAAAGGATGACGAAGTAGTCGGTATGAATATCATAACCTCCAAACTTAAAAAACCACTTCTACTAGTTGTTACCGAAAACGGTTACAGTAAAAAAACACCGGTTAACAAATATAAAAAACAAACCCGTAGTGGTTCCGGACTAAAAACTCTAAAAGTTACTCCTAAAGTTGGACCATTGGTATCAAGTAGAATTGTTGAAGAAGATGATAAAGAAAGTACTTTAATTGCCAGTTCTAATAAGGGACAGATTATTAGAACTAATATAAATTCAATTTCTGTATTGGGTCGAGCCACCCAAGGAGTAAGAATTATGAACCTTAAGGCTGGAGAAAAAATTGCCGCCATCGCCCTAATGTCATAATATAAAACACCTCTCAATACCTACCCAAAAAATCTTAGGTTAAATAAATAAAAACCCCGCTCCACGGGGTTTTTATTTACTGTTCCTAAATAATTATGCCTCAATAGGTCATAGAAAATTCTATACTCCATATTTCTTGTTTAACTCCTCTTTATATTCACCCATTACCTGCACAATAACATCTTCCATATTTGGAATATATTCTTGAAGAATACTTATAACAGCATTTGCATCATCTTTAACATTCTGCAAGTCACTTATTAAGTTATCTTTTTTACTCCCATCAACTAATTCAATTGATTTTAAAATTATTCTATAATATAAATTATCCATTACTTCTTCGAATAATTTACCCTTTGCCTTTGCGGACATTCCATCCAAATCAACACCCACTAATAATTCATCTACTAAATTATCAAAAACATTTTCATTCATACTTTTTATTTTTAAAATTATTTTTTAGAATTAATTATTTCAAAATATAGAAAATTATACCATAAAATTTAAACTATGATGGCCTAGTGTACTGTTTATTGATTTTTTTTATTAGTCCTTTATTTCTCAATCCTAAATCATGAACACTAGATTTTGAACCATTACTTTTGGTTTTATGCGGGTTATAATGCTCAACATCATCTTTAAATAATATCCTTCTATTCATCGGTGGTATAATATCAATTAAAAGTTGAACTGTACTCTCAAAATCAGAATTATTTCTCAACTTTTCTTCATCAACAGTTCCATCTTTTCGTAAACACCCCCTGTTATAAGCTGTCAATCTATAAAAATATTTCTTGAGAGATTCCCCTTTTATGGGATTAATCTTACGACGACAATCTAATAAAATAAATTTTATACCACTACTTTCTGCGACCTTTTTATTAAGACTTAAAATATCAAACACTTTTTCCGCTGGCATTTCTCCAATCATCTGTCTATCAACAATTTCCTTTTCATTATTATTATTTCTATTTTGTATTTTATTGAATATTTTTACAACATTTATAACATCATTATATATACTCGGCAATCTATCACCTTTCATAAATCTTCTTTCGATATACTCAGCAAAAGTTTCATCAGATGCCGGTTTAAATATATTAATACTATCCTCAATCCACTTTTTTGTTTTTTTGCCAAACCGCTCCCTTTCAACTCTTCTATTTAATACTTGCCTTAACATCTCTAGGGCTTCATTTGCCGACATTCCTCCCACCTCATACCAATCAGCCTGATCAACCTTTCCATTACTATCAACCTCCATAGCCGAAACAAGTTGTTCTGTTAATGTACCCCTATCCACAGCCAATGATTCAGAAGCTTTTTCAGCATTAAGAAATTGTTTCTCTTTAATAACATCTTTATCAATATCCCCAATTTCCATGTCAACACCTTTTTTTTCTTCCAAGTCACTAAAAGTAGAAGCCCCTGTGATAAAATCATCTGAAATTAATTCTAAAGATAATTCCCCTTTCTCATCCTTCTTTTCTATTAATTTAAAATGCGGTGGATTGTGCTCATATGTATTTTTAAATCTATCCTCAACAAATTTCTTTGCTTCTTTTTTTGAACCATTAAACTTATCCAATAAATAATTCTCTGTCCGTATTTTAAAACCATCCTCTACTAAATCAACAGATTTTTTTTTAATTTCTCTAGCAACCTCCTGCCCATCTAATAATTCATTACTACTAAAATCAGTTCCTCTTGTTAATTTAGTAATTTTTTCCCTAATATCTTCTCCATTTAAATTGTCTCCTTTTTTCAATTTATATAATAAATAATCTAATTTTGTATATAAATCCATTTCACTACAAACAACAATATCATCAACCAAAACTTTATCATCTTCCTGCTCTATTCTATTATCTACATCTACCAACTCTGGGACAGTCCCCGGTATGAGTTCTGTTTTTTTCTTAAATACACTCAAGGCTCCAGAAAACAAACCTTTAATTTTTCCTCCAATTTTCCCAGCTTGTTTTGACAAAGATTCAACTTTATCCAATCCATATCTTTTTAATTCTTTTAATGCACTCCCATCCTCTGGTTTATTCTTCGCATCCAAAGTATTGTTTATGTTGATAAAATCTAATGACATGCTATTTACAAATTATATTTATTTTTATTTAACTCTACTATAAATTATACAACATTTTCAGAATCAATACAATCCAAGACAATTAATTAATCCACAAATAAAAAAACTCCCCAAAATTAATCAGGAAGTTTTTTGATTTACTGCTCATTATAAAAATTATTTGCCAATAGATAAAATCTTGTACTCCACAACCTTTCCATTCGGCAATTGAACATCAACTTGATCACCCTTCTTTTTATTCAACAATTGATTACCCAAAGGAGATTCATTGGAAATATAACCATTAGCTGGATCAGCTTCATTTGCTCCCACAATGTGAAAAGTACTTTTAACTTTCTTAGCCTCCACGTCAATAACACAGCCAATTTGAACCGTATCCGTAGAAACATTATCAGAAACTATTTCAGCTGTCCTAATAATATTTTCCAATTTCATAATCCTTGATTCATTTTCTCGCTGGCGTCTTTTTGCCTCACTATATTCAGCATTTTCACTCAAATCACCCTGCTCCTTGGCTTCTTTAATAGCCTGAGCAATTTCCTTTCTTTTATTCAATTTACAATCATTTAGCTCTTCCACTAATTTTTCATGTCCTTCCTTTGTTAAATATTTCTGTGCCATCTAGTTTATATCTAATTATTATTTTTAAAAAATTTATCCACTAAAGAGTAGATAAATCAGTGTTAATCAAAAATTTCATTTCATTCGTAGCGCCAAGGGGAATCCTCTTCGAGCCTGGCAAATTTGGTCTTCGACAATAAATTTCCCTTCGCTTCCCCACGAAAATGAAGCAACTTGTCCCTCGTAGCCTTGGCGAAGTGGGAGTTCATTCTCTTTGTCACTACTCGCTCTGCTCGTAGCGCCAAGGGGAATCGAACCCCTGTTACCAGGATGAAAACCTGGCGTCCTAACCACTAGACGATGGCGCCGTTTATTTAATTCTTTTAAGTACTTCTTCTTTTTTATAACTACTCTTCTTCAATACTAATTCTCTCTTACGAGCTAATGTTCTTGTTGTATACGCTTCATAATAAACCAACTCAAAAGGTATTAAATGTTTAATTGATTTAGTCTTTCCAAAATTATGTTCTTTTAGTCTATGCTTTAAATCGGCAGTACTCCCAATGTAATAATATTTCTTTTTTGTGCTTCTTAAAATATAGGTATAAAACATTATTAATTCTTAATTTATATCGCTATCTCCGGATGCCACCCTAAACGGGTGGTCAGCCGTTTAGGCTGAAAAACCTGGCGTCCTAACCACTAGACGATGGCGCCATCAATATCACTTAATGCATTTCATTTTACTTGAAAAAAAATATTTGTCAATAGAAACCAATATATCTCTTTACACACAAGATACATACTATCATACTTATCAACACTTGACAAGTATTTGCATATTGTTATACTAAGACTCGTGCTTGAATTTTCAAGTATTTTTTATTTCCAGGTTCGTGGATTAATCTCTAAACAAATCCGCTACTGGACAATTAAATTATTAAAACTACTAAAATCAAAATAATTTAATTGACTAAATATTAATTTTACCATATGAAACTTTCCCAATTAACTCAGCTAATTAGAGTTAATTTTAAAGACATCAAACAACATAAATATTTGTTAGGGGCGACTTTATTAATATTAGGTGGCTTTTTTTATTCTCAAAATATTTCAGCTAAGTCCCTAGAAAACAAAAATACCATCAGCAAAAAATTAATAATCGCCTTTCAAGAACAAAATAAAAACGATTCACAAAATCAAAATCAAAGTACAAGCAAACCAAAAATATCCCTAGATGAAATAGAAAAACAAATTTCTCTTCCTCTGAAAGACAATTCTACCAATGAAGATGATCAGATAAATAATAATTTAAAAAATCAACTAAGTGATATTTTGGTTGGTACCCCCATGGAAAATATGATTGAACCAATCAGTAAGCAGGATCGGACCATCGCTGCCTTTTTGGTGGGCATTGCCCTCAAAGAAAGTCAATTCGGAAAACACTCCCCAAAACTACATGGTCAAGATTGTTATAACTATTGGGGTTATCGAGGAAAACGAGCCCGAATGGGAACAGGCGGACATACTTGTTTTGATAGCCCAGAAGACGCCGTCAATACCGTTTCCAAAAGATTAAAAACTCTCGTATTCAAACAACATCGCACCACTCCCCAAAAAATGCTTATCTGGAAATGTGGTAACTCCTGTGCCACCCACTCCCCAACCAGCGTCGCCAAATGGGTCGCCGATGTTTCCATTTATTTCAATAAACTTAACAGTTAAGCAACTTTTCATATCATTACGATGTTAAGTTTTAAACAACAAATATTCTCCAAAGAAAATCAAAACAAAAAAATCCAGCCGTTACCTTATATGGTTAAAAGGAAACACCGGTTTTTGTTTGATTTTTGTTGGAAATATTTTGTTTTAGGTATTAAAAAAGACGCCATCAGGATTTTATCCTTTGATGGCATCTTTTCTGATATTCATATATCTAGCCTTAATTAGTTTCAATTAAGGATATATATATATATCAGAGTTGAGGTTTATTCAAAATAAAAACCTTGAACCTTAACATTACCAGTATTTACACCGCCAGAGCATTCTCCTGGGGTGTAGTAAACGGCAAAATGAACATTTGGGTCTTTCGTCCATTGACTTAAAAACAGCTTTACGGCCGTATCGTAATTTGGATCATCGGCATTGATTTGCAAATGGTCCGGATATTGACATAGGGAATCAACAGCTTGGCCACCAACCTGAACAACAAATCCGACATTGTTACCAAAACTGTAAGTACGCACATTGGAAGCTTGAAGCCACTGGGATGTATTGGCAGCAAAAGCTGTGCCAGTCGTTAAAGCAAAAATCAAACAAATTGCAATGATCATTTTTTTCATAACCTTTTCTCCTTAGTTAAGAATAATAGACATTATGGCTGTCTTAGTCGCTTCCGGAAGGTTATCCCAGGAAGTCTGATTATTGGATGAATTATCACCGATGGGATTATCAACAATCTCCACTTTAACATATTCATCGTGGTCTCCTTCCGAAGAGGGATTTGCTCCTCCGGAATAAGTAACTACCGTAAAGAAATAATAGTCCTCACCGGCTTCCATGGTAGGAAGATGAACATCTTTTACGTAGATGGATTTTTCGTCAGCTGTTTCATCGGAAAGGTCTTTACATTTCCTTTTTAGAAACAAATCCTCATCCGTAAAGTGCTTATTGTGCGAAAACCACACTTCCGCACAAGCTTCGTCTGGCCATACTCCTCCTTTCTGTTTAAGTTTAATTCGGAAGTCTCTTTTGCTGGGGATTTCTCCTTCAGTCCAGGTCTTGGAACCACTCCAATGGCTTGATGATTTTTTGCCGATTTTCATGTACTTCAGACCAACATCATGAGCATACCCCGCCCAGGGATTGGAAGTGCCTGAATCATCGGTGTAGCCGGGACCTCCCATACCGGAATGGTCGTTATACACTTCGGCACACATTGAACGATCTCTGAAAATAATATGGTCAGATTTGGTTCTGTTTATCCAAACTCGACCAACATCTCCGGTAACCTCGTACCACTTACTAGCATTCCAGCAATTCCTTCTTCCATCCGGCTCATTGGGATCCAGTCCCGGTTCCCAACAGAGGTTTTTACCATTCGGCATCTCGGTTGAACATCGATAATCGTTATGAATAACATGAGCGTGCTGACCAAGATACCAAGTTTGACTTCCGTCGGGATTATTGCTGTAATCATTAGCCGGTCGCCAAAAACGAGTTACGGAAGAGATGGGGACTACACGATACGGAATATGCAATTTATGGAATAATTGGGTAACACCACATGCATCTTTTTCCTTATCGCCAGTTTTCTTGCCATAATTCCATTCACTAATGGTGATATAATCACCATCCACTTTTTCAATCACGGCAACATGTCCGTATGGATTAGTTTTTGTTGGCTCAAAAATTGCTACATCCCCAACACGTATTTGCTGAGCGGAAATATTTCCAGACCACGTACCCGCATTTCCACTATGCGGAAATCCAGTCCGATATTTAATATAATCCGTACAGTAACCATGCCCAAGATATTTTAAACAACTACCTGCATTGCTCAGATTACAATTATACAACAAACCACCAACAACCAACCAGGACAAAATTATAATCTTACCCTTTTTCATTTTGATCTCCTTCTGTTGAAGTTTATTTTAGAGAAAATAGCATTAAATCATCCTCACATTTTTCACCTCTCCTTGCGTTGTTTTTACTGTTTGTAAAAGAACTAAGTTTAAAAATATTTCAAACTTATTGCGAAACTACCGAAATAGTTTCGTGTATAAATCAAAAATATCAAAATATTTTGAATTGTATTGCTGAATTAAATTGCGATATAGATGAAAATGGTCTCAATATCCTACAAAATTCTTGCTCCTCTTGTTTATAATCTTGACATAAATATTCAGCACCTTGAATGTTATAAAGTCCTGATACAAAAACATATTTGTTATTTCGTCCAAGAACTTTTCCTTGATAACATTTCGGGTGTGGATATTTATCACAAATATTATCTACATAATTTTTTGTCAACACAGCATCAAGATACCATATATTCACATTATGAATATATCCAGAATTTGGATCTGACGCAACTTGTAAAACTGGTTTATCTAATGGATAATTAAACCAAATTCTATACAGTCTCCCTGGGTAGCCATCATCTTTATTGTCATACTTTTCAATTTTAATATTCCATTTATTTAAATCTCCTGGTAACTTCACCTCAAATCCAAACTCCTTATTCAGATAGGTCTTCCAACTACTCGTATCAATCTTTTCCTCCGGTTTTAGTTCTCCATTACCGGTTTGATTTTGATCGTTGGTTTGTTCTTTTGTTTCCTGCTTTCTAGTTGTTTTTTGCTCTTGAGTTTGTTTGGTAATCTCTTTATTCGTTTGTTGTTTTGTATTCTCCTGATTATTCTTTTGTTGCCATAAAACAACTCCTCCAACCAGAGCTACTAAAACAACTATTCCAATGATTAAATTTTGTTTGTTCATAAAATTAGATTTAGATTTATTAAAATTTCTTGATTGTTTAACTTTTTAAATTATACTTTAGTATGACCTATTTTTCGAATTTATCAATGACAAATAACTATTTCCAAGCCACTATTTCTTAATCAAAATTTTATTCTCAAACACTTTCAAAAACAAAATTTTAATCACAAATTTTATCTTGGTTATTATGATATTATCAATAATATCATAATAGTTTATCTTTAGATTTCCTTCCCAAAAACAAATCCTCTCCTGTGAAGTGTTTGTTATGACTAAACCACACTTCTGCACAAGTATCTCCATTAGGCCATACACCTCCTTTCTGCTTGAGTTTAATTCGGAAGTCTCTTTTACCGGGGATTTCTCCCACCGTCCAAACCTTGGAACCGCTCCAATGGCTTGATGACTTCTTTCCGATTTTCATATACTTTAATCCGACATCATGAGCATAACCCGCCCAAGGATTGGAAGTACCTGAATCGTCGGTGTAGCCGGGACCGGTTCCGCCACTACTTTCTTCACCAGTGCTGGTTCCACTTCCGCCGGAGTTGTAAACCTCAACACACATATTCCTATCCCGAATGGTTATCCAACCGGAATCGGTTCTGTGTTCTGCCACTTGACTCACTTCACCGTTGAATTGATACCACTTCCAGGCATTCCAACAGTTTCTTCTCCCATCCGGCTCATCAGGGTCTAATCCAGGCTCCCAACACAGAATCGGGCCGTTGGTTGTTTTGGAACAACGGTAGTCATCATGGATAATGTGAGTGTGGTTGCCTTCGACAAAAATTGCCGGGGGATTGTCATCATTGCCGATAGAACAATCATAACTGTCTTTCTTATTGTCCCAGCAAACCCCATTTATTTGACCAGGTTGTGTTTCAAATTCAATATAATGTTCAGTCTCCAAGGCATAATATTGAAATTGATCCAGCCATGGTATCTGCTCCACTACTAAATTTGCCAGCAATGGACCATAATTTGCATCAATGGTGATTTGCACACCAGGCTTGATTCTTATTCCATTACTGGGAAATTTGTTCTCCAGCTTAAAAAACACCCTGTAATTAACATCCTTCTGGAGAACAGATGGATTAAGTACATGAACTGATACAACCTTGGATTCCGAGCCATGATTTGTAACATAATCACAAACCTCCGTATCATAGCCAACACCAGCATTGGCTGGAAAAGTTGTATATATCCATTTTACCTCAACTTGATTACGATTCGACCCCTTAATTACAGCTTCGAACTCCAGGCCAAATGAATTATTGCTATGTATAATGTCAATCGATTCCTGATCAAACCTAAACTCAGCAATAATCCAATCATCAAAGGCGTACATTTTACCGGCAGATGGTGCCCACTCTCTTAAGGTGTGACCATCACCGACATCTTTTTGATACCCGGGAAGCAATATTGGTGCCAAACACTCCAAGTCTTCAAGAAAACAAAGTGCTAAAGCTGACTGTGTATTAATACACCAACATATCATCATAACAACACTTAGCCATTTACATACATTTTTCATAGGTAATCCTCCGCAGATTCTTTTAAGTTATTGGTTTCTATAAACAACATTATTCAGTTTTTAATGAGCACACCTCCTTTTAAAAAATTATGATTTTTAGAGAAATATTATTCTCATAGCTACCTATAAAATGTTTTATAGGTAGTTAAAAAATATTATCTTAAATCGTCTATTATTTTTGCCAATCTATCAAGATAATCTAATCTTTTTTTAATATATTTCAAATTTTCCTCTTCTTCTTTGGTTAAATTATGTTTTTTCTGTAATTTCTTTAATGCTTTTAAACTTCTTTTTTTATTTATGACAATAAATTCCGCTAATGATTTATAGTCTCCTTGTGTGTAACCTTGTGTATAGAATGCCTTCTCATAATGCTCCCTTAACTGTTCTTCTGGCCAGTCAATCTTAACTCTACAGGTACCAAAACCAACATCACAACGAAATTGTTTTAAACGATTATCTCGTTGTATTAAAAATATCAATCCTATTATTGTGCTTGTAAAAATTATTAACCCTATTAAGACACCATGCCACGTTTTTATTTTTAATTTACTCATAAAATTAAATTTAGATTTATTAAAATTTTCTTAAAATATTCTTAATTATTCATCACCTTAAATTACACTTATTATATATTATTTAAAACATTTGTCAATCAAAATTTTATTCTCAAATGCTTTTATTCAAAAACAAAATTTTAATTGCAAATTTTATCTTGCCTATTATGATATTATTCATAATATCATAATAGTTTACTCTCATATTCTTGATGGCCAACAAAAACCCGTATCCAATACTTTGTCGCAAGCAAAACTATTACCGCAAACCAACAAAACACAAAACACAACCGTACTTAAAAGTTTTCCAAGGTACATTTTTATCCTCCTTCTTTTTCTTTGATTTTTGGTTTATTAAATTGTCAATGTACAAACCTAAAGACTAGACCTACAATAGAATTTAAATTAACGATTTAAATTCTATTGTAGGTCTAGTTGTAATACATTCCACTACAAATTTACAAATTAAAGACTCTAAATTGGATAATATTAATCACGTCTTTTGATCCGGATAAAATTTTTTCCACCCGACAAAAATCTGATTTGTTTTTCTCTACTTCGGAAATGTACTGACAAAGCGGTTCGGAAATTTGTGGCATTTGCAGAAATACAAATTTATTATTTCTGCCTATTTCTATTCCTTCTCGACACATTGGGTCAGAAATTTTCAAACAAACATCTTTTACATAACTTTTTATTGGCACAACATTCAACAATATAAGTCTCTCATGTTTTTTTGGTAAATAATGTATCGAAGAATTCTTAGGTGTAGGAATGACGTCGGGTATATTGGCATCGTTTTTATAAAGAAAACTGATAAAATATTCTTCACCTTTATATTTACTTTTTCCGATACCATATTTTTTAACTTCAACTTTCCATTTATTTAAATCTCCCGGTAAGTTCACTTCAAACCCCAACTTCTCATTCCGATAAGTCTTCCAATCACTGGTGTCAATTTTTTCTTCCAGTTTTAGTTCTCCATTACCGGTTTGCTTTTGGGCATTAATTTGTTCTTTTGTTGTTTTCTGCTTTCCAGTTGTTTTTTGCTCTTGAGTTTGTTTGGTAATCTCTTTATTTGTTCGTTGCTTCGTTTCTTGCTGACTATTTTTTTGTTGCCACAAAACAACTCCCCCAACAAGAGCTATTAAAATAATTATTCCGATAATTAAATTTTTCTTTGCCATAAAATTAAATTTAGATTTATTAAAATTTCTTAAAATATTTTTACTTATTCATCACCTTAAATTACACTTTATTATACATTATTTAAAACATTTGTCAATCAAAATTTTATTCTCAAATACTTTTATTCAAAAACAAAATTTTAATTGCAAGTTTAGCTCATCAACTCACTTATTTCAAAAATATTATTCAACAGTTAATCTTTGACAATAAATCTATTTGCTATATACTTAAAGACAGAAGGGAAAGTACTATTCCCGTAAATCTAGCAAATAAATTTTCTTAAATGAAAATAAAAAAACATTATTATTGTCTAATGGACAGTAATAATAAACCTGATTTCCGATATCTTTTTACAAATAAAATAGACGCGGAAAAAAAACGAAAAGAAATAAAAAACTCCACCATTGGAGAGACTCTTTTTGTATCCCAAAATAAAAGAGATTTTTTTGTGGATGGTGTCCAAAAAAAATTTATTGGGCAAAATAAATTAGTTAACATCAAGAAAGGTTGTTGGGTTACACTCAAAACAAAACAATTGTTTATTTTAGATACTATTCAACCGGAAGTATATTTCCAAAATGTAATCAATAACACCGAACAAACTGTTGTAAACTATGCTCCAAGCTCGCAAACAGCGCCCATTCAAACCAAACACAAGTCTTCTTACTTATTACCAACCCAACAAACCACTACTCCTAAATCAAAAATACTTACAAAAAAACAATCTCTAAAATCACAAAAAACTTTCTCTAATCATTTTTATGATTCAAAGACCGTAGAAATAAAACCAAGAAAAAAAACTTTTAATTTATTGGTACCAAGAGAACCTTTTGCCATACTTAGAACAAAAATGTTTGCCTTTAATTTTGCCATTGTTTTATTACTCTGTATTGTGTCGGTAGTTTATTTTAATAATAAATCCCATCAAGAGTTAGCTACTGCCATCGCCAGTAAACAAGAAAAAATCACCAAGGAAATGCCAACACCATCTTCAGAAAAGGTAGCCGTACTAGGGGTAATGAAAGAAAAAGGCAAAGAAACAGAAAACACCGATTTAGACCAAACTGTCTTTAAAACTCTGCAAGAATTTGACAAAATCAAAACAGAAAAGATGGAAGAAAAAATTAATCAAATGGTTGCCGGCACACCCATGGAAAAAATGGCTCCATACATTGCTAAACAGGACAAAACCGTTGCCGCCTTCCTAGTGGGAATTGCCAAAAAAGAAAGTAACTATGGACGACGAGTACCAGTTTTAAATGGCAAAGATTGTTACAACTACTGGGGTTATCGAGGAGTTAGAAAGCGAATGGGTAGTGGCGGACATACCTGTTTTGATAGCCCAGAAGATGCCATTAAAACTGTTGGCGGTAGAATTTCTCGCCTTGTTAAATCCGGTGTAGATACTCCTCAGGAAATGGTTCTTTGGAAATGTGGTTCCGATTGTAATGCCACTGGTGGTTGGCCAGCCGCCCATAAATGGATTAGTGATGTCAATCTTTACT
The DNA here is from genome assembly GCA_015493225.1 of Patescibacteria group bacterium. Classification (GTDB taxonomy): domain Bacteria; phylum Patescibacteriota; class Minisyncoccia; order Moranbacterales; family DUUL01; genus S145-42. The sequence goes on from WGDO01000082.1 coordinate 15,048, forward strand.
ATTCCAAAATGATAGACCTCACCAACGAAGACGACTCCCCAAGTGACGACCAAGCAAATCTCAACAACGACAATGACAACGAAAAACAAGTCCTCAGCTTGCAAGGTTAAAATTCTTATAATATGTACAAAAAAATTACTATTTTACCAATATTTTTTTTCATTGGTTATTTTTTTATTTTCCCCCAATTGGCTTACGCGGTAATTCCACCGGATTTTATTTTTAATATTGGCACACAAATAGCTCAACTCTTTTCTATTATTATAATATTTTTCACCGCTCTTTTTGGAGCATTTTTTCAATTTTTCAAAACCAGTTATTATCAATTAAAACACAAGAAAATAATTTTAAGTCTGGTTATTTTTACAAGTATACTAATGGCACTTATTGCTTCCTATGTTTATGCAAAGCACAAACAAAAAATTGAATATCAAAAATGGCTTATAGAAAGCAGACAACACAATGGTAATCAAAACTCTATCTTAAATACCATAAAACATACCCATTTAAACAAAGACAAAATTAACGACACATACAACAATCATTCTACGGAAAGTAGTACTAATAAAGACGCCAATGATCAATTAAATATTGGGACAGACAAAAATAAAGATATTGATACATCTGACACGAAATTTATTTCTGAAATAAATTTATCTGATGCTTCGGCACTATTTATAAACAACTACTATAAAAATATTGTTACTGGAAAATTGGAACAGGTCTACAACATGTCTAAACAAACTGTTAGCTTTAACACCTTTAAAAACTGGTATTCAAAAACATCTAAAATTACGTTAGATAAATTAGCAAGAATTAATTCTCAAAAATCATCAATAGAACTAACCCTATATGAAGGAACAACATTTACAAGGTATGGGGTCTTAATGACATTATTGTTAAAGAATGAAACACCCGTAAAAATCAAAGATTCAAAAGTTAAAATTCTAGCTCAGGGAAAAATTGAAAATCGAACTGCTTCCGTTGATGAAAATAGTCTATCCCAGGAATATAATTTTTTCATAAAAAATAAGAATACAAATATACTCACAACAAACCAAGAATTTGAAAATGTCATAAACAATCAACAGAATAATTATATTATCCTAGATGCTAGAGAGGATATTGAATATGAAAATGGTCATTTTCCAAACAGTTTACATATTCGATTTGCCGATCTAAAAGCCGGCCGTTGGATTGAGTTGCCAAAAAATAAATTTATTTATGTATTTTGTTGGTCTGGAATAAGAGGAAAAGAAGTAGCCAAATTTTTACGAACAAAAAAAATTGTCTCGTCGTATCTAGAAAATGGAGCCAATGGGTGGGTAAATTCTGGGGGCAAATGGGATGGTAGTATAAAGTTCAGTGAAAAATATACTAGCTCTAAATACAGATTAGTTTTCAAAACAAAAGATGTTAAAAAGAAGGTTCAGAATGGAGCTATTCTTATTGACAGCAGAGAGCCGTATAAATTTAATCAATCACACATTAAAGGAAGTATTAATATTCCAATTATGTACACTCCAACAATTAATCTTAATGAGGCATTCAATCAAATCCCTCCGAATAGTAAAATCATTACTGTGTGCGATGGTTATGTTAATTGTTTCGATGCCAAAATTACCGGCGTTGAGTCAGAAAAACGAGGCCATCAATTTTTAGGAAGATATAATAAACCATGGGAATATGAAAAGTAATATTATTCAATCACAAGAAATTGAACAAAATGTAAAGTTTTTAGGAAATAAAACTTTGAATCTAAAAAAGGGGATGGCTTGGGGTTTCAATGTCCCAAAATTTATTGCTATTCCAACTTATGCTTGCACAGACTTATACACCAACAAAATTTCAAGAGAAGAAACGGCCCAAAAAATTGCAAAGATTTTACAATGTAAAAAATATGCCATAAGGTCAAGTGCCCTTATTGAAGATACTGCTCAAAGTTCGCTCGCTGGACAATTTTTAACAAAGCTTAATATTTCGGACAAAAAACTGGCTAAAAATATCTACACCGTATTAAAGCAGGCAAATAACTTTCTGCAAGGAAATCTCGAAAAATTCTCAATGATTATTCAAGAGTATATTGATGCCGATGTTTCTGGAGTTACTTTTACTAGAAATCCAGCCGGGAAAAGGGAGATGATTATTGAATATGGATTTTGTGATGGAGAAAAAATAGTTAGTGGAAAAATAAGTCCTCAAAAAATATCTCTCTACTGGAACGAAGAAAAAATTGTATTACCAAAACAATTCTCTGTAGCACACAATAAATCATCACTAAAGAGCAATCTAATTAAAAATTTCAAAAACATTGAACACAAGAATAAATTTCCTCAAGACATTGAATGGTGTATCAAAAAAAATAAATTCTATCTGCTACAAACAAGACCTATCACCACAATATCAAACAAACAATACACGCAAATAGTCACTTTAGAAAAACAACTACCGAAAAATGAAAAATATATCTACGAAAAAACAGAGATATCGGAAATTGCACCAAGACCAACACAATTTACGCTTGATCTTTTAGGACACATCTACTCTCAAGATGGGCCTGTCAAAAATGTTTATCAAAAACATAAGGTAAACTTTATTAATACCCACTTCTTAAAAATTATAGGAAATGAACTTTATGTAGATAAAGAACGGGAAATACAAAGCTTGCTCTCTGCCTATAGCTATCTGAAAAATAAAAAATTTATTCCCAGATTCAATAATTATTTCAAGATCATACCAACAATAAAAAATTTATTTTTTCTTAATCAAATTAAAACAGAAAATTATAAACAGTTATTTCAGGCCTTAAAAACAAAAATAGAAACTGCCCCTCATGAAAAAGATTTTAAAACAGCTTTAAAAAAATTTATCACTGATTATGAATTGATTTTTGAAATAAATTTATTATCAGGCCTAGCAATAAAGAAATTAAATTTTTTACTTAAAAATGAAGTTGTAAAACTACCAGCTATCTTAAACACAAATAATTTTTTTGTTAATTTAAACAAATACAAAGTTACTTTACCAAAAAATTTAGTTGGCAATTCCCTGGATATTTCAGATAAATCAAATTTTCTTACTAACACAAAAACTGAAACGCAATTAAATAATAACATCTCTTTATGGTGGGAAAATACATCGGACATCCAGAAAAAATTATTCAAAAAGAAAATAAAAGAAGCAATTATTTATAATCACTTGAGAGAATTGGGACGTTGGTTAACTGTTAAAAATATCACTGCTATCAGGAATACTTTAATAACACATCCTAAGGCCAATGAATTTAATGATCCGGATAATATTTATTTTAGTAATATTGACGAAATTATTAACAAACAAATAAATGAGGATATTTGTCGAAAGAGAAAAAATATTTATAATCAATACGACAACTATAATTTTCCAGACTCAATTACTTCAACATTTATTGATAAAAAAACAAAATTATTAGGTGTGTCTGCTGGATCGGCACAGGGTATTTTACAAGACCACAATTATCTTGAATCTAAAAAATTAGGAACTGAAAAATATATTTTATACACTGAAACATTATCTCCAGATTTAACAAAATATTTTAATAAAATTTCAGGAATTGTCTCAAGAAATGGAGGCGTGCTATCTCACTTAGCCATCATCGCTCGTGAAAAAAATATACCCGTTATAGTTGGATTTTCATTGTCAAGCAGCAATTTTAAATTAGGTGATCTAGTAGAAATTAATGGTGATAATAATGAGGTAAAGGTAATACAAAAGATTATTTAAAAAATCAACTAAACCGTATAATCACAAAATAAAAAAAATCATTTACAAAAACCCCATTTCTTTCATTTCTATATAGACATCATTTTCTTTTAGGGTTGGGCCACCGATTTCGGCGATTTCTTCATAGGAATAACCACTATTTTTTAAGGGAGTGATAATCCCTTTTTTAATATGAGGAACATAGACCAACATCACCTCTCCCTCTCCACTAAAAACCCATTCATTAGCCGTTGCTCCCAAAATAAATACTTGCCCCTTTTCTAAACTTTTATTCACTACCCCATTTGTTAATTCTATTTTCCCCTTAGTCACTAAAACAATAAAAAATCTATCTGCAAAAGTTTCCAACATTCGCCAACCATCCTTTAAGATAATTTTATCCAAAGCAAAATTCTCCGTTGCCACTAAACACAAATGTTCAGAATTTACCGGAGCTTCTTTTTCTGTTCGATAAATTTTAGCCCTGGGCGTAATGGATTTAGGCTCCACCGCATAGGGATAAATAGAAGCAAAAAAATCTTTAATATGTAATGGTCTATTAGGATCATTTCTTCCCCAATCCCCACCCCGAATTGTTAAATTACTGTTTTTCTGCGGTTCCAAAATTGTCCCTTTCAACAGAGCATGCACCATTCCAGAGTGGATTAAATAAGTCTCCTCTGCTTTAAATTTTACATAGTTAAAATATTTCGCTATCTGCTCCACCTTGTTAGCCACTTTCAACAGCTGAGCCATCTCCATTTGCCCTTCTTTCGTTTGCAAGGCTTTTTCCCCCTCTTTAGTTAAACCATACAACATTTCCCCATCAGACAAGGTATACCAAGCCTCAGTCTTATTTTTATAATGAGTTTGAATAGATAGATATTTTTGGGCCGACAAAACCTTTAATAACAATGGGAAAGTTCCCTTGGGACCAATTGTCTTTCCAAAAACAGACTCCTCATTATAAATCTCATCAACTAACAAATGTCCATTAGTAAATTTACTCAATCCAGATGGATGAGTTGAAACCAAAAAAATCTCCCCGATATTTTTACCAGAAAATTGTTTCAAATCACCATTAACAAATTTTATGGTTTCCTCCGTATTTCCCCAGACCACATCTTGATAAATGGCTGGATTATTAAAATCAATTTCTATTATGTCTTTCATTGGTTTAGATTATTAATTTTAGGCCTACCCTTTACAAACCAATCTCCCCAATCGCCTCTATCTCTTTCAACGCCTCCCCAAAAGAAATCACCGTTTCTCTGGCAACATCTTCTTCCAATACATAATTAACATCATTTATAACATTTTCCGCAATTTGATTCGCCTCTTTTACTTTTTCCAAATTGGAAATTTGATGCCCAATCATTAAATTTAATTGCTCCCCCAAGGTATTCCCATCATAACCAATCCTTTTAAAAGCGTCAAACAATATTTCCTTCCCTTCCACCACAGCCGTTTTATACCTTTCTGAATTTTGTTGTTGAAAAATTTTTACTATTTCTCGCCACCTTTGATTCATCACCCCCCTAGTTTTAGGCATCGTTCGTCCATAATGAAAATCCCACCAATAATGTTTTTTAATAATCAAATTATACAACAAGATTATTATATTAATAACAATGATAATCAAATACACACCCATAATAAACTTTAACCCTCTAAAGGTAGCATATTGTTCTAAAAATTGATTTGGAATTTTAATAATATCTAATAAACCCATTAGTAATTAAAAATTAAAAATTAAGAATTAAGAATTAAGAATTTATAGACTATTGACTCTTTACTAACGAACATTTAATTTACAAACCATATAAGTCTTTAACTCCCTCTATCTTACTCTAAAATAACATATATGTAAAGAATTTTATACAACAAATAACAACCTTTGTCAACATTGACCCCTCATCATTTTACTGTTATAGTAAGTCTAGATAAAAATTTAATATAAATATATTATGAAACTTTTATTAAGAATTATTCTATTGGTAGTTAGTAATGCTTTAGCCCTATATGTAGCCAGCAAGCTAATTACTGGGTTTATTATTAACTCAAATTATGTTGGTTTTTTGGAAATAGGTTTAGTTTTGGGAGTTATAAATGTTTTCATTCGTCCAATCCTCAAACTTTTATCTTTTCCGATTATCATTCTATCTTTTGGATTATTCAGCCTTATTATAAATATCGCCCTACTTTACATTACTAGTAATCTTTTCTCATTTTTTACCATAGAAACTCTATTAGCTGGTATATTAGGTTTATTTGTAATAAGCATCGTAAACTCTATTTTAATCAATATTTTCAAAAATTAATGTTACAAATATTATATATCACTCAAATTATTATTTCCGTATTGGTGTCCGTTACTGTTTTACTGCAAAATAAGGGAACCGGGTTATCGGCTACTTTCGGAGGAGATTTCTCCGGATTTCACACCAAACGAGGATTTGAAAAATTTCTAATGACTGCCACTACAATTCTAGGTGCTCTATTTATAATAAACGCCTTTGTAATATTTGTTATTAGTACTACTTCTTAAATTAAATTCAATGTCAGACGAAGACCTTAAACAAATATCTTCTTTCACTAAAATTAAATACCTGAATCGTATCTTGAAACCAAGAGAAAAAATGGCTATTTATTCAGCCATAATACTTTTAATATTAGTTCTTATTGGTGGCTCCATTAGATATTATTTATCTTCCACAACAACTGTTCCGGCCAATGGAGGCGAATACACTGAAGGTGTCCCTGTTGATTCTGCTGGAATACCCACCAATATAAATCCCCTTCTGTCCAGTACTCGTCCCATTGACGAAACAATATCATCTTTAATCTATTCTTCTTTATTTAAATATGACAGTAATGGACAATTAAAAGCAGACTTAGTTAATAGCTATGAAAACAAAGAAAGTAAAGAATACATTTTACATCTTAAAAGCAACGTTCTTTGGCACGATGGGAAACCCCTAACTGCTCAAGATGTTATCTTCACAGTCAATTTATTACAAGACCCCTATTACAATCCAATTAATTCTAAAGAATGGGACAAGGAAAAAATAACCGTATCTAGCCCCGATGATCACACCGTTATTTTCAAATTATCAGATGCCTATGCCCCATTTTTAAGCAAATTAACTTTTGGGATTTTACCAAAACATCTTTGGGTGGGAATTTCCAAAGAAAATTTTGCCCTGACTGAATTAAACTTAAAACCAGTTGGTTCAGGACCATTTATATTTGACGAACTAAAACAAAACACGGACAATGAAATAGTTTCCTACAAATTAATCGCTAATAAAAATTATTACAACCAAAAACCATATCTGGAAAGATTAATATTTAATTTTTATAGAGACAAAGATGCCGTTATTGACGCCTACAATCACAAAGAAATTACTGGTTTTAATCTCTCAGAATATTCCAAGGCAACTGAGTTTAAAGATCGTAAGGACACTGACATTCACACCATAGCCATTCCTCAATATTTTTCAATTCTACTCAATCAAGGAGAATCAATCCCTCTAGCAGATGAAAGAGTTCGTCAAGCTCTTAGATTGGGAACAAATCGTGATGAATTTATCGAACAGATTTTCCATAACTATGCCGAAAAAATATATAGCCCTCTCATTAAACCATTTATTGCTGAAGATTTTCACTATGATGAAAACTTAATTAAATATAACCCAGAAGAAGCCAAAAAATTACTAGAAAAAGCCGGCTGGAAAAAAACAGACAAATCAGACTACCGACAAAAAGATAATGCTGAATTAAAAATAAAATTAGTAGTAGCCAAAACAGCAGACCTAGCTAAAACAGCTGAAATTATCAAAAATCAATGGAAAAACATTGGTGTAAATATTGAAATTATCCAAAGTGATAATCAACTTGATATTCGTCAAAAATATCTAAATCCCCGAAAATTTGAAAGTTTAATTTCTGGTGTACAGTATTCTGGTAATGATCCAAATTTGTTTTTCTTTTGGCACTCCAGTGGAAAAAAAGCTCCCGGTCTAAACTTTACTTTGTATGACAATGAAAAAGTAGATAAATTATTAGAAGAATCAAAAAAGGCTAAAACCATTAAAGAAAAAAATGAAAAATACATTGAAGTAAGTAAGCAACTAGTTCAAGATTCACCAGCTATATTTTTATACAGCCCAAAATATCTCTATATTACTAACAAAAAAATAAAAGGTGTTAATACTCAAGCCATAGTTAAGGCAAGTAATCACCTTAAAAATATAAATACTTGGTATATAAAAACCAAACGAATCAAAAAACAATAAAATGAAAAAAAATCTAAACTTGTACGACAAAAGCAATTTACGAGAAAGTATTTTGTCTATTCCTCAACAATTCCAAAATGGTTTTGAATTGACCAAAAACATTAAAATAACCGATGATTTTGATAAAATAATGATTTCTGGAATGGGCGGAAGCGCTCTTCCTGGAGACATTCTACGCACCTATTTTAACGAGCCCTTGACAAAAAATTCTACCTATGCTAAAATAGAGGTCTATCAAAACCGCTTTTATAAATTACCAGCCATAGCTTACAAACAATGCTTAAATATTATTTGTTCCTATTCTGGTAATACCGAAGAAACTTTATCTTCCCTTCAGGAAGCTATAGACAATGAACTTTCAATCGTGGCAATTTCTTCTGGTGGAAAAATTGAAAAAATATGTTTAGAAAATAATATCCCTCATATTAAATTAACTAAGCCATCGGATAATTTTCAACCACGAATGGCTCTGGGATATTTTGTTTCAGCAATCATTCAACTTTTAATAAATAGTGAAAAGATAGACCCAGCTCACAAAAATAATATCTTAGAATCAACACAAGATTTATCAGAAGAAATTATACAATTGGAAGAGCAAGGAAAAAACTTGGCAAAAAAGCTCATTGGGAAAACACCAATAATATATTCCTCAGAGAAATTCAAGTGTTTATCCTTAATCTGGAAAATTAGATTTAACGAAAATAGCAAAACCCCTGCTTTCTGGAATTTTTTTCCAGAACTAAACCATAACGAATTTGTAGGATTTACCAATCCCCAGTCAGAATATTTTATAATAATATTAAAAGATATTTTAGATGACCCCCGCAATCTTAGACGCTATGATTTAACCGCAAAATTCTTAGAGAACAAAAATATCCCTACGGAAACCATAAATATTCCCCGGGGAGAAATGATGTATCGAATATTTTCTTCTCTAGCCCTAAGCAATTGGGTATCCTATTATCTTGCCCTGGAATATCAAACTGATCCCACCCCAGTAAAAATGGTGGAAGAATTTAAAAAAGAACTCAAAGAACTTAAATAAATTTACACAGACAACATTTATCTGTGTCTTATATATAAAAATTTAATAACTTAATTAATTTAAAAGTTAATGGAATTATTTCCAAAAACTTTGAATGTAGCTATTTGATTATCAATTAGATAATTTAAATAACTACCTAAATAAACATATGACAAATAGAACAATAAACAAAAGGAAGGCGCCAACTTCGGCAATTGATAGTTTAATTAATGAAATGAAAACTGACCAAAGCAATTTGCAAAAAAGAGCTGCCAACCTAATCAAACCAAAAACAAGTAGTAAACATTCTATAACAAAAAATAGAAAATTATCTACTAAAAAACAAACGAAAAAACCTTATCAGCCAAGACAGCAAAAACAACCCTCACACACACAAAATAATCACCGCCAACATAATCCAATAAAGAAAATCATTGACAATTTAAATTTAACTGCCATAAAAGGCTTGAAAATTATACCCATTGGCGGACAAGAAGAAGTTGGAAGAAATATGACTGTATTTGAATACAAAAATGACATTGTTATTTTAGATATGGGTATTCAATTTCCTGAGGAGGATATGCCTGGCGTAGATTATATTGTACCAGATATTTCTTATCTAAAAGGAAAAGAAAAAAGAATTAAAGCAGTAATTTTTAGTCATGGTCACCTGGATCACATTGGTGCTGCTCCGATTCTTCTAGCCCAATTAAATTATCCCCCAATCATTGGAAGAGATTTTACTCTAGCCTTAATTAAAAACCGAATGGAAGATCACCAAAAAGGTTCTAGTAAAAGATTAAAAATTAAAAAAATAAAAAGTATTTCCGATAAATTTAAATTGGGAAACTTCAAAACAAGTTTTTTCAAAATTGAACATTCTATCATGGATGCCGTAGGAGTTATCTTAGAAACACCAGATGGTACAGTAATTCATCCTGGGGACTGGACAGTAGAACGAGATGATAATGGACAACGAACTATGGATTACACCTATCTTTCAAAATTACCACGACCAACTATATTAATGCTAGAAAGTTTAGGAGCAACAGATCATAATAATCACCCTACCTCTGAAAAAGTAATGTATGATAATTTAAATAAAATCATCAGTGCTAAAAAAGGAAAAATTATCATTGGAATGTTTTCTTCTCAAATTGACCGAATAAAACATATTATTGAGATGGCTGATAAACTAGGAAAAAAAGTTGCTCTAGACGGATATAGTATGAAATTAAATATTAAATTAGCCCAAGAGCTAGGATATATCAAGCAGAACAAACAAGTCTTAATTGATATTAAAAATATTAATAATTACCCCGAAGATAGATTAGTTGTTCTATGTACTGGGGCTCAAGGAGAAAGTAATGCTGCTCTTTCCAAAATTGTTACTGGTAATCATCGTTATATAACAATCAAAAAGAAAGATACCATTGTATTTTCATCATCTGTTATACCTGGCAATGAACGAACCATCCAACGACTAAAAGATAACTTATATCGTAAATGCGACAATGTTATTCACACTAATATGATGGATATCCACGTTAGCGGACATTGTAATGCCTCAGATATTCAAGCAATGATTAAAGATGTTAAACCAGATTATTATTTACCAGTTTATGCTAATCATTATTTTCTAAAAGAAGCAGAAAAATTAGCCAAAGAAGTTGGTATGAAAGCAAAAAATATTTTTGTGTTAGACAATGGTAATATTTTCAATCTCTATAAAAATCAAGCTAAAATTCTAAAAGAAAAAGTAAAAATTGATTATGTATTCATTGATGGTCTAGGTGTCAATGAAGTTGAGCACATCGTTCTTAGAGACAGACAGATGTTAGCCGAAGATGGTATTTTCATGATTACAGTTATCATCGATAGTAAAACTAAAAAAGTTAATGGTAATATTCAAATTACTTCTCGCGGTTTTGTTCATGTTAAAGAAAATTTTGATTTAATTAATGACACCAAAAAAGTAGTTAAAAAAACCATTGCCAAAAACACAAGCTCCTCAGCCGGCAATAGATTAAACTGGGGAATTTTGAACAAACAAATTAGAGAGGAAGTTGGTATGTTTCTATTTAAAAAAACCCAACGCCGCCCAATGGTTATCCCTGTTATCATTGAAGTATAATTCATGTAAACATTCAAACATGTAAGTATATAAAAACATATAAACGTTTGTATATCAAATAAACACTAAGACCCACAAACACAAAAACCGCCTTCGGCGGTTTTTATGTTTTACTATGATATTTTTCAATTTCACCACCGACCAACTCAAAATTTAATCTAGAATATTTACTTAATGAAACTTTCCGACCCAAGGGTTCTCCTCACTTCACTACGCCTCAATCTCGCTTTGCTTCGATTTCGACTTCGTTTGTTCGGCGGGGTATCTTACCGAACTTCATACTAAGCTCCTTGAAAATCTACGGTTTTCAAATTTTCCCTCACACTGCTAGTCTATAAAAGCTTTGTAGTGACCCCAACCCAATGGTCGGGGAATATAGAGATTTAACATATTAATAATTTCTTATCTAACACTAATTTTATCTAATAAAAACTATTTCCTCTTGTTTCTTTTATTTGATCTAGTTTTCATACCTTTAATTTCTGCTTTTAAAGCCTTAATCTCTCCCATTAAGTTCATTAAACTTTTTGCCAAAATCTCGTTATCATGCTGAAGACTAGCCACTGTTAAATCAACTACTTCATTTTTTTGTTTTATTCCCTTTTGTCCAACTCCATCCTCCTCCAAATCAACAAAAACTACTCTTTTTTGTTCATCACTCCAGCTATCATAACTTTTTTGATACTGTGAAACAGCTCGTTGATAATCAATCATTTTATCCATAAATAAATCTTGATCTGTTTTTAATTTGTCCCACTTCGGTTCTCTCGGTGGCCTTGGTTTTCTACGACTTGGTTGTCCATAATGCATTGTAGAGATAAGCCAACTTCCTTCTGGATCAGATTCTGTTGGTCCATCAGCCACTTGTAGCTTCGGTGGATCAAATCTTTCACCATTTTGATTTATAATTTCGTTCTTTTCAAGAATAACATAAAAAACTGACTCTAAATCTACTAACCAATGAGGTAAATCACTTTTTCTAATAACTGGACTCAACTCTCCATGCCTAAATTTATAATCACACTCCTGATTCCAGTTAGCCACATGTTCAGCCAATGCTGTACCGCTTTCACTAGGAATAACAAACCTACCTGGTAAACCAGAACCATCGGGAATTTCTAACCTGAAATATCTTGAACCTTTTTGAGCATACTTTATTTTATCAGTAACTTCCTCTCCATAAATCAAACACTGAACAATATGATTCATAGAAAAATCCTTCCCGAAAATATGATCTGCCATATACATGTTAGCAATCCCTTTTTGATTTAACAATATAGTTGGATTAACATTTTCCGGCAATTCTTTCACAGCAATATCCCATTCTTTTTGAAATTCCTCTAGCAATTCTCTTTTTTTAATAATGGAATCAGCTGTTTCTTGTTTTTTTATATATCTACCCCCAGCTAAAGTTTGATCTAATTCTTTATTTATATCCAATGCTTCTTCTTGAGATTGAGCCAATTGTTCTAGCGAAATTTGTTCACTCATTTTATTTTTTCTCAAAAATTATTCCAAATGTTGGAGACAATTGTTTGTCTACTTTTACGCCAATTTCTTCTAATGGTTTCTCCTGTGAACCAACAAAGATCATATTTCCCTGTTTCACAGCTGCATATCCTTTTCCAGACCAGTAAGCAGAGGCAAAACCTCTATCAGATGTATATACTTGCATATTAACACCACCTATATTTTCAACTTTAAATGGTAGATTAAGTATTTTTTGCAACTCCGCATTAGCTGCTTCTTTCTTTTCTTCATCTGAAGCAGTCTCTAACCAGTTTACGGCCTTACGAAATTGATTAAATTTCTCAGTTATAGGTAAGTCCGCTTTTGCATTCTCATCAATTGAAGCAGCTGCTAGGACCAACCACGAACCCTTCTCATCTTCACTTAATGCTCCTGGACCTAAAGTATGAGCACGCATAGTTGCTTCACTCACAGTACCAGTCATAGCTAATTCTAATGAAGCCGGATCAGAGCCTCTAGAAATAACACGATTGGCAAACAAAGCATCTTCCCCACTAAGTTGCAATGAATCTGTAACTAAATTTGCTACTTCATTATCAATTAATCCTCCTTTTCTTGCATCTTCAATTCTTTCACTAATTTCTGCAATTATTTTTTCTTTTTCAACTGATTTCTCCGCCTCAGGATAATCCTTGGCCTCTCCCTGTTTTATTTTGTCCCTCATTTTATTTGCCTCTTCTTGAGCTTCCTCAACAGAATGAGTTGGCATTTTGTCTAAATTTCCCATAATTTTGTTTTTAATATTTATTATTTTTTTACACTCTCATTATACCCCCCCAACAATGCCTGTCAAACTGAGTTATTAACACAAAAACCGCCTTCGGCGGTTTTTATGTTATGCTTACATGTTTAAATGTTTACATGTTTAAATGACAATGAGCCTGCGATCAGGCTTTGAATTGCCGTAGATTATTCATCACCCGTTTAGGATGAGAACCAATGATTTTTTTACTGGAGCCTGCGATCGGGCTTGAACCGATGACCTATCGCTTACAAGGCGATTGCTCTACCAACTGAGCTACACAGGCGGATATTAATTGTAGGAATTTCTTCTCGCTCCGACTCGAAGCCTGGGCGCTACACACAGAATCCTCGCTATTCGCTCGAATCCTACTCACGCCCTTCAAATCCCTCCCAGCCCATAAAACAATAGCTAAAAGCTATTGTTTTATTTGTGGGCCGGGAGGAATTTGCCCTAACGGGCCTGCCCATCCCTTAGCAAAGGGCTGGGCTTCAAACCCCAATCCGAAAGCCAAGCAGTTGGCTTTCTCTCCGCTTAAAACTATCCTCTTAATCTAAACATATTCATTTATCATCTTTGTGGGCCGGGAGGGATTTGAACCCCCGTAGACTCGCGTCGTCAGATTTACAGTCTGATGCATTTGACCACTCTGCCACCGACCCTTTTGTTAATTAATAATGAACAATTAAGAATTAAGAATTTTAAACTCCTATTCAAAAGTACAAACTAAGTACAAATAACCAATTCACCATATCATTATACCTTTATACTCAAAAAATATCAAGACTTCTAAACAACACCTCATTCTCAATTCTTACATCCCTAAACAGAAGTTAAAAATTTCTAAATTCTTAAATTCCTAAATTTTTAATCACCTTGAGCCAAGATCGGGAATTGAACCCGAGACCTCACCCTTACCATGGGTGTGCTCTACCAACTGAGCTATCTTGGCGTATTACTAACTCTCGTCCCGCGAATGCTAAGAGAGTTATCTTAACCATTAAATAATCTGGAGTACTTTCTATCGGGATTTAAATGAACTAAATTAAAAAAACTATTTTTGTAATTTTTGCAATAGCTTAATTTTATTTTGCTTATTCAACGCTTCAACGTCTCTTGGCACAACAGACAAAACATAATTAAAAACTTCCAAGGCGTCATCTAATTTTTCCATTTTAATATACAAACTACCCAATTCTTTATAATTATCTATATTTTTAGGATTTTTATCAATTTTCTGCAATATCTTTTTCTCTAAAATCTTTCGATCAACACCGATCATATCATCCTCACTTGTTTCTTTAATGTCCCTACTAGTATTAGCCCCTTTAAATTTTTCACCAACTGGATTAATGTTAATAGTTACTTTACTTTTTTTATCCTTAATATCACTCTCAATATCTGCGTTACCACCCAAGGACCATCCATTCCCAGTGTCAATAGCCATATCTGTCTTATTTTTTTTATCCTTTCTTTTTTTAAACAAACTCTTCATCAAACCTTTTTTAGTACCACTTTTCGCTGATTTTGCCTCAACGGTAATACTGTTTTCATCCTCAACAATACCATCAATGCCATGTGATTTATCATCATCCATATTATTATCAATTTTTTCTTTACCTTCAGACTTATTATTAAAATAATTATTTAATGAATCATCATTATCCAGCTTATCACCTTTCCCTTTCTGAGTAAAATTATTATCATCTTCAAGGTTGTCAATATTTATTTTTTCTTCTATCTTTTTAGTTTTAATCTTGTCAACTTCTGGCTTATCTATAATCAATTCATCCTTAGCCTTAACGACATCACTTTTTTCTCTTTTTTTTACTTTAATAATCCACGAATGTAATTTTTGAATAATCTGACTAATTTGTTTAACAATTATTTCAAAAAAACCGACTATTCCTCCCTTTATTTTCTGTAAAATACTTTTTTTCTTAACTGTTTTTTTGGTCTTTAACTCTTCAATAATAGTATCATCAACACTTTTTAAGCTTCTTATTATCACAAAAATAATTACTGCTAAACTGAGTAATATAGAAACTATTATAATAATATTTATAATATTCATACTTATTTTTTCAAACTTGTTAATTCATCAAAATTGACAATATTAACCCGACCGTTGGAATCAACAATTTTAACTCTTCTATCCAGAACCAACGACTCCAAAACCTTTACCTCTTCTTTTCCATACTCTAACCTATCCCCTCTGTTCGGCATATCAACACTACACTCCTCGTATTGCTTTGATTCATAGGATAAGCAACACATCAGCCTACCACACAAACCAGACAATCTATCCGAACCACGATGAACAATAGATTGACACCTGGCCATATCAGTAGTAATACTTCTTAAACCCCTGGAAAATTTAGAACAACAAAGTTCCCTACCACATATACCAAATCCTCCCATTTTTTTTGCCTCATCCCTAGCACCAACCTGTTGGAAACGAACTGATTTCCCCAATTCTGTTGCAGTAGTTTTTACCAAATCACGAAAATCAACCCTATTATCAGCCGTAAAAATAACAATCACACATCCTCCATCAACGCTTAACTTAACATCAACAACTTTCATCGCTAATCCAGCTTCTCGTACTCTTTTTTTAATGGTTTTTTTTAAAAACTCTTCTTTATCCTTATTCCTCAAGACTACCTCAAAATCCTGTGCCGTTGCCTTATGCAAAATTTGTCCAACCACATCTACTCCATCTGCCCCACTACCAATAACCGTTCCCAGTAAAACACCCCATTTATGCTGCACCACAACTTTATCCCCCGCCCTTAAATCAGACAAGGAAGTTGATACATTCTCAGGATTATTCCATTCGAAAAATTGTACTAACATAAATTGTTATTTCTAGAATTATATTAGACCTCTTCTGACAATTAGATATCCATCTTGATAAATTCAGCTACTTTAATATTTTCCCCAATGGTAGCTATCTTATCCTTAATCAATTCTTCCACTGTTAGTTCTGGATTTTTAACAAAAACCTGACTATACAAAGCTTTTTCTTTTTTAATCTCAGAAATCTTATTTACTAATTCCTCTCCAGCTAAACCATCTTTTTCAAGACCATCTTTCACATCCGCCAACATTTCATCCGTAATATCAGCCTCCTTTATTGCTAAGGGGTTCATTGCCACAATTTGCATAGCAATATCATTAGCTAGTTCTTTAAAATCACTATTTTTAGCAACAAAATCAGTTTCACACAAAAGCTTTAACATTGCCCCACTTTTTCCATCAGCATGAATATAAGAAACTACTACTCCCTCACCAGCAATTCGATTAGCTTTTTTGTCAGCCTTTTGCAATCCCTTTTCTCTAAGAATTTCTAATGCTTTTTTTTCATCACCAGAAGCCTCATCCAAAGCCTTTTTGACATCAACAACACCAGCTCCAGTTTCTTCTCTAATTTTTTTTATTAATTCTAACATATTTTTTAATTTTAAGTTTTATTACTTCTATGAAACTATTTATCTCCCGATTAGACATAACAAATCGACTACAAATTTATAATTCATAATTTACCATTGTTCTCAACCTACTTTTTAGCTTTAGAAAATCTATCAGCAATAACATTTAAAACATAGGTTAAAGAAGAAACAGCGTCATCATTGGCTGGGATAGGTAAATCAACTAGATCCGGATCACTATTAGTATCCAATAAACCTATAACTTTTACTCCGCTTTTTCTAGCCTCTTTCACCGCATCAATATCCTTATTTATATCTAAAATAAGAACTGCATCTGGCAATCTTGTCATCTTAACTAACCCACCCATTCGTTCTTCAATTCGAGCTAACTTTTTTTGTAGTTTATTTCTTTCTAATTTAGTTGTATCCTTTAATCGCCCCTGTTCCAAAGCCTCTTTATTATTAACCAAAAATTTAAGTCTATTTTTGATAAAATTAAAATTAGTAAAAGTTCCTCCTAACCATCTATTGTTAACATAGGGCATATCCATTTCCTCAGCTGCCTTCTTCACTATTCGTTTTGCTTGATTTTTAGTTCCAACTATTAAAATACTTCCGTTCTTTTTAGAAACCTCATCAATGTATTTTAAAGAATTCTCAAATAGTTCTAGACTTTTTTCTAAATCTATAATATGTACTCCATTTCTTACTCCAAAAATATATTTTTTCATTTTTGGATTCCAACGAGATTTTTTTTGTCCAAAATGAACTCCCGCTTTTAACATTTCTTGCAATGATAATTTCACTGACTTTTTATCTTGGTCTGTAGCGACCTTTTTTGTAGTAACTTCTTCCTTGATATCAGATTTAACATCTTCTACCACTTCTTTTTTTGCTTCTGTCATATTTTTTAAATTATACCTATTAATAGCATCTTGCGACACCCTTCTATTCCAGCATAAAAAACTCGTAAACCTATAAATATAGGCCAGGTGAGTCAAAACCAGAATATGTATGATTAACGACTTTACCTAATGTAGCATACTTTTTAAAAAAAGTAAAGCCTATTTTTCCCCAAATTGTACTATTAAATTATTTTTTAAAACATCATCATAATCAAACTCTCCCTTATCATTTTTCAAGTGAATATGCACTGGAATATCACCAACTCCAGATTGTTTTTGAATTAATAATTTATAGTCATTTTTTATATCAACGGGCAAATTATATTCAAAATGAGCAGTTGTCTCTCTATTCATCAAGGCATCAAATAATACCCCAAAATAAGTCTTATTAAACTCTTCTCTAGTAATTGGATAGCTAACCATCACTCGTTTAGTTAAAACAGAACCTTTAGGGCTATATAGCCTAATATAGGAATGGTAATCACTGGTTCGCCAATCTCCATGGGTAGCCGTATGATTATATTTATAATCAACTACCGCCGTTGGCACTTCGGTTGTCAAATCAACATTATAATTCAAAGACCTTTTAACAAAAGCATCCGATTTCAATGCCCCTAAATTAGCATCAACTAACATTAAATAATCCCCATTCCAATCCTTATTTACTTCACCAGCCCAACTAACCTCCTCGACTGCCTTTTGTAAATCAGGATTAGTAAAGTTTAATTGAATATTTTTATTATTCAATTCATCTCTAGAAAATTCAACCAACTTACTTATATTACCAATGGTCAATAATTTATCTTTTACTTCACTTGCCAATCTCTTCATGATCCATTTACGATTTTGGGTGTCTAAATTTTCATTAAACAAATAAGGCTTTTCAACTTGTTCTTCTAATTTATTAATAGCATTATCACCATCATACACATAACGCCCATTACTTAAAGAAATTGGACCAGTAATTTTCAAAATATCATTTAACACTGTAGCATTAATAGCAAAAACACCATCAAACTTACCACTTCTCCCTGAATACCTATAAAATTTTTCTGCCTGTTTTACATTTGTCGGAAAATCTGGAGAAAAATTAGAATCTCTAAATTTCCACTTTTTCAATCCTAATTTTCTATGCAAAGGATATGGTGGCGGAATTTTTACCTTAATTCTCTGATCTAATAAATTAGCATCCTCAAAATAAAATTTAACTACCTCACCATTTTTAACGGTTGCTACCACATACTGTCCCAAGAATCCACCCCCCGGTCGCAACTCCATATTATTCTGCAATAAAAACAAATAACGACGAGTAACGTCATCCTTTTTTGTTAATTCATCTGAAATTTTTTGAGCAACGGCAATCTCTTTTTTAGTATCTTTATTTATCGGTAATAATTGTGCTACTTTATTTACTACCTTAACAGAGTTTTGCACAAGATCAACTTTATCTACCCCCTTAAACCATCGAAAAGCAAAAAACACTCCTCCAAGAATCAATATTATTAAACTTAAAATAATTATTATACCTTTTTTATTTTTTTTCATTTATTTATATTTATTATAAATTTAAACACTACTCAATAATAACACATTCTTTAAATAACTCCAAAAAAAATAAGACTCCAATACATTAGAGTCTTATCTAGGCTCACTCCCATTTTAGGGTTATTTCCAAAAATAGGATATAATGAAATTATTAATAATTAATAATTTCAATTATGGAAATTTCACAAAAAGCCTTGGAGATATTTTTCCCAAAAGAAACATTTAAATAGTTTAAGCTAGCTTCAATAGAA
>WGDO01000083.1 GCA_015493225.1 Patescibacteria group bacterium
ATCATCCCTGGAGAAATCAATTAATATTTAAAGCTCAACAAAAGTTTAAAGAAAAAAGCCAAATTTAAAAGTTTTTAATTTTTTAATTTTTTCCTAGGTATGACATTTTAATTTGGTAATGAAGTATGACATTTTTATTTACAATTGACAATAGTTGTGTAAGAGATATTTAAACAATTAAAGATAAAAATATGAAAACAAAAGTCGGAGTTTTATATGGAGGAATATCATTGGAATATGAGGTATCGCTTGCTTCTGCAAAAACAATTAAAGATAGCTTGGACACAGAAAAATATGAAATAGTAGATTTGTTTATCGATAAATCTGGTCAGTGGTTTGTTTCTAATAAAGATGAAGGCAAAAAAGAGATTTCTGATTATCATGATTTAAATGAATATGTGGACGTAGTAGTTTCTGTTTTGCATGGTTCTTTTGGTGAGGATGGTAAAGTTCAAAGAATTTTAGAAAAGGCTGATGTTAAATTTATTGGTAGCAATAGCCTGTCATCTTTTTTATCATTTTCTAAAATTATTAGTAAGAAAATTTTTCAAAAGAATGATATCCCTACTCCAAAGTTCATTTCCTTTTGCAATCGGGATTTAATTGACTTCACTATCTCTGCAAATAAGATTGAGAAAAAACTTGGCGATAAGGTAGTAATAAAAACTAGCGAATCAGGGTCGTCATTTGGAGTGTACATTTGTAAAAATAGTGACGACATTACTATCTCCCTGAAGAAAGCCTTCGAGATCGGTGACGAAGTGTTGGCAGAAGAACACATTCAAGGAAAGGAATATACTTGTGGAGTGATGGAAAATAATGATGGAAAAATAATTTCATTACCAATTGTAGAAATTATTCCTAAGAGAGAATTTTTTGATTTTAAAGCGAAGTATGAAAATCATGTTGAAGAAGTTTGTCCAGCAATTATCAAAGATAAAAACTTGGAAAGTGAAATATCTAAATTAGCCATTTCCGTACATAGGGCATTGGGTTTAAATGGTTATTCACGAACTGATTTTATTTATCATCCAGAAAGAGGATTGTTTGTCTTAGAGGTGAATACATTGCCAGGAATGACGGAGACTTCATTATATCCTCAAGAGTTGAATGCTGAAGGTATTAGCATTTCTAATTTTTTAGATAGGATGATTAACAGTGGTGTCAATAATTAATTGACTAAAAACAATCAAAATTTGAGCAATCTTTTTTCAGTCTCATAAAGAAGGTTAGAAAAGCAATTACTCAGCCTCTCGCCCCCTTTGAAAAGGGGGCAAACTAGTAAAATAAGTTTTATATAATTTATAGTTTCGTAGGTTTATGAAAAAAATTGTAACAATTGGAGGAGGGACGGGGAGTTTTACTTTGCTTTCTGGGTTGAAAAAATATAATGTTGATTTGACAGCTATTGTGTCCATGGCTGATGATGGTGGGTCAACGGGAAGACTAAGGGACGAGTTGGGGGTTTTGCCACCGGGAGATGTTAGACAGTGTTTAGTGGCTTTGAGTGATTCTTCAGAAAAGTTGAGGGGGTTGATGAATTATCGTTTTGAGAGTGGTGATTTACGAGGGCATAATTTTGGTAATCTGCTTTTGTCTGCCCTGGAAAAAATTAATGGAAATTTTACGGAGGGAATTAAAGAAGCAGCTCGGATTTTGAATATCAAAGGAATGGTTGTGCCTGTTTCAGAACAAGAAATGAATTTGGCGATTAAACTAAAGAACAGTAAAGTGATTGTTGGTGAACAATATCTTGACCACAATAAAGATGTTAGAAAATATGGGGTGGATAAAGTATTTTTAAAGCCGAAAATAAAAGCTAATTCAAGAGTTTTGGAGAAAATTAAAAAAGCAGATGTAATAATTCTTGGCCCCGGGGATCACTATGGTTCTATTATTCCAAATCTTTTGGTTCGGGGTGTAGCAAAGGCAATTTGCAATTCCAAAGCATTGGTTGTATATAATTGTAATTTAACTAATAAAAAAGGCCAGACGGAAAATTTCGATGTTGATAAATACACTCAAGAAATGAATGAATATTTAGGTAGGGATAGAATAGATTTTGTGGTTTTTCCCAATGGTCGGCCATCAAAAAAATTAATTTCTAAATATGAAAAGAAAGAGGGAAAAAATAGTATTGTTAAATTTGTAAAAAATAATTTAATTGAACGGTCTTATAGAATTGTTCTTGCTGATGTTGCTAAAAAAGGGGCTGTGAAAAAAAATAAACATGATTTAATTACTGATAATCGTTCTTTTATTAGGCATGATTCTAAGAAATTGGCTAAAACAATGATGTTGTTGTCGGAGAGGAAAGAATACAGGAGGATGATAAAGGAAATTGTTTGATAGAACTGAAAGTCTATAAACCAGGCATTCGCCGGTCAAGAGTCTGTAAAGTCTGTAAAGTCTATAAAGTCTATAAAGTCTATAAAGTCTATAAAGTCGAAAGTCCATGGCGACTTTTGACTTTATGGACTTTCGACTTTTGACTAATAATGATTGTATTCAATATTATTTTATGTTATAGTAAATAGTAGATAAAAGGGGTTTAGGGACCTACTTTAAATGATGTAGATAAAAACAAAACTTTAAATATATTGTATGAATTTTTTGAAGAAACTTACAAAATCTAATTCCAAGGATGATTTAATGTTGGCTTTGGACATAGGTACGGAATGGGTTAAGGTTATCCTCTATAGAATTGATGATGAAAATAAGCAAGGAATTATAATTGGGCAGGGACAGGTGCGACAAAAATTAGGCAGTATGACTTCCGGGGCAGTTAGTGATATTAAAGGAGTTATTGAAACCTGTCGAGAAGCCATTGCTCAGGCCAAGGCTCAGGCGAAAGTGCAAAATGTGAAAAAAGTTATTATGGGAATTGCCGGGGAGTTGGTCAAGGGAACAACTACAACGGTGCACTACGAAAGAGCTAATCCGGAGATAAGAATAGATTTGCCAGAACTGCGAAATATTTTGCAGAAAGTTCAGTGGAAGGCTTTTGACCGAATTAAAAAACAGCTAGCCTGGGAAACTGGTCAGGAGACGATTGATGTTCGCTTGATTAATGCGGCTATTGTTAGTGTGAAAATTGATGGTTATCGAATTACTAATCCCATGGGATTCCAGGGACGGGATGTTTCCATTAGTATTTTTAATGCCTATGCGCCGATGATTCATTTGGGAGCTTTGCAACGAATTGCCGATGAGTTAGGATTGGATGTATCAGCCATTGCGGCGGAACCCTATGCTATTGCCCAATCCATTGGTGTTTATGGCGAGCCTGATTTCGGGGCGATAATTATTGACATTGGTGGAGGGACAACTGACGTGGCGGTAGTTAGGAATGGCGGTTTGGAAGGGACGGTAATGTTTGCTTTGGGAGGAAGGGCTTTTACTAAAAGATTGGCCCGAGCCTTTGGGGTTAGTTTCCAAGAAGCAGAACAAATAAAAATAAAATATGCTACGGAAGGAATTCAAGCTGATTGGGCGGTGAAAATTGATAAAATTTTTAAAGAAGACTGTGCAGTGTGGATGTCTGGTTTGGAAATTGCTTTTGAGAGTTTTCGAAATCAGGATGCCTTGCCTTCAAGAATTTTACTGTGTGGCGGGGGTAGTGGGTTGCCAATAATCAGAAAAACTTTATTAAATGGAAATTGGAAGGATGATTTGCCAATTAGTAATATTTTGCAAGTTAGTTATTTGCAACCGCGTGATATTGTAAATATGATTGATGAAACAAAACAACTGGTAACACCGCAGTCCATAGCGGCAATGGGGCTGGGAAGTCTGGCTGTGAATATGCAATTTGATGACGATGAAGTGGTTAATGATGTTTTGAGAAAAGCGGTGAAGATTATTCAAGATTAGATGAAATAATTTTGGGGCGTTTAAATTTACGAATTTAAAAAGTTAAGAGTTTAAGATTATGCATCAGACAATATATATAGATGTTGATGAAGAAATTACCAGTATTTTAGATAGAATTCGTCAGGAACAGGTGATGGAAATTTTTTTGGTTGTTCCTAAGGGGGCGATGTTGGTTAATAGTATTATTAATTTGAAGTTGTTAAAAAAAGAAGCAGAGAAAATGGGCAAAAGCGTAACCATTGTGGCTCCCAATGATAAGCGGTCAAGAAATATTATTGAAAGGTCTGGCATAAAAGTTGAGACATATAATGAGCAATCTGCTAAACAATTATTAAATTCTACTCCTCCGCAAGCATCTATGACTCAAAATGTAAAACAAGCTTCCGAAGAAGCAGTTGGTGAAACAAAACAACAATTGGACAAGGGTGATGTTAATTTGGGAAGTAATTCTTTTTTTGGTGTAACCGGAGGACAACAGGCTGTTCAGAATAGTAATGTTAATTTAGTCAAACATAAAATTGATAATAATTCTTCTGTCAACGAAGATAAAATATATTCTCCTCAATTTAATAATCAAAAAGAACAGCAAGTAGGACAAACAATGGAACAGAAAGAGGCCAATTATTTTAATACACCGTCTAATGGTAGGTTGGCTGGGAAAAAGCAATCTTCAGGACAAGGAGGATTTAAATTAAATTTCTTTTTATTAGGAGGAGTGGTACTGTTGATTATTCTTTTAGGTGGGTTGTCTTGGTTCTTTTTTAATTATCCAAAATTGGAGTTAGTGGTACATCCTCTGAGTCAAAATATTAGTAAAGAAATTAAATTTGTAGCTAAGGATGGAACAGAAAATATTGATCTTAAGGAGGGTGTTATTCCTGGGGAATATTTGGAGATGTCAGTGGAAAAGAAAATGGAGTTTAAGGCAACGGGTAGTAAAATTGTAGATAAAAATGCTAGTGTGGCCAAGGGAACGGTAACAATTTATAATTATTTTTCTGAATCTCCACAACCCTTGATTAAAACAACGAGGGTTTTATCCAAAAAGGATAAAAAATTATTTCGTTTGAGTAAAACAGTAACAGTTCCGGGGATGAAAGATGGAGAGCCGGGAAAAATAGAGGTGTCAGTTTATGCTGATAAGCCTGGTAAAGATTTTAATATTGGGGCGGATGAATTTACCATTGAGGGATTTAAGAGTAAGCCGGAAAAGTATAAAAAATTTCAGGTGAAATCTGAAACGGCGATGACTGGGGGAGTTTTATCAGATAATGCTAAAGAGAGACAGGTTGTTACTAAAGCTGATTTGGATAAAGCGCGGAAAGCGACCATCGATGCTTTGGATAAATCTATTGTTCAGGAAATTAATAAGAGATTAACTTCTGGGCAAGAAACAGTGGTTGATTCTATTGCCAAGGAGGTTGTGTCTAGTAAAGCTTCTCATTTAGAGGGGGCAGTAACAGATAAATTTTCTTATACTATTGTTTATAAAGTAAAGTTAATAGCTTTTAATAAAAATGATGTTCGTGAGGTTGCAGAAGGTATGGTTAAAAAGGACTTGCCAAAAAATTATGAGATAGATTCTAATTTTAAAGTAGATACTAAAAGAGGAATTTTAGATTTGGACAAGAAAAGTTTAACTGTTTATGCTGATGTGTCTGGAATGGCTTGGGCCAAAATAGATAAAGAAAAGTTGAAAGAGTCAATTGCTGGAATGGATACAGAAACGACTAGAAGTGCTTTAAATAAGAAAGCTGGTATTAAGTCGGCAGAAATTAAGCCATCACCAACTTGGATTAAAAAATCCCCTAAGAAAACGGACAAAATTAATATTAAGGTGATTAGGGAACAATAGCCATGAGAGATAAAAATATTATTGGAATTAATGGTTCTTTTCTGAGAAAACCTGCCACTGGAATTGGGCAGGTTTCTTGGCATTTTTCGCGAGAATTAATTCGAAGGGAAGAGGACCAGTTTTCAGGGCGACGGTATATAATTTATACAGAGAAAAGATTGCAGGATGATTTTTGGCAAGATGCTTTACCAAAGAATATTGAAGTTAAAATTATTGAAGGTTGGTATAAAAGAGATGATTTGATTCGTAAAATTTTATGGGAAAAATTTTGGTTACCGAAACAAATTAAAAAAGATGGATGTAGTACTTTTTTTAGTCCCTATCAATCGGCGACTATTTTACTTAAGAAAACTAAACACTTAATGTTTGTGCATGATGTTATCCCCAATATTTTTCCGGAATATTTAAATAATTGGCGAAAGAAAATTTATTATTGGTTGGTTGATAAAGCTGTCAAAAAAGCATCAGGGATTGTAACCAACTCTTATTTTTCTCAAAAAGAAATAGCCCGAGTTTATGGAATTAAGCAGGATAAAATTAAAGTAGTTCATTTGGCTTGTGATCCGATTTTTCAAAAACAGTTATCTGACGGCGAACGAGAAAAAAGTTTACAACAGTATGGATTAAAATTATCAGACAAATTTATTCTTTATGAAGGAGGATTGGATGTTAGAAAAAATGTTGCTAGGCTTATCAAAGCTTACGGAAAATTAATAGCCGATCTCAGAAGTTTACCTGCCGGTGAGGCAGGCAAGGCTTCTGAAAAATTGCCGAGTTTGGTTATTGTGGGGAAGTTTAATAAACATTTGGTGCCGTTAGTGACGGACATTGAAAAAGAAACTGAAGTAGCGGTGACTAAATACGGATTAGATAGAGAAATGATTAAAATGGTTGGTTTTGTGGAGCAAAAAAATTTACCAGCTCTTTTTCAGTCGGCGGAAGTTTTTCTTTATCCATCATTACACGAGGGCTTTGGAATGCCGGTTTTGGAGGCGATGACCTCGCTGGTTCCGGTGGTAACTTCCAATACTACTTCTATTCTGGAAGTGATTTCTTCAGAGGCGGGTTATTTAGTGGAGAATCCTGAGAGTGTTGATGAAATTGAAGAACAGCTTAAAAAAGTTTTGACAGATAGTTTGGAAAATCGAGAGGAAAAAATATCCTTAGCCTATCAAGAGAGTCAAAAATTTTCTTGGAAAAAGTTTACGGATGAGGTGTTGGGGAAGCTTGGTGTTATTTAAGTTTTCTAAATTGTTTTGTTTCTAGAAATAATATAAATGAGTATTATAAATAATCAAAAAAAGAATAATAAAAAAAACAAACCAACCGAGGTAAAACTCTCCCGGGTGTTTTTTTATTATTGGAAATTTGCGAGGAAGTATAAATGGTGGTTTATATCCATAGCTCTTTTATCTAGTATTGGAAATGGGCTTTTTACGGTTGGAACTCCATATCTTTCTAAAATTTTGATTAATGCCTTGAATAATCATGAGGAATGGGCAAAAATCAAGGTAATCTTTTTCGAAATAATTTCGTTATTTATTTTATCTTCTTTATTTTTGCGTTTTACAACATATTTGGCAATTAAATATGATGTTGAATCATTAAACGATTTGATTAAATATACTTTTCAACAAGTTACACGACAACAGTTATTATTTTTTGAAGATTCTTTTGTCGGTACTTTAATAAGTAGAATGGAAAAATTTGTAATTGCTTTTAATGTTTTGCGGGAAGGTATATTTGAAAATTTATTTACTATTTTCGCTAAAATTATAGTTTCAATGATAATAATATTTTTTGTAGACATGCGGATAGGTTTTATTTTTGCTGGATGGTTTATTGTTTATGTTTTGACAGCGGTGTTAATTTTAAGAAAAAAAATGAAAATAGATGATGTAAAAACTAGATTAGTTTCTAAAAGGGTTGGGGTGGCAGCGGATGCAATTACAAATATGTTAAATATAAAAATTTTTTCTTCTCATCAAAGAGAACTAGACTATCATGGTATTATTACCGAAAAAAGTAAAAATGCGGTGATTAGTTCTTGGAATTGGGGAAATTTTCAAGATATTGTGTCGGCTATTTTATTTGCTATTTTGGAATTTTTAGCCCTAGGGTTATCTTTGAGATTATGGCATCAAGGAGAGTTGACGGTGGGAGACATCGTTATGATTCAGTCTTATTTTGCCTTATTTTTAACTTCTCTTTGGTCAATATCTAATTTATTTAGAAGATTATTACAGGCTATCTCCGATGCTAAAGAAATGGTGGAAATTTTGGATCGGGAGGTGGAAATTAAGGATATTAAAAATGCTCAGAAACTAAAAGTTACTAAGGGAGAAATAGTTTTTCAAGATACTACTTTTTCTTATCCCAATCAAAAAGAAAATGTGTTTAATGAGTTTAATTTGAAAATTCTCGCTGGGCAAAGGGTTGGTTTAGTTGGTACCAGTGGAGCGGGTAAAACTACTATCACCAAATTACTTTTGCGATTTATAGACTTAGACAAGGGTAAAATTTTAGTTGATGGACAAAATATTGCTAAAGTGACTCAAAATAGTTTACGAAATAACATTTCCTATGTTCCTCAGGAGCCGGTTTTATTTCATCGGTCTGTTTATGAAAATATTGCTTATGCTAATCCTAGGGCAAATAAAAAAGAAGTTCTTCAGGCTAGCAAGAAGGCTCATGTGGATGAATTTGTGCAAACTTTGGAAAAGGGTTATGATACTTTAGTAGGGGAAAGAGGAGTGAAACTTTCTGGCGGACAAAAACAACGAGTGGCCATTGCCCGAGCTTTTCTAAAAAATGCCCCAATTTTAGTTTTAGATGAGGCCACTTCTGCTTTGGATTCTGTTTCTGAGGAATTGATTCAAGATGCGTTGTTTAATTTAATGGAAGGAAAGACAGTAATTGTGGTGGCTCATCGTTTAAGTACGGTCCAGCGATTGGATAGAATTTTAGTTATTGAAGATGGCGAGATCAAAGAAGATGGTAGTCATCAGGAGTTATTACAGAAAAATGGCTTGTATAAAAATTTTTGGAAAAAACAGACAGAGAGGTTTGAGTAAACCTTTGGAAGGGTTTGATTTTTTAATAACCCCCCAAAGTTTTCGTTCCTCAAGCTTTGACCCCCTTTATCCCACTTCGCCTAATCGGCTACGAGGGACAGGCGCCGGGGGTGGATAAAATTTAAAATTAAATTTATGCGAAAATATTTTATTTGGACGGTTGTAATTTGGTTGATTAGTGTTTTGACGGTGATTAGTTATATTTTGGGGTTGTTTCCTTTGAATCAAGTGGGATTTTTGGTTTTGGCGGTTGTTTTGTTTTTGGGGGCTTGGCGTCATCCTCGGCAATTTTTTTGGCTATTTTTAGCTCTCTTGCCTTTAGAAAATATTATTATTTCCTCAACTGGTTTTCCAATTTCTTTGCGGCCTTATCAGCTGATGGGCGGAATTTTAGTTTTGATTTTACTATTATCACTTATTTTTAAAAATAGGAGAATCAATTGGCGGTTATTAAGATTCGATTGTTTTATTTGTCAAATTTTTAAATTTAAGTTTTGTAAAATAAAAGACAAAAAAAATTATTTAAATCCCTTAGATAGATTAGTGGCGGTATTAGGAGTGGCTAGTTTGGTGGGGGTGCAATTTGCTCCGGATAAATCCCTATCTTTAAAATTGAGTGTTATCTTTTTTTCTTTTCTGGGATTATACTGGTTGACCAGAAATTTTGTGCAAACCAAAAAACAGTCCTTGGAAGCAATTTGGTTTTTCCTAGTTGGTGCTGATGCGGTGGTCTTGTTTGGATTTTATCAAATGTTGGCTATGAAATGGGGTTGGCCCGCTTTTGAGGTGATGAGCAAAAGGGTCAATTCTACTTTTACCGAGCCGGATTGGTTGGGAATGTATTTGATTTTTGTTTTGGCCTTGCTTTTAGGTTTTAAATATACTTTCAATATTATTTCTAAAGATAAATCTGGAAATATATTACAGAAAATATCCGATATTAGAATTTTTAAATGGTCGGCGGTAAACATTGGACAGGTTTTATTGAATGTAGGTTTAGTGGGAATGGTAGTTATTTTAATTGGGACAGTTTCTAGGAGCGCTTGGTTGGGGGCTGGGATAGTTCTTGGAGTTTACGGAATTATTACTTGGTTGAAACAGGGATTTGCTAAGGCGTTAAAAGAGGGAGGAGTGTTTTTAATGGTTATTGTTTTAGCGGTAATTATTTTGAAAATTTTTGGTTTGTCTGATTTTCATTTGGGAAATAGGGCGGTGAGTTCAGTTAGTGGTTTGCAAAAAATTACGGTTAGTTGTCGGTTGGATAGTGTTTTGACGAGTGGTGAGCATATTAAAAGTATAGATGAGTTACCGAATAAGGGTTGTCGTCATATTAACTTGGAGGAAATTGCTGGAGAAAAACAAGCCGGCAAAAAAGTTTTGGAAGTTTATCGTCCGGATCCTAATGTGGAGATTAGGAAAAATATTTACCAAACTACTTGGCGAGAAGTAAAAAAGCACTGGTTGTTTGGGCAGGGATTGGGGAGTAGCGGGGCATTTTTGGGAAAAGATGATTTGGGTCATAGACTAAATGCTTCTAATATTTTTTTGGAAGTTTTGGTATCCATGGGGATTGTCGGCTTAATTCCATTCTTATTAGTGATATTAACTCCCTTAATTTTTGGTTTAAGGTTTTTGCAAATTCGGGCTGGAAAATATGCTAATAAACAAAAAGAGTTTTTAGCGGTATTTTTACTTTTGACTTTTTTCGCCATCTTAATTCCTAATCTGTTTAATGCCGGATTGTTATTAGGCTTCTTCTGGATTTGGTTGGCGGTGGTTATGAGTAGTTTGTAATAATCTTTTTTGACTTTTCTGTATTATTAATATAAGGTGATAATAGTTGGAGGGCAGGAGATAAAATTTCCGGCTGTTCTTTGAAATAAATATCAAATCTATTTTTTGAGGAGGATATTATGAGTAGAGAATTGAGTACAGCGGTAATGATTTTATTTGTTACTTTACTTACTGAAATGTCATTAGTGGTGTTTTATTATCAGAAGAAACTGGGACAGCGCGACAAGAAGCAAAAAATCAAAAATGCTGATATGGCTGATTTTATGACTGAAAGATTGATTAAGGAAATTTTTCTCATGCTAAATGTGTTAGCTGGTGATAATATTGATTTCCATCGCCAGATTGCTGCCTGGCAGGAAAGGTACAATAGTATGTTAAGTAGAAAGTTTGATATCATTGCTGTAGTAATGCATCTGGTTGCCGTTATGTCTAGTTATGAGAAGATAGAATTGATACCAGATGTTGAAAAATTGTTTGACTTTATTCAGTGTTTTATTTCTTCTTTGGTAATGAAAAATAGGGATGATTATTCCCGTGTCATTGATGAATTTTTAAGTATTCTTAATGATATTGAAGATATCAAAATGGGAGAAAAATAGGTAAGAGTCAGCCGGAAAAGGTCGATACTTTTTTCGGCTTTTTTCGTGGGAGATTTTTTTATCCCTTTTATTTTTTCAGGTCTTGTGTTAAGGTAAATAAGAGATTTTGGGGGTTTTGCTGTTTATTACTTAAAAACCCCCGAAGCCTGAACAAGTTCTTTTCATCCCACTCTCCCATTTCGCCTTTGGCTTCGCGGGATAAGCTCACAGCTACGCGGGATGAAAAGAACTTGTCCAGCCTTCCGCCCCCTTTATAAAAGGGGGCAACTCAAAGTTAATCATTTGAATATATTTATAACTATGGAATTATTAGCTCCGGCGGGTAATTTGGAGAAGATGAAAGTTGCTTTGCGCTTTGGGGCGGATGCGGTTTATTTTGGTTTACCTGATTTTTCTTTGCGTGCCCGCTCCAACCAGTTTACCAAAGAAGACATTATTGAGGCTCAAAAAATTTGCCAGCGAGAAAATAAACAATTTTATATCACAATGAATATTTATGCCCATAATATTCATTTACCAAAAATTACTAAGCAATTAAAATGGTTGGCCGATAATAATATTCAGGCGGACGGAATGATTATTTCTGATCCGGGGATTATTCGATTGGTGAAAAAACATTTGCCTAAAACGGATATTCATTTATCAACTCAAGCTAACGCCACTAATATTGAGGCGGTGAAATTTTGGCAGGAAATTGGAGTGACTAGAGTGGTTTTGGCTCGAGAAGTAACTTTGAGTGAAATAAAAGAAATTCATCAGGCGGTGCCGGAAATGGAATTGGAAGTTTTTGGACACGGGGCGATGTGTATGTCTTATAGTGGGCGATGTATTTTGTCTAAGTGGACTACCGGGCGAAGTGCTAATCTGGGAGATTGTGCTCAGCCTTGTCGTTGGCAGTGGCAGGAGCAAAATAAGTCCCAGGGAAGTGGTGAAGAAAAAGAAAAACGAGTTGATTTAGTTGATGATAAAAAAAGGTTTGGAATGCGAGTGGAGGAAGACCGACATGGGACCTATATGTTTAATAGTTATGATTTATCTTTAATAGAATATCTGGCTGACTTGAAAGAGGCTGGGGTGGCTTCTTTGAAAATTGAGGGTAGAGCCAAAAGTGTTTATTATGTGGGAGTGGTCGTGCGAGCTTATCGACAGGTATTGGATAATTTAAATGATGAGGCAAAATTGGCAACTGTCATTAAAACCCAAAAAAAGGAGTTGGAAAAACTTTCTCATCGTGGATATTGGACGGGTTTTATTTTGGGCGATGAACCGCCACATTTGTTTGATAAAGCTTATTTATCAGTGCAGTGGAAGTTTGTGGGAATAGCTGTGGAAAAAGATGAAGTTGTAAATAATGAAAATAATGCTAAACTAAAGGTAGTGGATGTGTTTGTTCATAATAAGTTAGCTATTGGTGATGAAGTGGAGATTATTGGAATAAAAGATAATAAAAAAGTGAAAGTTGTGCGGATTGTAAACGAAGATAACGAAGAAGTAGAGTCTGCTCATGGTGGGTTAGGACAAGTGTTTAAAATTACTTTCAGTGATTATGTGTCGAATTATTTTTTGTTGAGAAAGAAGTGTTAGTGATTGTTCTTCATAAGCCTTGCTTGTGGAGAATATAGAAACAAATAAATATGTAAAATTGGTTTTTTAGTAATCAACAGAAAAACCCCCAAAATTATCTCATTGCTTTTATTTACCAACTACGTTGATAAATAAAAGCAATGAGATAATTTGACCCCCTTTATGCAGGGGGTGCTAGGAGATTATATAGCTATAAAAAATTAGTGTAATGAATTTTGTTAAATTAACATCACTAAAAAAAGCGAGGATTGTTTTATTGACTAATGCTTTGATTTTGTTTGTATTTATTATATTTACACCTTATTTTATAAGAGTTGGTTTTTGGGGATTTCCGGAATGGCTGATTGAGGCAATATTTTTAGCGGTGGAAATTTCGGTGTTGATTAAATTATTTAGAAATTATGATAGACATAGTCGGAAAGTGGAGCGAAAAATAAGTAAATTAGATGATGAGCTAAAAGAACAACAAAAAATTTTAGTGGATTCTTTGGAATATTTAGGAAAAATGAATGTGCAAATGAATATTGTTAAAAAGGTAATGAGTAAATTAAAATTTCCGGTGGATGATGATAGGCTAGAATATATTTTAAATGAAATGGCAGAGGTCTTAATTAGCTTGTCAGGACTAGAAGGTGTTCTTTTGAAAATGGTTGATTTGGGAAGTGAGAAAACTATGAAAGAAATTAATTCAGTCGTAGTTGAAAAGGCGCAAAAATTTGCTAAGCATATATCTAATAAAAATTTGTGTAAAAAAAATAATAATTACGAAAAGCAATTTCCTGAGGTGCTGGTAGTTGCTTCTAATTATGATAATTTCTCTTTGAAAACGTTTGCTATTTTTCCCTTGGGTAATAAAAAGAAAAAGGAATTGGATAAGGAGAAATTGGAGTTAATTCAGGGTATTGTTAATCAATGTGAAGTTGTTTATCTGTTGTTTAATTCTAAATATTATAAAAAATGAAAGGAATAATTTTAGCCGGAGGGGCTAATACGAGACTGTATCCTCTGACTACCACAACTAGTAAACAGTTATTGCCGGTTTATGACCGACAAATGATTTTTTATCCATTGAACATTTTAATTAAGGCGGGAATTAAAAATATTTTGATAATTGTTACACCGGAACATTCTGGGCAGTTTATTAATTTGCTTGGTTCAATGTTTGATGACTTTGGGGTGCATATAGAATTTAAGGTTCAAAAAACTCCACGGGGATTGGCAGATGCCTTTATTTTAGGAGAAAATTTTATAAATGAAGATAATGTGACAATGATTTTGGGAGATAATGTTTTTGAGGATGATTTAGCGAGGGAAATAAAATCTTTTCAAAGGGGTGGTTTGGTTTTTGCTAAAGAAGTAAAAGACCCAGAAAGATTTGGAGTAGTTGAGTTTGGGGATGATGGAGGAGTAATTTCCATTGAGGAAAAACCAGAAAAACCTAAAAGTAATTTTTGTGTTACGGGTATTTATACCTACAATAAAGAGGTGATAGAAATTGCCAAAAGTCTTGAACCATCAGAAAGAGGAGAAATTGAAATCACAGATATTAACAAGGAATATTTACGTAGGGGCAGTTTGCGGGTTGGTAAAATAAAAGGAGCTTGGTTGGATGCTGGAACTTTTGATTCTCTGTTGGAGGCGAATAAGATTGTTAAAGAAAAACATATTTATGAAAATATGGATCCAGTTATTAATCGGGCCATAGAGAAGTTTAATGGGGAATTGAAAAATATTAAAAAGTAGCAGTTTCTTTATGATAGACCTCTCTGGAAATTATTTCTTACTGCAATTTTCTATTTTTAATAAAAAAATATAAAATAAAAAATTAAAATTGATAAAATGACAAAAATAGCAATGAAACAAAATATAATAGTATACATCATCATATTATTTGGAGTGTTGTTTACTGGTTGTAACGTATATGCCAAAACAAAATTAATTGAACCTACTGGCAATTCTATTTATTTTAGTGCTTTTCCTGATTTTAATGGTACTGAAGATAATGTAACCGCTAATCGTATTGCTGATTTTGAAAATCTTGCTGGCAAAAATATCACCTGGGCGGAATTTTCTTTAAACTGGTTGAATGGTATTGTTTATCCTCAGTCCAGTATTCATACTATTCATGACCAAGGTGTTTTTCCATTATTACGATTAATGCCACGAAGTGATTTTGAAGAAGGGCATCAAGAAACGGTTTATTCTTTACAAAAAATTATTGATGGTGATTTTGACACTCAGTTACATCAAATGGCTCAGGATGCTAAGGTGGATGGCATACCTTTTGGCATTGATTTTGCCGTTGAGCCGACGGGAGATTGGTTTGGCTGGAGCGGAATTTTTAATGGAGGAGGGACGACTGACCAGTATGGTGACCCAACCTATCCAGATGGTCCAGAAAGATGGCGCGATGCCTATCGTCATATTATTGATATTTTTCGGGCAGAGAATGTGACACATGTTACCTGGTTTTTTCATCCGGATATTCAAAGACTACCAGATGAAGAATGGAATAGTGCTAAATATTATTATCCTGGTGATGATTATATTGATTGGATTGGTATAAGTAGTTATGGTGCGCAAATACCTGTTACCTCAGAAGATTGGGTGTTGTTTTCAGATCTTTTGGCAGACAATCATCAATTGATTACAGAAATTAGCAATCAAAAACCATTTTGTATATTGGAATTTGGTGTGACAGATGATTATCCATCACAGAGTAAAAGTGATTGGCTTAGTGATGCCTTTGCTACTATTCTAGACAATCCATATATTAATTTTAGGGCAGTGAATTATTGGCATGAAAATTGGGAGAATGAAGATACTGGTAATCCAGAGACGAAATTACGCATAGATTCATCTCCAGGCGTATTAAACACATTTCGGAGTCTGGTTGATAATAGTCGTTTTGTGTCAACTGCACGTTTGTCAGAAATTCGAGCCGATGTGGATCAAAATTATATTATTAACTCTGATGATGCGATGTTGACTTTAAGAAATTCTGTGGGATTAGATATGGCTGAAACTAATTGGGAAACTTCATCGACAACAGGAGATGTTAATTGTGATGGAAGCTCAAATTCCACTGATGCCATGTTAATATTAAGATATAGCTTAGGATATGATATGAATGGAACGGGTTGGTGTGATCATTCTGCGTATGGCACTTTGGGAAATCATACGGTTCTCACACATACAGAAGTAGATGAGGGAAATACAACGGTGTACTATCCATCAGATATGAGTCCTGCGCATAAAGTGCCGGTGGTGTTTTTTACACCAGGTTGGCATTCAGAAAATCCGCAGGATTATCAGACATTACTTAATTTTATGGCCAGTCACGGGTATGCGGTAATTTACTCCAAAGATTATTATGGGTCAACAGAAGATTTTATTCAGAGGTTCGAAAAGATGTTAGATGGTGCAAATGATATTTTGCCATCACTGGACACAACAAGAATCGGTGTTGTGGGACATTCTTCTGGTGGAGGAGACACTTTTAGAATGCTTGAGTATTTTTCAAATAAAGGCTATGGACAAAATGGGAGATTTTTAATGGCGTTGGACCCCTGGTTTGCTTTTGAGATGACTAGTGCGCGGATGAGAAGTCTTCCTACTAATAGTAATATTGTTATTTTGCAATTTGGTGATGACGGTGGAGAGACGGACGCACGTATCCCACTGGGTGAATATGCGCTACTAGATTCTATTGCTAACAATAAGAAAGATTATCAAGTCTACGATCAAGAAAATGCTAATCATGGTTATCCTTCTGGAGATAAACCAGTGGAAGATATGCAGGGAGTGCTTAAACCACTGGACGCTCTCATGGACTATACTTTTGGTGCGGGTACGCAACAAGCGCATGACACTGCGTTGGAAGTTGGTAATGATGACCCATATAATACAGGTTTGCAAAATGTAAGGGAAATTTTTCAATATCCATATCGTTGCAATAGTCATAAAAACAGATCAGAAGTAATGGATATAGATTATTGTCATCAATATTTGGGCGGAAAAACATATCCAGATGATACTGTTTTTGATGATCAACAGGAAGCTAATGTAGCCGAGCCAAATTATTTAGCCTCATACATCGATCCGGTTTTTGGTAACAGGGTAACACGTATTACAGATCGAGCAAATCAAAGTGGTAATGCACACAACTATCCCAAAACTCAATCATGGAATGCAGATATGACATTAATTCGTTTGGGTTATCGACTTTATAATGCAGATGATTTTTCTGAGTCACCATTGACAACAAATCAGCATTTGCGAGGTAGTTTAACAGAGATGAAATGGTCTTCATATGAGTCAAATGTTTTTTATGGTATAGATGTGCGGGCGGATAGATTTGTCTTTATGAAGGCGACAATAGACAATCAAAATAACACAATTACATATACAGATATGCCAAATGCCACATTTATGAAAAGTGAGTATGATGAATTGAAGCTTGGCAAATATGAAGGTAATTTGGATTATCAAGACAATTATGTTGTTTTTGCTGGAAGAAAAAAAGATACAAATAGAGTGACACTTATTGTCTATCATATAAAGAATAATTATGGTACGGACTATAACACTATAGAATCGCAAAAAACTTTTAATGATATGAAGTGGTACGCTGAAGATGGTGGTGGAAATTTCAACACAGATGGTGCTGAAAGTAATCAGATGTTTGATTGGGCATCAATTTCTGCTTTGGGTAATTATGTGATTGTTAATTATCGTAGTAAAAAGGATGACCCGGAGCAAGAATATACCATAGAACAATATGATAGAGATTTAAATCACATAAGAAGATTAGCAGAACATGGAGATCATGGAGATTTGGGACTTGATGTTGATGATAAGGAGGTGTATGTACAGTTTGGTTTTGGTACCCTTAATGGAGAGGATAATACAGGTATTTGGATGTATCCACTTGATGGGTCTGCTCGGGTGCGCTTGCTTCCAGATAAATATAATGGAGGACATATAAGTTGTCGTAATTATCAACGCCCAGGATGGTGTTATGCCAATACGAGATATTTATGGAATGGATCTGGGGTTCGAGAGGTCTTTGCATTCAAACTTGATGGTAGTGGAACAGTGGAACGTTTTGCACAAACTCATAACAGCACTGGCAATGCTGGTTATACGCAGGTGGGGGTTTCCCCTGATGGTACCCAGGTACTTTTTGCCAGTGACTGGGGAGATGGTCAATTGCCAGAGGATACATTTTTGGTCACTGTGGAATAATGTTGTATATGTATAGTTTTTTGTAGTAACATTTCACACCTCTAGTCATAAAAAAATGTTATTCTTGCGTATGTGGGAATGACCAGGTGTGTGAGAAATTATGTTTTATAAATTTATGTAATTATTAATTGATATGTTATATTATAAAGATAATATGATTAGTCTACAAGATAAATAGTAATAAAAAATATGAAAAAAATATATATAGGGATAATTTGTGCATCTTTGATGTTAATTGTAGGTAATATTGCTCAGGCAGCTGAGGGTGATGTTTGGATTGCACCAACTACACAAGAAATTGGAGCTAATACAAATTTTGATATTGATGTACATATTGATACAGGTGGTAAGAATCTAGGTGCATTTAATATGTATTTAGACTTTGATCCAACTAAAATAACAATTGATACAATCCGAGGTGTAAATCCTTCTTTAGATACAGGCAAAGGTTTTGACAAAGGTTTGGATACAATTAATTATATAATGACGTCTAATTCAGGTGATATTGCTAATGGACATTTTAGATTTGCGGGAATAACTGCTAATGGTTATGCTA
Organism: Patescibacteria group bacterium; assembly: GCA_015493225.1. GTDB lineage: Bacteria > Patescibacteriota > Minisyncoccia > Moranbacterales > DUUL01 > S145-42. Next base: position 18,583 of record WGDO01000083.1, read on the forward strand.
ATGGAAATAATAAACATTTAATTACTATTCATGTTAAAACAATGGTTGCAGAAGGTACAACGAGTTTATCATTAAGAGTTAATGAATTATCTGATGATTTTGGTCATGTCTTGACAGCAGGAAATATTACGGGGGCAATTGCTACCGTTGCTGATATCACTGCTCCTACAATCACCGAAGTAACTCCCGTTACAACTCCAACTAATGATATCACTCCTGACTATTCTTTTAGCTCCGATGAAGTCGGAACCATAACTTATGGAGGAGATTGTTCTTCTAGTACAACCTCAGTTGTTGCTGGTAATAACACAATTACTTTTAATCCTTTGCTTGCTGGAACGCACAATAACTGTACAATTACAGTAACTGATAGTGCTGGAAATATTTCTGGTGTGTTGAATGTGACGAGTTTTGATACTACAACTTCAACTTGTATTGGTGTTTCTTCAACTTTAGAGCAAAATTGTATTTATACCAGTGTTAATACTATGGATGTAAATAAAATTATTCCAAAAATAAAAGTTAAACATTTTCATAAAAAATATAAACTACATAAAAAGAAGACACTATATTTGAGGAAAAAGAAACTTTCCTTTAAAGCAAGAAATCAAAAATTAGTTAATGGAAGAGTACAACTCTTTATTAATGGAAAATTAAAGAGGGAAACAATAGTTGGAACAAATGGTGAGTGGAAATTAAATAAAAAATTTAAAAAGAATGGTAAATATAAGTTAAAATTTAAGTATTTTAACAGTGCCGGTAATTTTTTAGGGCAATCTTATAAGTATAAAGTTAAGATTGATACCAAAAAGCCAAAGTTTATTCATTTGTCAGCATTTTTTAGTAAAAAAGCTGGAGATAAGGTTGTTTTCAGGGCTACTGACAGAAAAAAAACTAAAAAAGTAAAAACCGGAATTAAGTATTATAAATATTATTTTTTAGGAAAAAAACATAAAACTAAAAAACCAGAATTCATTATCCCAGTGGGAACTTTAAAAGGATTATATACTTTAAAAGTTCGTGCTTATGATAAGGCAGGGAATAAGATAACAAAAATAATTGTTGTGAGAGTGAGATAGCTATATATTAATAGTTATTCTACAACATAATACTATTTCTAAATAACTTCTACCCAATATCTCTTGACAATTCTACCCTAGACTTGTTTCGAAAAACTCGATGATACTAAGGCATCGCTTTGTTTTTCTCAACAGCGTCTAGGTCAGAATTTTCCACGACCTATTGGGGGCATAGTTACTTAGAAATGGTATAATAAGAGCTTTAGTTGTTGCGATTAGGATTTTTGTTTCGTCATGTCATTTGACTTTTTGTTCTGTTTGAGAGATAATAAAGGTTGTTAAGAAATTAAGATTGATACTATGAAAAAAATTAGAAAAGCTATCATTGCGGTGGCTGGTTCAGGTACCCGTTTATTACCGGCAACAAAAGCTCAGCCTAAGGAAATGTTACCAATTGTTGATAAACCGATTATTCAGTTGGTTGTGGAGGAGTTAGTGGCGGCGGGAATTGAGGATATTATTTTTGTGACTCGTTGGGATAAAAAACCGTTGGAAGACCATTTTGACCACTCCTTGGCCTTGGAATATGATTTGAAGAAAAATGGTAAAGAAAAATTGCAGAAAGAAATATCTGATTTAGCAGAAATGGCTAATTTTATTTATGTTCGTCAAAAGGGACCCTATGGAAATGGTACTCCTGTTTTATCTGCTGCCAGCTTGGTAAAAGATGAACCTTTTATGTTTATTTGGGGAGATGATTTGGTAAAATCTAAAGTACCTTTTGCTAAACAAATGGTTGATGATTATAATGAAACAGGACATCTAATGATTGGTGTGCAAAAAGTGCCCAAAGAAGATGTTTCTAAATATGGAATTGCTAATTTAGTTGATGGTACTACTCAAATTGAAGATATTGTGGAAAAACCAGCGGTGGAAGAAGCTAAATCGCAATTAGCTGATTTTGGAAGAATGATTTTGAATCAAGATATTGTGGATGTTTTAAAGGCAACTTCTTTGGGTAAGGGAAATGAACTTTGGATTACTGATGCTATTCGTAAGTATATTCAAAATGGCGGGGAATTTTATGCCAAGGAAGTGGAAGATGGACAATGGATGACTACGGGTGACCCAGTTAATTATTTAAAGGCGATTTTGGCTTATGCTGTGGATAGAGAAGATATTAAGGATGAGCTAAAAGATTATATGGAGAGTTTATAATTAATTTATTTATATGTTAAATAGAACTAAGAAAAAAATTAGAATTGTTTGGATTATTATTTCTCTATTGGGAGTACTTGGTATGGTTGCTTTTTCGTTAATCCCTTTGATTCAGAGTATGTAATAGAGTATTAATGGATAAAATTAATAAATAGTGCTTATTACTGAGCTTTGATTTTTGCCAAAATAAATAACTCAAAATGACTAAAACAAAAAAAACATCATCTTTTATTAAAAGTGGATTTCAATTGTTTGTAATTGTGATTTTACTGGGGGGTATTTTTTTCTTGTTAGTTAATATCTATAGTTCTGTTCAAAAATATAGAACAATCAATAAAGAAATTAATAAACTTGAAAAAGAAGCTGATAAATTTGATCAGGAAAATAAAAAATTGAATAAATTGGTGCAGTATTTTAGCTCAGATAATTTTCAGGAGAAAGAAATAAAAGAGAAATTAAATTTGGTAAAGAATGGAGAGAAGGTTGTTTTTGTGCAGGATGACGATAGAAATCTCCCCGAGGATATTGCTGAAAAGAAAGCGGAAGTAAAAGTTGAACATGCAAGTTATTATTACTGGTGGCAGTATTTTTTTGGAAAACGGTAGGTTGGTTCATAGTTCACGGTTCACGGTCTGCAGTTCACGGTTTATTGTCTAGGGTTTATTGCTTATTGTTGTGGTTGTGTAATTTTGCAATTGGATTGCAAAATTACACGTATTTAAAAATAAGTTTAGTTATATGGATAAGAATAAACTTGCAAAATCAAATATATTAATTTATCAAACTGAAAGTGGTAAAGTTAAAATTGAAACTCATTTTGAAAATGAGACTGTTTGGTTAACCCAATCGCAAATTTGTGAGTTATTTCAAAAATAAAAATCTACAATTAGTGAGCATATTAAAAATATTTTTGATGAGCAGGAGCTGGAAAAGAAATCAACTGTTCGGAAATTCCGAACAGTTCAAATAGAGGGGAAAAGAAAAATTAGTAGGAATATTGATTTTTATAATCTGGATGTAATCATTTCAGTTGGTTATAGAGTTAAGTCTCGACAAGGCATTCAATTTCGTAAATGGGCTACAGAACGAATAAAAGAATATTTGATCAAGGGGTTCACAATGAATGATGAATTGCTAAAAAATACTGCTGGTGGAATGTATTTTGAAGAACTCTTAGCTAGAATTAGAGATATTCGATCTTCGGAAAAAGTTTTTTGGCGTAAGGTTTTGGACATTTATGCTACCAGTATTGATTACAGAGCAGACTCGGAGTTGTCAATTAAATTGTTTAAAACAATTCAAAATAAGATGCACTGGGCGGCACACGGAAAAACAGCTGCTGAAGTTATTTACGAAAGAGTTGATAATAAAAAAAGGAATATAGATTTAACAAATTTTCAAGGGAATAATCTAAGCAAACAAGAAGTAGAGATTGCAAAAAACTATCTTACAGAAAAAGAGTTGAATATTTTAAATAGAATGGTAACTGCTTTTTTGGAAGTTGCAGAAATATAAGCTTTAAATAACGTGCCGATATATATGAAAGATTGGATTAAACAATTAGATAGTTTTTTGCAGATGACAGGGAAAGATATTCTTGATAATGCTGGAAAAATTAGTCACGAGCAAGCTTTGAAGAAAGCGTATATGGAGTATAATAAGTTTAAAGAGAAAAATAAAAGTGCTTTGTCAAAAGTTGAGAAAGATTTTATAAAGCAAATTGAGAATGTTGGAAAAAAGTTAAAGAAAAACAAATTAAATAATTAATTAAAAAATCATACCAACGGAAAAACAAGCAAAAACAAAAAAATGTCAAAACTGTCAAAGTGATTTCACCATCGAGCCGGAACCCACGCCCTGAATTTAGGGAGGGGTTTCGCTTGATTAATTATTAAATTAAATATTATGCAAGAAACAAGAAGCTGTCAAAATTGTGAAAAATCTTTTGAGGTAGACGCTCAAGATTTTGAGTTTTATGAAAAAAATTTCTGATAAAAATAGTGAAGTAAAAGTTCCGGCGCCGACTTGGTGTCCGGATTGTCGAAGAGTAAGGAGGTTTAATGTTGTGAATGTACAAAATTTATATTCACATGATGGGCTAATATCTCCATTTTCTAAAGATAAAAAGCTTAATGTAATTCCATATAAAAAATGGTATTCAGAAGAGGTTAGTGGATCGGACTGTGGTAAAGATTATGATTTTTCTAAAATATTTTTTAAACAATTTCATGAGTTACAAAAAGTTGCTCCAAGATGGGATAGGGTTGAGACTAATTCTACTAATTGTAATTGGTGCTTAAATGTATCAAATTCCAATAATTGTTATTTGTGCAGAGGGGTTGTAGGTATTGAAAATTGTGTTAATTGTAATAAAATTTATGATTCTAGGGATTCAATAGATTGTGAAGATTCGAAAAAATTAGAACTTTGTTATGATGTTACCGATGGAGAAGTATGTTACAAAACATTTTATTCATATCAAATTAAAAATATTCAATCCTCTGCTTTTCTTTTTGATTGCTAAAATTGTTCCAATTGTCTGTGTTCAACTGGGTTAAGACATAAAAAATATTATTTCTTGAATAAACAATTATCTAAGGAAGAATTCGAAAGTGTTTGGGATAAATTTTTTGATGATAAGAAATTTAAAAAACAAGTTATCGATAATTTTCAGAAATTAAAAGATCAAACTATTAGAAGGTCAAACTTAATTATAAATTCTGTTAACTGTACTGGTGATATTATTTTCAATTCAAAAAATGCTAAAGAATGTTTTGTGGCTAATAAATTTGAAAATGTTAAATTCGGTGAATTTGGCGAGGCGGTAAAGGATTCTATGGATGTAACTAGACCAATTGAACAAGAATTAAATTGTGAAATTAGTACGGCTTATAAAGTTTATAATTCAAAATACTGTTTTAATTCTGTTGATTTAAGTGACTGTGAATATTGCGAAACTTCTATTCAATTAAAGAATTGTTTTGGTTGTGTTGGTTTAAAAAATAAACAATACCATATCCTCAACAAACAATACACTAAAGAAGAATACTTCCCAATGGTAGAAAAGATTAAAAAGCATATGAATGAAATGCCCTATGTTGATAAGCAAGGCAGGGAGTATAAATACGGGGAATTTTTTCCTCCAGAACTATCTCCCTTTGCTTACAATGAAACCATCACTCAAGAATATTTTCCTTTAACTAAAAAAGAGGTAGAAAAGC
>WGDO01000084.1 GCA_015493225.1 Patescibacteria group bacterium
GCATATATTTTTGCAAAGCATCATCCTCATTTTCCAGCCGGTGAAAAGCAAGGAATTCATTAAAGCTCAATCCGTATACTTTTATCTCAAGAAACCTTCCGCTCAAATGGCCGGCAATGTCCCCGGAGAGCAGTTGCGCATTGCTTCCGGTACAATAAATATCGTATCTTCCGGTGGCAAGGAGGTTCCGTAATGCTTTTCCGAATCCTGCTATATCCTGAATTTCATCAATAAACAGGTAATTCCTGCCCGGTTTTGTCTGCCCGTTTACAAAAGCATTCAGCTCTTCGTAGCCGGTAATAAAATCAAAATCAGAAAGTTCCTTGTTAATGTAAATAATATTGCTTCCCGGGTTCTTTTTCTGCACCTCATCCACTAGCTGATACAGCAAATAACTTTTACCGGTACGTCTTTGCCCGATAAGTACCTTGATTATTTCTTTGTCCATAAAGGGCTCTACCTTTGCAAAATAAAGTGCTCTTTTGATATACTTTTTCAGGTATTTCCTAAAATCATATTTGTTGTCCATTATGATTAATATTTTCTGGTAATTACTGTATTTTATCAACTATACTTTACAAAAGTATGAAACTTTTACAAAATATCAAGTATAATTGACAATATTTATCACGCACGCAATCCTATTACGAGTACTGGAACCGGCAATACGTTTCCGAATGGAACAACAAAGCCACTGACCCCATTAAAAATCCTTTTTTTGAACCCATTGTGGGCTACGACCCCAGTGTGAACTACGGATTTAAACTGAACCACATGCTTTTCTACTATTTTCAGTACGTGGAGTATGTTCTGAAAATCCCCATCCTGCCCAACGGGCCGCATGTTGCCCCGAACTGATGCATCATTCAGTTCAACTGTGTACAATATCATACCTAATAACCGCACAAACGATTTCGGGCGGGGATGCCCGAAACGGTATGCGGGGACACCCGAAACAGCCGGAAAAAAGTTAGGGAAATACTGTTTGTACCTGAAAAAATACAAGGTAGCCTGTATAATTGACCACCTTGTATAAATTAGAATATTCCTGCTTATGTAGACCTGTATCTTATTTTCGTTATTATTTTTGTTGCCGGATCAAAGTCAATCCGTAAAGATTGGCCATCGGCACCCTGAGGAAGGAAAAGAATAAATTTTATTCCGGAATTAATACCTGTAAAAATTTTAACACTTCCCAGCTTATCAATGGAATCACCGAGATGAATTACTTTGTCTCCGATTTTTATGGCAACCGACTTGTTGAGAACATCAAGTCCTGATAAGTCAAGGTTACCTATTAACTCATCAAAGGTCAGGCTAATTGCCCCGTTCCAGAAATTAATCCAGTAATAGCTGGAATCGTCTGATTTACTCGTCTCCATGGACATACCAAACAAATCATTTACCTTAGCAGCGTCGCCTTTAGTGGCAATAATACGCTTCAAAGTAAGGCCGTTGAAAGAAATGTTGTAAAAATCCTCCGGAGAAAGTATATTTTTATTCTGATAATACGTGTTCGTTTGGGAGAAACCTGTAAATATTAGTCCAAACGCAAACAAAACCAACACAAGTAATCTTTTCATAATAGCTATTTTAATAAATCAACATGCCTGCCCCCAAAGCTTTTGCCGACAACAAAAGCAGTCAGGGGAAGGCACTTTAACTATCAAGACTGCAATATTAATAATCTCCCATATCAATTTTTGTAATAATATTATTTGAATCGGCTTCTATTTGGACATAACAGTCGTTCCCCTTAATATTTAAAATTATCGAATTACCTTTTCTGGTTCAGAGTTTTATAGCACCAAATTTACAAAAAAACAGCATTAAACCAAATCAGATAATTTCAATAACCCGCCCGAATAAAAACGGACGGGCAGGAATCAAATGTAATCTAATAAGAATTGACAGAGATTTTGGTAATCACAGAGTTGCTGCCGGCTTGAATGAAAAGATATCTGTCGGTTTCTTTAATATTGATTCCGACATAATATCCATTTGCATCGCTTTTCATGTTCTTAAAACTTAGGGGGAAGTAAGATTTTAACAGGTTAATATTATCTCCCACTTTTATATTGTAAGGGGTAATACTATATTGCTTACCCGTTACAATAAAATTCATAACCATATTTTTCTCAAGATAAAACTTAACCCCATTATAATTGTAATATTTACCATTTATATTTTCCATTTCATTAAAATACGGGGTAATGGAATTCGGCTGTCCGTAATGCTGAATTAAAGAAAAAGTATCTATCTGTAATACAGGAATCCTGTTAATAGTCACATCTTTACTGACAATAATATCTTTAGCATATCGTGAACCTTGTGCCCAGGAAGTATTTATGCCAATAAAAAAAATCAAAGCAAAATAAATTATTTTTTTCATTACATTCCTCCTGAATAAAAATAAATATTACAGGGAGCCGAAAAGCCGGCCCCCTGCTAAAATAGTTAAACTGACGTTTTAGTTATGCAGACTTAAAAGATATTTTGGTAATCTTTTTGGTACTTTGATCAAACTCAATAGATATCCATTCATCGTCTGCGTCTTTTGATAAAAATTCGATGGATTTGTTTCCATCAGTACCGGTTAAAATCTTAACATTTCCCAACTTATCAATGGAATCCCCAATATGAATAATTTTACTTCCTATTTTTACTGTCACTTTAGAGTTTTCAACTTCAAGACTTGACAAACCCGAAGCCAGTTCATCGAAAGAAAACGAAATATTAGAATTACCAAAGCTAATCCAGTAATAATTAGGATCATTGGATTTCCTATACTGCATAGACTTCCCAAAAAGTGCATTCACTTTAGTCGTATCACCTTTGGTTTGCATAATCTTGCCCAAGGTAATTCCATCAAATGAAACATGCGTGAATTCATCCCATGAAATAAAATTCATATCCTGAAAATAAGAATTTGTCTGACTGTAACCCAAAAAGTGTATGCCAATAAAGTAGAATAAGACAAAAAATAATTTTTTCATGATTATATTTTTTAAAATTAAACAATTTCAATTATTTACTGCACGGACTTTTGCCAGTTCCAGTCCCATCAAATTTTGTAGCAAAATAAGGTTTTGGATCAACAGCTTTCCCATTTACCTTTACTTTAATATGTACATGTGAAACGGAATGATGATGTTTTATTGCATCACCTAAATTCCCAGAATCACCTTGATAGCCTATAACATCTCCGGCATTGACATGCCCACTGACCCTGCCATCTTCTTGCATGTGAAAATAGAGGATGTGAACAGTTTGATTATTAACCACACTGGTTACATCTACATAATATTCTGCACCTACAACTTTCCCATTTTTGTCATATTGAGTTTTTATTTTGGCCGTACCTCCATACATGGCATAATCAGGATTTCCGTAAGCATTTTTAATATCTATACCATTATGGAACTTTTTTCCTTTTATACCTCCACATGTGTCATCCGGATCATATCTTGTGCATCCAAACTCTCCACCATTTAAACCGGAGGCACCTAACTGCGCCGCAATTTCCGGGTTTTTTACCGGATCTCCCGGGCAGGGTTTAGAGGTTTTCCCACCGTTACCTTTGCCATTCGAGCTTCCGCCACCGCCATGTCCGTCCGAATCGCCTCCTCCATAAGTTACATCGCACACCCAATCGGTAACCGGTTCATAAGAGCCGTCTGAATATACTTCGACAATACGCCAACAATCATAATACGGCAACTTGCCTTCGCTTTTAAAATGGTATGGTTTTCCCTGTGCATATTGCCTGTATTGCCGGATGCCTGTGTTTTCATTAGTTGCCATTATTGTTCCCGAAAAATCAGCAGGGACATTGAAATAATTAATTTTCTCCGGAGTTGCAACGTGCGCTTTATCCGGTTTGATGAGCTCATAAAATGATTTTACCGTATTTTTATTGTCCATAACAAAAACAATCCGGTTTATTACATTCTTGCTTACCGTATCGTGGATCATGATAGCCATTCCTTTTTTAAGTTTTACAGGGATTTCAACCGCTATCTTATCTCCATTTTTATGATAAAAGGCTTTGCCCCAGTCTGGTTTTTCCGAATAAGACAAAACAGCGAATTGATTCATCTTGGGATGAGCATCAAACCATGTTTTAGCTTTCTCAATATAATTTTCATTGGCCCTTCTGACAACATTATTTTTTTGACATCGTGTTAACAAAAGTAGTAAACCAACAAGAAATACACCAAGAAAAACAGATGTTTTTATAATTTTATTTTTCATAGTTACATTTTTGTTACAAAATTTGGAATATGTTTATTGTCTTTCAGCAATTGCTGCATGCCGCATTTTGTACTCATTTTCTTCCAAAACCGGCAGAGTTTAACTTCGTTTTGTATCTTTGCCGCGCTACCTCCTTTCTTTGTTAATGGTTTATTTTTCGCATAAGTATTTCGTTTCAATCAAAGGGGGTAGTTTTCTCCCTTTATTGAATTTTCGTTCCATTTCTTTCAATTTGGTTTTGGTTGTCGGAACCGGCAGAAAAGGCGGGCCTGTTGTTTTAAACGGTCGGGTTTCCGGTCGGTTTCTTTTGCAAAGCAAAAAAAAAACTATAAAAACAAAATTTTTGAAGGTTTTTTTTCGAATTTAACATATGAAGGTTTTAGCATTAAATTATAACAAGCTGTTACAATGAAAGGTGTATTATTTTTTTCGGTAAAATAAATTTTATCAAAAAAAGGCGGGGTTTGTTTTTTCGGGCGGGGATGCCTGAAACAGTGATTTATTTTCCTCTATACTCCGAATGAATGCTTTGGTCAGGCTTTCTATAAATCCTCTTATAGCCATCCCAGCACAAACCCGAAAATCAGGATGGCCAGTAAATCTATTCCATAAATCACGCCCAGTGTGGCCACCTTTTTCCGGATAGTCTTCATATCGAACACCCAATACGAAACAGTGAAAAAAGTGAGGTAGCCAAAAATGACGATAAGCCAGGGTGCCCCGGCATTCCACCACGAGTAGTCCCAGGTAAGGGCACCGACAGCATGAAGCAACATTTCCACCATCACACAAAAAATAGAATTGACAATGGCGAAGAACCAGCGGTTGGGAATACCGAGGATTTTCATCTTTTTATCTTCAGGCAGCATTTTGGCAAAAGTAATCCCGGCAATGGCAAACATAAAACTGATTTCAATGTTCAGCCCGATAAGAATTTCGTAGGCCGATTTTCCGGGAGCTCCCCACACAGGGGCAAATTGTGTAAAGTGAAAAACCAGCGAGTTCGCTATCTCATTAAACCAGTCCATTCCCCAGAAAGCCAGTCCGGCAAAAACCAAACTCCAGTTTTTTCGTTCTACCTCCACAGCATACACATACACCACAAAAGCAAACAGGGGAACAACATACCATTGAAAAGTGGCGGGATCACGCAAATGTTTCAGTGCTTCCAAAGCAGACTGAGTAGGCATAATTTTAAATTTTGAGGTTAATCCGGCTAATATCGGAAAAAATTCATAACCCTCTTTATGGCTACCGGTTTATTCACTGATATACTAATATTTAGCGTGTTGTGCAACAATTGGTTAGGCTGCCCGAACAACATACCTTTCATAAGGAACGGGCAGCACCTTAGTCCTTTCAAGTCGGGAATGACCTGAAAGGACAGAAAGGGTGGAAGTACTTCATACGCCCATAACTGCTGAGGTTAAAATGGTAAATCCAAGATGGACAATAAAGGCATCTTTTCTGTAATCAAAAACAGAATAATAAATTACAAATAGTACATTTAAAATGGAAAGTATCTCAAAAGAAGTTTTTATAGTTGCATTTGCTTTTCCCAAAAGTAAAAAAAATGAAAAAACTGCGAGCAGAGAAAAAATCATGATGGAGATTAATTCTATTAACTTGTCTTTTAACATTTTGCCGGAAAATATCTTATCAAAAAACAATTTTATCGGGAAAAAATAAATCCCTGTCGCTGTCGCAAAAACAACGTATAAAACTTTTGGGATGACCTGCTTTACTGAAAAAAAATATAAAACCGAAGCAAGAACAGGTAACAGAAACTCAAATTTGTATAAATTTAAATTTTTCATTATTGAACTTTTTTATCAGGCACAATGCCACATACAAGAACCAATCCACCAAGCCGTAGTTTCAGCAGCCGAAAAAATAAATTCAGCTTGATCAACCCAATTACCATAAAAAAATACAGCATCAGCTTTTGCCCTCATACATGCATCAACGCAACCATCATAATCTTCAATCGTTTGATGCAAATTTACACTTTTATCATAATTTATTGAAACCATTAGTTGTCTTATAAAACTTAAGGTGTTCAGGGTAATCTGTAAACTCTTTTTTGAAAGATTTAATTTTACAATTTGACTAATATAATAATTTGTTATCTTTATTTTGGATAAATTACTATTATTCAATTCTTTAAAATAACTTTTAAATATCAATTCTTCATTTGGTGTTAATTTTTTTTCAGATTTTAAGTTTTCATTACTAATGATGAGATTGTTCCTATATCTTTTTAAAGTATTATTGATTAAATTATCCAAATCATTTTTTGAAAATCTTTCAGATTTTTTCTTCAAAAATATCTCCGAAAGATTTTTAAAAAAAGACTGATTATTTAAATCATAAGGAGTAATATATTTTGGAATGTCTATACTTTTTTCGTTAATATTTTTTTCTATTTTCTGTACTTCTTCTGTAAAATTCGGTTCAATTTTCTCGATCGATTTATTATTGCACTTTGTAAAGACCAGCACCATTAACAATATGACCGCAATTCCTGTAATTATTTTTTTCATGATTTTTTCAATTTATTTTAAAACACTTAAGTTGCTGTTTTCAGGGCACAACTGCCCGTTTGATCCTGCCTTTGTTTCGCCAAAGGCCAGCGTGCCGTGTTCCGCAC
>WGDO01000085.1 GCA_015493225.1 Patescibacteria group bacterium
AAGATTTGATTATAATCTATCTACAGATGATAACAATTACATACTTAAGAAACTTTGTTTAAGATATAAAGAAAAAACAGGTAAAGACCCATCTGTTTTATCTTCTTGGTAAAATGATATTTACATTATATTGATTTGAACACAAAACGGCAGGTAACAATGATTGCCTGCTATTAAAAGACTAAGAATATAGAAAAAATGACTGATGCCGAATTTAAGGATAAATTACAAGAATATATTAATAGAAATAATTTCTGGACAGATAAAACAATAAACCAATTAGGTTACTCTATTAATCTGTTTACAACAATTGGAATTGCTTTCTTAGGATATATCATAACAGATAGAGATAAATTTCCAAATATGAGTTTTTCATGTGACTCTGAATTCAGTTACATATTAACTTTATTTATTGTTGGAACAATTTCAACTATAATGTCAGTAGGATTTGGTTTTAAAGCTATCTTAAGCAGATTATTTGATCTTAGAATTACGAGACATCTTGCTCTTACTCGGAAAAGATTTCTAACGAGAAATAAGAAGATTGCATTAAATGAAAATAGAACAGAAGGCCTTATTACCAGTAAAATACCTAACATCACTAATGAACAGAATTGTCCAATATTTTGGAAACATTTTCGTGGAAAAACAGAATTTATAACTGAAAATGATTTTACAGAATCAAGTGTAATTGATAAATTTGAAAAACTCAGAAAAGAATCTAAGATATTAGGAAACATGACATGGAAATGTCATAGATTTCAAATTGGCCTTTTTTTTCTGGGAATTATAATATATGGCTTGACGATTTTAAGATAACAAAAACAGCAGGTAACATCGGCTATACGTCATGCCGCAATTAGTTGTATATTTGACAATTAAGCGTTAAATGAAAATATAGGTAAACAGAAAAATATAACTTTGAAACTGCGGCACGTCGCATAGCCCGTACCGTTGTGTGGCATACTGAATCCAGCGCGCACGTAGAAAAAATGATAGCATGGACGAAATACAGAAACATATTGACCAAATAATGAATGAGCAAAATAATCGAGGAATACCAGATTTTGAAGGGTATTCGCCGACAGAAATGCAGTACATTCTTTATAACACATTTGGAAAAAATAGCCCAATTCAACTATTGGAATTATCAGAACCGGATTATAATAATATTCCGATTTTAAAACAGATAAAATATCTTCTGAAAATTATAGACGAAAAGGGAGAATTAAGACTAACAGCTAAAGGTTTTTTACCAACAAAAATTGTTTCAAATATTTACGACCAAGGATTTATCAAAGACGAAATGATTGAATCTGGAATTTCAAAATTATATAAAGAAACAGATTCAATGTCAATAAACTTAACAAGAATATTATCCGAATTATCAGGAATTATAAAAAAACGTAATAAAAAATTGAGTTTGACCAAAAAAGGGAAAAAAGAATTAAATGATAACCGTAAACTATTTGAAAATATTATTACAACTTTTGGAACAAGATTTAATTGGGCTTATTACGATGGATACGGAAATAATCAAATTGGGCAACTTGGCTTTGGGTTTTCATTAATTCTAATAAGTAAATACGGTTCAGAAAAGCGAGAAGATTCATTTTATTCAAAAAAATATTTCTCAGCTTTTCCGTTGTTAATTGAACAGATAGAGCCTTCAAATTTCCGGCCAAGAGAAAAGCAAGCTTCAGGCTGTTATTCATTACGTACCTTTAACAGATTTTTAGATTATTTTGGAATTATAAAAATTGAATCAGAATCAAAATGGAATTCTAAGAAATTCATAAAGAAAACGGAATTATATGACAAATTAATAAAAGTACGGCCACACAACAATGGCTTATAGTGCATGCCTCACTTACTTGTAATTAAGAAAGATAGTCGTATATTTGGAAGGAATTACAAGCTAAGAAAATTAGAAGTAAGAAAGCGGCACGCACCATAGCCGGTCACGTTATGCACCAATTAAAAAAAGCTAATTCCAAGAAAGTTGAAAATATTTTTTTCAAAAACCATGTTTCCTAATTAAGAAATACGTATATTTGTTGAGAATTGAATTTTATTGTAAATGGAAAATAGATTTGAGGTTGATTTTTTGCAGGATGTCATTGAGTTCTTTGAAAGTATTGAAGAAAAAGCACGTGACAAAATAATTTTTAACGTTCATAAAGCCCGGAAATCAAATGACCCGAAATTGTTTAAAAAATTAACGGATGAAATATGGGAATTCAGGACACAATACAA
>WGDO01000086.1 GCA_015493225.1 Patescibacteria group bacterium
TTTAAAAGTTAGAGTTGGTGCTCATAGGGGAATTTGTACACCAAGAAAGAAAAAACTAATTGAATTAATTCTTTTAAATTCTTCTAATTGTTTTAAGAAAGGTATGTGGAAAAAGTTGTTTTAGGTCCCATTGGGCACTATATGCCGTAAATCCCTGAAAGATGCTGTTGACAGTGCCTTTGGTGCTTATCTAAAAGATTATAAAAATATATTCTTTGGAATTGGTTCCGTAGTCGGCCCTCATCCGTTTCCAGAAATGGTACAAGATTTTCAATCCGTGGTCGGTCGTGAGGCTCGCAAACAAATTTTAGAAGAAGCTGATATACTTCCAGATTATTTATTGGCCTGTGTTGGGGGAGGCTCAAATGCTATTGGTTTATTTAAAGCTTTTATGAACGATGATGTATCAATGGTTGGTGTTGAGCCTGGAGGACGAAGTTTTAAGCCTGGCGATCACGCGGCAACTCTAACACTCGGTACACCCGGTAAAATTCACGGCATGTTTACTTATTTATTGCAAGATTCTCAGGGGGAGCCTCTTCCGGTTCATTCTATCGCCTCGGGATTAGATTACCCCGGTGTTGGACCTGTTCATTCTTATCTGAAAGATGTCTCTCGCGTTGACTATGTCACAATCAATGACAAGGAAGCTTTGAGTGCCTTTCATTTACTTTCTAAAACTGAAGGAATTATTCCTGCGTTAGAAAGTGCCCATGCGATTGCTCAGGCAATAAAACTCGCTCCCTCACTAGATTCCAATAAAATCATTATTGTGAATTTAAGTGGGCGGGGAGATAAAGATGTTGATTTTGTAATGGATAAATTAAACTCAAATTAGTTTCATTTACAAAAATATCGTCCAAAAAAAGCAAGCTTTCGCTTGCTTTTTTGGACTATTCACACCCATGATGAAGTTTCCATTTTTCTTCATGACCTATTTTTATTGCCCAATCTGGAACTTCGCAATCTTTATTGGAGGGTGGTTTAATTAGATTGTTGTCTTTAATTATATTAATTCCGGCATCATTTTTTACATTAATATTTTCTTTGGGAATATTTAATATTTCCTTGTTCTTCTTTGTAAAATTAGCATTGGTAATATATCCAACAGCTAAAATAAACACTACAACAATTAGTCCCTGCCATATACTTATTTTTTGTATTTTTTCTTTTTTATTTTTTTCACACACTCCCCCTGGGCACAAAATTGCCCCTTGTTTTTTAAATAAATTATACATCTTACATCCAAGACATATTCCGAATGCCGACTCAAAGAAAAGAAAAATTAAACATAATGAGCAGATAAATAAATTAATGGGACCAATAATGTTATTCAAAACAACAAGAAAAAACATTATCAAAGCCAAAACAAATCCCAAGGCCCAAGCAAATCTTTTCTGGGCAGCACCTACATATTCTGGTTTTTGATTACTAGTGACAAATCTTCCAATAATTAAACTTGGAGAAAATTTTGGATTAATAAAAATTCTAATGAAAAAATCAATCAAAAAAGCAATGTCAAAAATTTTAATCATAGAAAAATCTCCGACGAACCAAGAGTTTGAAAAAGAAATAATCGCAAAAAAGAATAAGATTCCAGCTCCGGCTCTTACTTCTCTTTCATTTAAAACAGGAACCTTAAACTCTTCCACCTTTTCTCCAAAATTAAATATTTTTTCTGTGTTCATATTATTTTTTATAAAGTTTAAAAATTTTATCAATTTTTTCCAATTGTTTTTTGGAAAATTTTCTATCTGAAAGGACTTCATTAACAAAAAAATTCTTTAAGGTTCTAGACCTTAGGGTGTCAAATGATTTAGCAATGGAAGTTGTTAAAACTGCTACATCCTCACAACGCTTTCCGTCTTCTATATATTTTTTTAATGTTTTAATTTGCCCCTCAATTCTACTGAGATGATCTAATGAGTTTTTACATTCACATTCTTCTTTTTTGTTAATTGTTTTCTGACAACATTTAATACTTTTCATAATTTTATATTTTTAACTTTTAATTTTTAACCTTTAACTTCATATACTCTTGACTGCCGAATGCCTACTTCGTAAACTTTATAGGCTTCACGAACTACATACCCCCACCCCTATAGTATAGCAATCTTTTAAAAAAAGACAACCCTAACAAAGGGTTGTCTTTAGAGTGTATACCCTAACCGTTCCTAAAGGGAACCTGCTAAATTAACTTCTGGAAAACCATTAATTTCATCGTAATGTAACCAAATCATTTCATTGGAAGTGTGCATAGCACCTGCTGAATCAAAATTAGAATCAACAACGGACCATTTTCCATTCTTATATTGAATTTTTGAAGCAAATACGGGTGCGACACCAAATTTACCGCCAGCCATTGGTGGTACGGGCTGAGATTTTCCATAGCGGAAATAAGTTTCCGGTTCTCCCTCGTACTCAAAAGGAGATTTAGCAACCTTTATTGGTGGAGCAGATATTTGTAGCCCACCTTTATTAATTGCTTCTTCATGAAATGTTTTAAATACCTCCTCAGCTAAATCGCCATCAATGTCGGCTGCCTCAAAAATACGAATAGCATTAATGGCGCCAATAATGGCTCCTACTTCATCAATACTATACTCTTTTTGATTAGTAAAGACACCCTTCTTTAAATCAAAACCATCTAGAAAATCAGCTCCGACTGATTTTATCGATCCATTATTAATACCCAAAGTACGTTTGGCATCAATAAGTCCTCGCAAATAATAGGCTTGATCAGAAGCTTTAGCCGGCGTCATTTTTTCTAATTGATGGGCAAGAGAAACAATTTTAGTTAAAGCAATTTTCTTATTACTTTCATTTTTTGTTTTAGCGGCGTACCACACCATAGACTGAATATCCAAAGACGTTTCCTTGATGGTTTTTGGCTCTTTCTGACTAACCATAGCAAAAACTTTATCTGCACCTTCTGCTATTATGGTTGCCATTTCTTTATCCTGATATCTATTAGGGACATCAGAATGAGCAAGTTTATTTACGGAAAGTAAATCGGCTAAATCAGATAGCGCCATTAACATTACTGCATCACCGCCTCCGGAAAGATCATAATTTGATATATTATTTAGAAAAGATTTACTTTGCATCTTTGCTCCCAGGCTCATAACTTCACCGACAAAACGCCAATAGGCACCAAAATCTGAAGTTGGAGCACCAAAATGATCATCTACATGAAATTGCCTTGCCCACTCAGTTTCTTTCATTATAGTGAAACCATTGGCTAGTCCCGTAAGTTTTTTATTCATTTTATCTTGACTCCACCGTTGGGTGTTAAAATCGGAAGCTACAAATTTGGTAAGATAATGTGGGTCACCACTTTGATAAATAGTGGCAAGCATAGCAGGATTTTTGGGGGCAATTACATGGTCACCATCGCCGTACTTTGTATCTCCTTTTTTCATTTTTGCTGGATCAAAATCAGCATCAGCCATGGCAAACATTTTCATCATTACTTCTTTTTTTGGTACTATAATTTTTCCCATGCCAGAGCGCATAACCAAATTGCCAAGATTATAACGGGAATACCAATACCCTTCTTCCTCCGCGTCTGTAGAATCAAATTGATGTTCCCCTTTGTTAATCCCCTGCTTAGTATCTTTCTTGTTAGTAACCTTCGCAGTATTGGATGTTCCGTTTCCAAGAAAATAATACCCAACGGCAACTCCAACTAATGCTGCCAACAAACTGCTTATTATATTTATTTTTTTCATCTGTTTTTTTGTTAATAATTAAATTGAATATATTTTTTCATATTATTATTTTATTAATGATTAAATATTTTATATAATTATTGTTTTAATGTTTTATATACCCCTACCCCTACCCCTATCTCTACTTTCACATTATAACACATCTTTAAAAAAACACAATTCTTTTTGAAATTGTGTTTTGGAGAAACATATATTTTGTTTTATTATATTTATTTTACCACTGCTTAAACCCAATAAATAATAACACCCCCGCTTGAATTAAAACAATCAAGGGTCACTCTCATTTTAGGGTTATCCAAAAATCTTAAAAACCCTAAAAAGGTGAAACTTCTTATCTACAACCCCTCTGACTAGCGTTCTAAATCCTTTTAGTTTTGCATTAAAACTTTCTGCGGGAGCATTAGTACTTCTATTAATAAAA
>WGDO01000087.1 GCA_015493225.1 Patescibacteria group bacterium
CCTACTATAAAGACATGTGCTATAATAATAAAGAAATCTACGAGCGGTGAGTACAAACCCCCCTTATTGCTTTAAGCATCTAATAAAGACTAGCTCACCGCTTGTAAACAAACCCATATGATCAATAACTTGTTATCCCCTAGAGGATCGATAAATAAGTAGGCTATCAATAGAGGTTTGTTTAGATTTTAACATTATTAATCATTAAATACAACACGCATGAAAACCAGAGACTATGTTGGTATTGATGTTGCTAAGGACAAACTAGACTTTGCTATCAATACTAACAAAACACGAACCTTTTCTAACTCAGAAATAGGAGTTGCTAAAGCTATTAAATGGCTAAAGGAATATGCTCCTAATTCTCCTAAAATTGTTATTGAATCAACTAGTTGGTATCATTGGATTGCTTGTTTATCTCTTTCTGAAGCTAACTATGATGTTCGTTTAATTAACCCTCTAATTACCAAGAAATACCAAAGGTCTTCTATCCGTGATGCTAAATCTGATCGTATTGATGCTTTTAGATTAGCAGAGATTGGTAAATTAGAACCTAATCTACCTAAATTCTTTGATTCTCGTGAAACCCTTAAAAACAAACGTTTTCAGTCTCTTTTAAAAAATTTAGAAAAGACTAAACAAAGATTTTCAAGAAGTTTAAATGATGCTATCAAGAGTTTTGAAACCTTAGGAGTAACCATGGACTTAACTGCTCTAGAGGAAGCTTTAAAATCAATAGAAACAGCTATTACAGCTTGTAGGAAGATTATAGAAGAAACAGCTGATGACTTCGCTTGTAAAATAGCGGAAACTCCTGGGATCTCTCTTTTTCAAGCTTCTGTTCTTTCTACGGCTATAGCTGGCAGAGAGTTTGATAGTCGTGAAAAACTAGTTGCTTTCTTTGGTTTAGATGTTAGAGCTAGACAATCTGGTAATTGGTCAGGGGCTTCTCATTTGTCTAAGAGAGGTAATGCTTACTATCGTAAAATACTCTTTCAAATTGGTTGGAGTTTAAAACAACATAATGACATTTTTAAAGAGTATTATCAGAGACTGATTAATGATGGAAAGCATTATTTTACAGCTGTTATTGCTACTGCTCGTAAATTTCTTTATTATTTTTTTAAGGTACGGGTTGACTTTTCCTTATAACTTGTCTTTAAAAAGGGGGCAACTTAAAATCAAAAATTTTTTGTATAACCTGAAAACTTCCCAGGGATTAAACTTCCTAAAAGTTCTCAACATCAACAAAAGTCGCCACTGAAACTGTTTTATCTTTTTGAAAAGTCTTTTGTTCTTGCTTTTGGTCCTTTTTGGAGCCAATAATTATTTTCACATCTCGATCAGAATCAACTGTGTATTGTTTCATATCCCCCATTTTATCAATTACCTTTACTTTACCCTGCAATTTATCAACACCAGGTTGCTTTTGAATAAATAACTGATAATTATCAAAAGTAATTGTTTCTGGCAAATAGTAATCAAATTCAACTATTTTTGTTTTCCCCAACTGAATTTGATGCAATACCCCAAAACTTTTTTTACCCATCGCTTTATCAAAATCAACAAATTCTAATCCCTCTAAACCATCCGTATCATAAAGCCAACTTTTGTCTGGAACAAAAATTCTTAAATAAGTACGATAATCTTCAGTCAACAAATCCCTGACTGTTCCCTGATGAGTATAAGTTATTTTTAATCTCACTGCTGGTCTTTTTCGACGAAAATCAACTATATATTCAAAGCGACGTTTCATCACCGCATCAGACTTACGTGATCCTAAATTAGCATCGACCATCATTAAATAATCCCCCGAAACATTTTGTCTCACTTCTCCAGACCAGCCTAATTTTTCAACCTTAGATTGCAAATCTTTATTTGCAAAATACAACATCACGTCTTTTCTATTTAGATGTTGCTCTATTTTACTCAACAACTGCTTTTTCTGACTCCAATCCAATTCCTGAGCCTTTTGCACAATAGCTTTAAACATTTTTTTCATAATATATTTTCGCTTACCCTTTTCAATACCCTGATCATAATACCCTTTCTCTACTTGATATTCCAATTGTTCAATAACGTTGTCACTATTGTAAATTCCTGGATAACCATCCACCTTAATAGGACCAATCACTTCTAAAAATGACGGCAACAATTCTGTTGACAGGGCAATTACTCCATCTATTTTTTCTTGCCCTCCTTCTAAATGATAAAAATACTCCGCCCGTTGAGCATTAATTGGAAAATCAGGTGACCAATTACTGTCCCGTAATTCCCAATCTTTAATTCCCAGCATATCTTGCATTGGTTTTGGTGGTGCAATTTGACTAGAACTACCAGAATCAAAAACATTAGTATTATGAGAATCTGCAAAAACAATTTTCCCATCTTTAATCTTCATAATTCCAAAAGACCCAATATATCCACCTCCCGGTCTTAATTCATTGTTATTTTGAAAAAGTAACAAAAAAGTACTTTCCTTTTTTTGAGATAAAGATTCCACTATATTCATCACTCCAGTCAATTCTGTTTTGTGAACATTACTAAGAGGTAATACATTCACTACAGGTTTTATAAAAGAGATTAACCCCAAATAATTATTATTTCTATATTCCAAAAAAATATACCACCCAAACAATAATAATGCAGAAATAACCCAAAAACCAAACCAAAATTTTAATGAATGTTTTTTTCTCATAGTAAATTATTACAAATTATTATCAAGTTTAGTTTCAGTCAAGCCAAACTCAATTTGATTATACTTCAAGTTTTGCAACACTCCATATAATAACCAAAACAAAAGTGCCACTGGTCCAACAAATAGGATATTATTAAATAATCCCAACAAAACAAACTCCACAAATATTGTTAAAATAACCACCAACCAAATTCTCTCAAATCCATCTGACTTTAAATAGGCCGATCTAATTTCCCTAAAATATTGTCCCAACCCCAACAAAAATAATCCCAAGCCAATAATACCAAATTTAGAGAATACCACTAAATACGAATTATATATTTGCTGTCGCCAAGACTCATCAAACCCACGCCAAAACCAATCAACCCCCTGTGTATTTTTAATATTATGCCAAAGAGTTAACAAATAAGTTTTTTGTCTTACCATTAAAGCTGGCTCGAATCCCGGCAAAATTAAAACAAAGACCAGCAATAAAATTAAAGTTATCCAAATAATTTTCTGCTCTCTTAATAAAATACCCATAATTAGCAAAGCCACTCCCAAAATAATTAAAGCCATATAGGAAAAAGTTAAAATTAAGGCAGAAATTTGAATAATAAATAAAATCAAAAACAATCTTTGTCTACTAATTTTCAATTTTAACGGAGTTTTTAAATCAACAACCTTGTTTGCACTTCTAATCTGACCATTAAATGCCGAGTCAAGGACATTCTTCAAATATGAACTACCCCTTTCCGTCCAGCTAAGGCTAGCAATGGTTGATAAATCATATTTTTGTATTAACAACATCCCCAGGGTAATTGGTATGGTAATTAGTAATAACATTGCTAAAATATTATCTCCCAATTGTAAAAATAATTTATCTCCAAAAAAACCAGTTAGTTGTCGTATTCCATCCTGGGCAGAAATATTAGCAAAAACTTCACTGGTAATACCAATACCATTATTTAATTCCAAATTAAAAATTCTAGCCAATAGACCAAATAGAGCTTGCCCAGTTCCAATCATAATAATAATCAAAAAGAATTTTTCCAAACGTTTTCCCGTTTGAAAAAAATATTGAAAAGAAATAATAATCATTGGATAAACAACAAATACCATAACCAATTGATACAGTGTTACTTGATTAATCTCCTTACTAATATCAAATGAATTTCCAAACAAGATTAACACTCCTCCTAAAATTATTAGTCCTAACCAGTAGTAAAATAAAGGAAATAATTTAATTTTATTTTTATCCAGTAATAAATTTCCTAAACCAATAATTGCCAAAACCAAAGTAAAAATTTCTTCCAAAGACACTAAGTTATCAGCAATATAAATAGTTGGAAAAATTGTAATAATTAAGATTGAAAAAATCCAACCGAAATGAAAACTTTTTTGAAAAATTGCTAAATTAACAAAAATAACAAACGTCAAAAAAGCCAATGTTAAATTCAAAGTAGCTACTAAAATAAAAGAAAAAGCCAATGACCCAAAAACAATAGTCATTAATTCTTTTTGCTTTTTCAGTTGTTGCCAATATCTCTGCACTTGTTTGATATAAAAAATTATACTAACTCATCATTATACTATAGTTTGTCATTTTTGTCAACACCATTGACATTCCTTTGTTTACGCCATAAACTAAGGATAGAGAAACAAAATAAATTAAAGATACGTCTATGCTTAACTTTGCTGCAATTTGCCCCCATCCTTTAATATTGGCACCAGGAATTAAAAGTTCCGAGAAAAATCTTCTACAAAAAACAACCAAATTTATTGATATTTTAGCTAGTGACCTACGAAAAACAAATCCTGACAATATCATCATCATATCACCTCGCGGACCAATGCGCTATGATAAGTTTACCATTAATTTTGAAACTTCTTTCAAGGGGAATTTTGTTGAATTTGGTGGAGATGATTATGATTATGTTTTCAAGAATAATTTAGAATTATCCCGTCAAATATTACGCTACCTACGTAAAAAACACGCACCCGTAGATATTATCAGAGAATCAAATTTAGATTATGGTAGCTTAACTCCTTTAATTCATCTTACTAAAAATTTAGATAAAAAGCCAAAAATAATTCCTCTAACCTTTACCGCCACCGACTGGGATGCTCAATATAAATTTGGAAAACAGCTCAGCACAATTTTAGAAGAATCAAATGAAAGTAGCGCCATTATTGCCAGTGCCCATTTATCTAATCGACTCACCGAAGAAGCCCCTGCTGGCTTTTCTCCCTATGGTATTAAATATGACTCTACTATTACTAAACTCCTCCAAGAAAATGAAATTGACAAAATCAAAGCTCTTAATCCGGAATTTTGTGAAGAAGCCGGTGAAGGTGGTCTGCAGGCAATTTTGATAACCCTCGGCGCCATTGCCCACACTCGTCACTCCTTTCATCAACTCTCCTATGAAAACCCTCTGGGAACTGGATATTTAGTTGGAAAATGGGATATAAAATAATTAAGAATTTAGAGATTAAGAGTTTAGGAATTTGAAGTTATTTTTTTAGTCACCCCCTGTGTAAAGGGGGTCAAATTTTCTTGTCATTTTTATTTGTCAACTAGTTGACAAATAAAAATGCCAAGAAAATTTGGGGGTTTTTGAGAATTTTAAGTTTTAAGCTTTAAATCTGTTCATAGAGGTCATAATTCAATAAAGACCACAAAAAATAAATTTCAAACTAAAAAATGAAAAACTACTACCAAATCATCCCCCTAGTACGACTCCCCTTAACAAAGTCTAATGATTTTACATATCATTCAGATAAAATTATTAAATTTGGTTCGATTGTTAAAATAAATTTAAATAATAAAACCGTCAGGGGAGTTATTATTAAAAATAAAATTACCAAGCCGACATTTAAAACTTCTCCCATTCTACAAACAATTATTCCCGCTCAAATTACCAAACAACAACTTAGATTAGCAAAACTGATATCAAACTATTATCTCACCCCCCTGAGTACCACTTTAAAATTTTTTGCCTTTAAATTAACAAAGAAAGATAACACTAAATATTTTGAAAACCTAGTCAAACAAATAGAAAAAATAAACGAATCTAAATGGCAAAAAAAAATTACCTTAACCAAAGAACAAAAAAAAGCCATTAAAAAAATAACTTCCCAAAGACCAAATACTGAATCCGCATTTAAAAATAATAACCTCGACAAAAAAAATAAAATACTTTCAACTTTTGACCCCAAGTCATCCAACGGGGTAAACTTTCAATCTTCAACTCTATTATTTGGCCCTCCCGCTTCCGGCAAAACCGAAGTCATTATTGGGGTTATTAAAAATGTTCTTAGAAAGAAACAACAAACTTTAATCCTCATTCCGGAAATTTTTCTCTCCTATCAAGAAATTGTACGTTATAGTGGAAAATTTTTAAAAGAAGCAACCAAAGAAGTGGCCATTTTACATTCTCAACTCAAGCAATCGGAAATCACAACTATCTGGAATGGTGTTCAAAGTGGTCAAATCAAAATTGTCATCAGTACTCGTATGGGAATTTTTCTTCCCTTTCAAAACCTTGGTCTAATTATAGTTGACGAAGAACAAGATATTTCCCATAAACAATGGGATACCCCACCATTTTATCACATCCGACAAGTTGCCGAATTAATGCAAAAAATTTATACTGAGGTCCAAACAATCTTAGTGTCCTCAACTCCTTCCCTGGAAAGTTGGCATAGATATTCAAATAACCCAAACCACCAGATTATTAAACTCCCAGCTCTAAAAACAAACTCCATTACTATAAAACCACCGGAGATAAAATTGGTAGATCTAAAAAAATACTACAAAAAAAATCAACAGATTTTCATTTCCAACGAGTTACGATTCGGATTAAAAAATTGTTTAGACCAAAATACCATAGCTATGTTATTGGTTCCTCGTCGGGGAAAAAGCCGTACTATAATTTGTCAAGATTGCCACGAAGTACCCACCTGCCCAAATTGCCAAGTACCCTTAGTTCATAGTGAAAATAATTATCGTTGCCTACACTGCGATTTTAAAATCTCCAATATTTCCAAATGTCCCCACTGTGGAAGCTTTCGATTACAGGATGTCGGTTTTGGAACAGAAAGCGTTGCTGATAATCTGCAAAATATATTCCCCTCCGCCAAGGTAGCCATTGCCGATAACACAACTTTCGCCAATAATAATTTTCGACGAAAAATTTTAAAACAATTATATAATAATGAGCTTGACTTTTTAATTGGCACCTACGGCATCGCCAAGGGATTAGACATTAAGGCTGTAAATTTAGTAGCCATTCTCAATGCCGATAATTGGCCAGGACAAACAGACTTTCGTTTTGATGAAAATTATCTAAGCACTATTTTTCAATTAGCCGGACGGGTTAACCGTCCCGGTAGTAAACAAACTGGACAATGTCTTATCCAAACCTTTGACCCTACCAATAGAATTTTCACCTATTTAAAAGACTGGGATTGGCCAGCTTTTGTAAAATACGAACTAAAAAATAGAAAATCATTAAGCTATCCACCATTTATACATCTTCTAAAAATAACCCACAGAAATTACAACCGAGAAACTGTTGAAAAAGAATTAGACAAACTTCACAAAAAATTAGAGAAATACACCCACAACAAGCAAAGCAATACAACAAGCGAAGCAATCCAACGAGGTGCCAACCGATCCAACAAACAAAACGATAAAACAAACGAAGTGATCCAACTTCTCCCCCCTTATTTTGGCTACCAAGAAAAATTACGAGGCTATTGGCAAAAAAATCTTCTTCTAAAAATAAAAACTCTACCGATTACCGACAAAAAACTTCTTAAAATTCTAGACCTCCCTACAAATTGGAAAATAGACGTCGACACAGAGAATATTTTTTGATATAATAAACTTATCTCTTAAAGTATCAACCCCTTAAATTATCAAATTCCTAATTTCTTAAATTCTTAATCTTCTAATCATATGCTAGAAATTATTACCTATCCAAATCCAATTTTAACCAAGCCCTGTCAACCAATTGCCAACCCCACAGACTTAGAAATAAAACAATTAATTACTGACATGACAAAAGCCATGCGAGCTCACGACGGACTGGGTTTGGCCGCTCCTCAAATTGGAAAAAATATCCGCTTATTTTTAACAGAAATAGACCACGAATTAATGGTATTTATTAATCCAGAGATACAAAAATTGTCCGGGAAAGATACTCGGGCAGAAGAAGGATGTCTATCTTTCCCCGGCCAATATTTACCCGTTGTGCGACCTGATAAAGTTAAAATTAAATTTACTGATACTAGTGGACAAAAACAAATTATAAAAGCCAACGGTCTTTTGGCTCGAGCTATTCAACATGAATTTGATCACCTGGAAGGAATTTTATTTATAGAGAGAACTGATTCTTAGCACACAAAATGCAAGATACAAATAACAAGATACAAACAAATCACAATAACCAATTCTCAAAAAATATTTAAATTTTGGTTATTGAAATTTGAAATTTGTTTGTTTCTTGTTATTTGTAACTTGTATCTTGTATTCTATATTCCATTAATTATCCCACTTAATACATCTATGATGTCTAACAAAAAAAATAACCAACCATTAAAAATAACATTTTTCGGTGCTCCCCATTTTTCCGGGGAGATTTTAAAATTTTTGATTAAAAATAATTTTACACCCCAATTAATAATTACCCATCCAGACCAATCAATAGGACGCAAAAAAATATTAACCCCCACTAAAACTAAAACTATCGCCAAGAAAAATAATATTTCTATTAAAGAATTTAACTCACTTGATCATAAAGCTATTAAATATTTTCAAACAAACCCTCCAGACCTAATTATCACCGCTTCCTATGGATTAATTATTCCTCCGGAAATTATCAACTCAGCAAAGTTTGGTGCTTTAAATGTTCACCCTTCATTACTACCCAGACTACGAGGAGCTACTCCGATTCAAACAACCCTCCTACAAGGATCACAAACAACTAGCTCCACCATCATGCTGATGGATGCCGGCATGGACACCGGAGACATTATTGCCCAAAAGCAATCACCAATCAGCCCCACCGACACTTATCCTAAATTAGAACAGAAACTAATTAAACTATCCACTGAGTTACTTTTACCAATTCTGGAAAATATTCAAAAAACCAGACAAAAACCAGTCGGAAAACAACAGAATAATTCTCAAGCAACCTTCACTAAACTTATTAAAAAACAAGACGGCTTAATTGATTGGAATAAATCAGCTCAAGAAATTTATAATCAATGGCGAGCTTTTTATGACTGGCCAAAAATTAACACTTTCTATAAACAACAAAAATTAACCTTAACTGAGATTGAAATATTTTCCAAAGATGCTATAATTAATGACGTAAACATTGTCGCTTCCGGCACTGTTTTTAAAAACGAAAACAAAGAAATTTTAGTTCAAACTGGCGAAGGTCAAATAAAAATAAACAAATTACAACTAGCTGGAAAAGAAGCATTAAACATATCTGATTTTCTGAATGGACAACCCCAATTCATTGGCACTAATCTTGCGAAATAAAAAATGAAAAATAAAAATATTACTCAAAATTTTCAACATTTCAAGCCATTGTTAATTGGTTTTATTTTAATTATTTTAATCACTGGATATTTTCTAACGAAAACTTGGCAAACAAAAAATCATTTAAATGAATTAGAACAAAGACTGAAAAACAAAAATCAGGAAAGCCAAAACATAAACATTGAAACAGTCACTCCAGAAAATGTCTACCAATGGATTAATAAATCGGATGTTCAGCTTATAGATATTAGAAATAACAATGAATACAACATCAAACACATTGAATCCTCCATTAATATTCCTTTAGATTCCATCAAAAAAAATATTAGTAAATTTAATAAAAATAAACAACTTATCATCATTGACCGCGAAAATAATCTAGAAGGAAAAATATTAGTTGATCATTTTAAAAAAGAAGGATTAAATATTAAATATTTAGAAGGTGGGATTTTAAAATATGCTCAAGAAAATTATCCACTAATTACCAATGGTGACCCAACTGTTAAAACAAATTTATTAAAGATTAAACCAATTGCCGCCGAAGAAGTAAAAAAAGATTTATTAAGTGGAAAAATTTTCTCTTTTATAGACACTCGACCTTCTTTATCTTATAATCTAGACAAAATAGGTGGGAGTACAAATATTCCCTTAGAAAAGATTGAGGAATCAAAAGACTCTTTACCAACTCATATCTTATTATTATACGATACTAATCCAGAAAGAAGTTTCAAGGCCGGTGTTAAACTCTACGACATGGGTATTTCCAATTTTTATGTTTGCACCGACACCTACGAACAATTAAAACAAACTTTATTTAATAAACAAAAATAGACTATCATGACAAAAAAACATACTCAAAAGAAAAAAAACAAAAAGAAAAAATCATCCACAAAAAAACAGATTTCCTCCAACAAAAAATTCTTAAAAGAAAAGCATAATAAAAAAAGTAAAAAAATAGCCGGAAAAGAAATTGAAAAAATAGCTAGAGTTCAAATAAAAAAATCATTTAAAGACCGTCGAAAAAAAGTTATTAAAACTTCCTATTTAACTTTTATTTTAGTTTTTGCTATTCTAACAGTCATTGTAATTAACCTACGCCACCTCTTTCCACCAATTAAAACTTCCATTAAAAAACCAGAACCTCTCAATCTTAAACAAATAGACAATGAGGGAGATTTTATAAAAATACAAAATAGCTTAATAAAAAAATCATCAGAAATTTCCATAAACAATGAAGAAAAATGTCAAAATAACATCTTATTCAATACCAAAAAACAACGATTCGTTACTGTTAATAAAAAATATTTGGTAATTTTAAAAAGAGGAAAATTATTTGTAACAAATCTCACCACAAACAAATACATTAGTAAAACAGAAATTTCTCCAATCCCCCTAAAGGAAAAAGAAGCAATTCAATATAATAATATTTATGCAACCGACAATATAATAACCGTCACCGGCTACCGTCAGGCTAAAAAAGCTTTAGAAATATCTCTATTTGAATTATCTCCCAATGGTATTCTAACAAGAAAAGAAACTTATGATTTACCAAGTAATAAATGTTCCCAAGATGCCAAAATAATTAACGACAAATTTATTAGTTACACGGCTCGTAATCTAAGAACAACTAATTATCCAACAATTTCAGAAATAAATATCTGGAATGAAAAACAAAATATATTTGATAATAAACACGTAAATAATAGTCAACTTTTTTATAATAACTCAAAATTAGACACTCCCTACCTACACACTATTACTACTTGCCAAATTAAAGATTCTGTTCTAAAAGCTTGCCGTCAACAAAATTTCATTGATAATAAAATTGACACATTAACTATTGATTCCAATAATCTATATGCCTGGGTCTCTCATCAAAAGACAGATAACCAAATAAAAAGAACCCTGCCAACTTCTTTTATTTATCAAATTAATTTACAAGAACAAAGCAACCCCAAAATCATTCAAGTAGATGGAACACCTATCAAAAACAATAAGCTCAAAGTGAGCGATGACTACCTTAAAGCAACTATTTATCAAAACAACACTACCGCTCCCACCTGGTTAACAAATTTTTCCAACAACAGCCTAGCCTTATTATCAATAAATTTAGAAGATTTTCAAAACAAAGGCCTAATTATAGATAATCCTGATAATTATCAAATGCTACCTTCTGATATTTCCTATTCTCCGGAAAATAAATTCATCGCTCAAAATGATACTCTATTGGAAATAAATTCTGATAACTCAAAAATAAAAATTACCAAAGACAATACGTTATCCACAATTGACATTCCTGGAAAGATGCTTACCAGTTACAATATTCCAGAGCAAAATAAACTGCTTTTAATATATGTCAAAGAAAATAACTTGTATGCTAATTATTTGAATTATTCTAATAATTTTAATTTTGGTCAAGAAATTGTTCTAGCCAACAAAATAGATGAGGAAAATACAACCGTTCTTAAGGATGAAATAAATAATTTTAATTTAACTAATAATCAATTTATTAGCCTACCAATTATCAATCAACTCAAAAATAATGGGCAACTCTATCTGCTAACAATAAATTCTGATACACTTGCAAAAGCTTATATTCTCAATATCAACAAAAACTTCCAGAGACTAAATGATGGTTGTCAAAATTCTTGCCAAGAAGATTGGACTAAGTTGCTTACATTTTTTCCCAAAGAAAATTTAAATAAAATTTACAGTTTAACGGGCAGTTATTTAAAATCATTTCGCCTTCTTAATCAAAACAAACTACAACTATTACGCTCCATTAACTACACCCTAAGGCCAGCTCCACCAAAACCTCGTCGACCAAAAGCCAAAATCCCCGGTGGAGCCAAGGTAGTTAATGGAAGATATGTTTGTGCTAAAAAACATGACTATGTCGGCAAGAGTAAAAAAAATAACAAAGGTTACTTACATATGGATATGGAATGTTGCTTAGACCCAGATGAATATCCAAATCCTTGGTGTACCTATCAACCAGGAGAACTAAAAGTAACAAAGCTTCGTGCAGCAGACTACCATGGACGAGTTAAGAAAAAACATCACTAATCAAACACCCCCTGTGTAAAGGGGGTCAAATTCTCTCATTACTTTTATTTGTTAACATAGTTAACAAATAAAAGTAATGAGAGAATTTGGGGGGTTTTTCGATTAATTACCTAAAAACCCCCGAAGCCTGGACAAGTTCTTTTTTAACTTTCTATCGAAAGTTAAAAAAGAACTTGTCCAACCTTCCGCCCCCCCCCCTAAAAAGGGGACAACTTAAAGTCAATGACTTTGCATATGACCCCTATAAACTGTGAGCTATGAACCAAATACTTAAAAACCAATTTTCCCACTCTTACCATTTAAATCCTCGGCTATATCGATCTTTCCAAACTGATCTTCGTAAGCTTTTAAAGTATTCTGCATCACTTCTATCATTTTTTTAAAATGCCCAGGAGAAGTGGTAATCTTTCCAACCATTTTTCCTGTTGGTGGCAAAATGTGCGCAAAAAGCAAATTAAATTCTTCTTTGTTATGTAAAATCTGCATTAGATTAGCATACTCCGCCCCCGCAATATTATCGGAAATTTTAATCTCTTGTTGTTTAACCTGTTTATTATTTTTTGTCATCTTTGTGCATTATTAATTTTTATAATTCTAGGTTAAAATCTGAAATTTAATTCCTACATCTCTAAATGGTAGTTTAAAATTCCTAATTCTTAATTTCTAATTCTTAATTATTTTTGCCCATTCTTGCAATGCCTCCTCATAATTCCGCAAAGGTTTTCTTTTTCTATTTTGCAAAACAGAAACTTCTGCTCTTTTAGCCGGACGAGGAAATTCTTCTGGACCAACCGGAATTATCTTAGTATCCAATCCGAGTATTTTATACAGAGTTTTCAATCCCTCATACCAAGTAACTGCCCCTTCATTTACAATATGATAAATTCCAAAAGGTTCATTTTCTTCTACAATATTTTTACTTTCCAAAGCTAAATCGGGAGCATAGGTAAATTTACTTAACTCATTATCTACCGCCTTTACTTCTTTGTTTTTTTTACCCAGATCCCCCATTACCTCAAAAAAACTCTTTTTTCCCAAAGCATTTTTACTCAATCCTCCAAATAATTTTGACAGTCTAATAATGTAATATTTTTCACCTTGCTCCTCCACTGCTTGTTCTCCTTTGTATTTTGTCCAACCATAGCGACTTAAAGGATTGGGCTGGTCTTCTTCGGAATATTGCCAATAAGGAATAGTTTCTTCTTTACCCATATATTGGCAACCATCACAACCACTGCCACAACAATGGGGAGCTCGTTGTCCACTCCGATAAGTCGGTCTTTTACCATCAAAAACATAATCTGTTGAATAGTGCGCCAAAACAGCTTCTAGATTTTTAGCAATTTTAGCCAGTTCTCCTGGCAGTTCTGTGTTTAAAATTTTTGCCTTGGCATATTCTTCATCATCTTCTTCACAAGAATCAACCGCATTATAAGCCACCGCATTATAAATTACATCCGGCCAAACTTCTTGAATCTTTTTTCGTAAATTTTCAAAGTCTCGTACATCCACATCATCAATGTCCCAAGCAACCACCTCATATTCCGATTTCACCCCAGGCGCCTGCCCCTCGAAGCCATTTTGGCGAAGTGGGGTAAAGGGGGTCAAAGATTCGAGGTCACGAGAATCTTTGGGGGTTTTTCAGTATTAAAACCATCACCATACAACCGCACTAACTCCGACCCTAACATCCCCTTCGATCCTAAAATCAATATTTTTTGCATAAATAATTATTTTAATTGTTTGATTTTTTCACTATCCTATCAATAGCTAATTTATAACTGGCGCGCCGATAAGTTAAATTTTCTTTTCTGGCCATTGTTTTCACTTCCTCATAGGCACCGACAATTTTCTCTTTTAATTTATCATTGACCTCTTCCAAACTCCAGTGCTCATTGTCCAAATTTTGGCGCCATTCAAAATAAGATACAATCACTCCTCCGGAATTAGCTAAAATACCGGGAATAATTTTTATCTCATTATTAACCAATGTTCTCTCCGCTATTGGTAAAATCGGTCCATTGGCCAACTCCAGAATCATTTTAGCTTTGATTTTTTCGGCATTTTTGGCGGTAATTACTCCGCCCAGAGCCGCCGGAATTAACAAATCCACTTCTGCCGTTAACAATTCTTCATTGCTAATTTTTTGTTCTTCTTGATAAGTAATTAATTTTTTGATTTTATTTTCTTCACCATAAATATAATCGATTAATTTGGGGATATCCAAACCATCTTTATTATACAACCCACCGGAAGAATCGGAAACGGCCACCACTTTATAGCCGGCTTTAAACAATAAATCGGCCATCACCGAACCGGCATTTCCAAAGCCTTGAATGGCCACGGTTATTTCACTTTTATCTATTACCGATTCATACTCTTTTTCCAAAATATAAAATCCTCCCCGAGCAGTGGAACGGTCTCGCCCTTCCGAACCTCCTTTTTCTATCGGTTTCCCGGTGATGAATGCCGGACTGGGTTTACCGGCAATTTTCTCGTATTCATCTAACATCCAAGCCATAATTTGCGGATTGGTATTTACATCCGGAGCGGGGATATCCTTATGGGGGCCAAGAACCTCAAAAAGAGCCCGCACATAACCGCGAGCAATTTGCTCCAATTCTTTGTCGGAATAATTTTCCGGATTAATTCTTACCCCTCCTTTGGCTCCACCATAGGGTAAATCAACTAAAGAAGTTTTTAGGGTCATTCCGAAAGCCAATTCAGTTACTTCATCCAGGTCAACTGCCGGATGAAACCTAATTCCTCCTTTGCCCGGACCTAAAATGGTATTATACTGAACCCGCCAAGCAGTGATTATTTTCACAGAATTGTCATTTTTGGTAATCGGATAATTCACTTGCACAATTCGTTCCGGTTGTTTTAGTAAAATCAACCGGTCCTTACTTAATAATTTTTCTTGTCGAATGTTTTCCAATTCGGTTTTACAATTTTGGCAAACTATCAGCTCCCCTTCTCCATAAATCATATTTTTAAAAAATTAATTATTATCAAATATTTTAACTTATTAACTTATTAGTTGTAACTTCTTTACTTTTTATATCCTCTATTTAATCTTACTTTTGACAACACTAACAAACTTGATCCACCCACAATCAAGGAAAGCAATAACATCAAAACAAAAAACGACCACCTATTCAAAACAAATCCCGTCACAAAAACAATCGCTGAAGCCGTTAACTTAAGCAACAAACTTTTTAAAGAAAGAATACTGGCTCGATTTTCATCTCGGATAATCTTATTGATTTCAACGGTCAATTTTGTACTTAATATTCCTCTAATAAAATTAATTAACAACACTCCCAATAGGGAAAGCAAAAAATATTTTGTTGCTCCCATTAACAA
The DNA here is from genome assembly GCA_015493225.1 of Patescibacteria group bacterium. Lineage (GTDB taxonomy): Bacteria > Patescibacteriota > Minisyncoccia > Moranbacterales > DUUL01 > S145-42. Next base: position 15,669 of record WGDO01000087.1, read on the forward strand.
CATCGCTATCACCAACCACATTAACAGTAAATTCAGAGTAAAATATTTGCTTTTCTTTTTCTGATAAAAAATAATCCCCAAGGAAACAAATAATAAAGCCACTCCGGCGACCATTCCGCCATATTTAATATCAAGACCCAATTCCAAAAACAAGGCATTGTATAACCATTTTAGATTATAAAAGAAGGCGCCAGTCAAAGCGGAAACTGTAACCAATTTAAAAACGATTTTCTTTTGTAAAAAATATTTCAAACCTTCCCTACTCGCCAAAAACAAATTTTCTTGTTTATTCTTTCTTTGTTTCATTTGAATAGACAATAAAATTATCGCCGACAAAACAAACAAAATTCCGGTTAAATAAAAAGGATAATTTAAATCAAAAGACGCCAACCAGGCCCCAAAACTGAAACCAAAAGCGGACATTAACACCGAATAAAATTTAACTTGTGCTAAATCTTTTTTAAAATCCTGACTAACTGTATGTAATAAAGCCGTATTGCTACCGGAAACCAAAGACCCGCCCAAAGCATAAATCAAATAAAACAATGCTACTCCAAAAACAGATTGACTGAAAACAGTCAAATAGAACATTCCGGATGCTAACAACAAATAACCACTGATTACGGATAATTTATGTGAAAAATAATCTCCAATCACTCCGGTCGGATATTCCAATAAAACCGTCAAAATATAATAACCGCCGATAAACTGAAAAACCTCTCCTTTGCTGAAACCCTTACTCATTAAAAACGAAACAATTACAATCGCCCAAAAAACTCCCGAAGAAATCACCAGGGCTACTTTTATTTTTTGAATATCATTATTTTTGTTCACTGTTTTTCAATCTGAATTAAAACTATTATCACCGCCCCTTCACTTCCTTGTATAACATAAGGAAGTGCCCGTTATTTATTTTAGTTTATTTCGTAACCGGCTTTTATCCAGGCATTAATTCCTCCGTCCAATTCATAGACTTCGGGAAAATCAAAAGCTTTTGCCAGTACTTCCGCCTGTCCACTGCGATGACCGGACCGACAATAATAGAGATATTTTTTATTTTTATCTAATTTGGAAACTTGCTCTTTGAAGTCCGGAGCATAAAAATCGATATTGATTGCTCCTTTTATGTGTCCCGCTTGATATTCTTCCGGAGTCCTGATGTCCACTAATACATATTCGCCACTTTCCATTTTTTCTTTAAACTCCGCCGGAGAAATTAAGTATACGCCGTTTTTTGTTTTGTCGGTTGTTTTAAGTGTGGAAGTGATTGCTTTGGAATTACTAGATTGACTTTGGGTGGCAACATTATTATTGCCAAAATTTTCCGCTTTATTATTTCCACATCCCGCCAATAAAACAACACTTAATGCTATTCCTCCTAAAACTATTATTTTTTGTTTTTGCATAATTTTTAAATTAATTATTAGGAACTTAATATTATTATAACACATTTTCAAATTTGAAAAATAAAAAAATTAATACCCTTTTGGTGGTTGTTTTTTCTTGCCTAGTAATTTAAATTTCTTTTCTTTAATTTCCTGCAATACTTGTTCCACAGATTGATCAAACTTTTTCAAATTAACACCCCTCTTTTTCATAATTTCTCGCACTTCTAATAAAGTCTTTTCAAAATTATTTTTATTTTTAGTATTTATATCTTTCCAGGCAATATCTTTTAAACTCTCTGCGTATTTTTGATTAAAAGATAGTTCGCCAATACTCATTAAGCAAGCAATAGCCGGATAACCAAGATAACCAACCCAGTAAGAGCCATTATCGTTGGCCATAATTGCATTTTTCTTTTTATCAAAAATAATTGTATAAAACTTTTGCCCACTAGACGAATAAACTCGCAACTCACCATCAACTTCTTTGATCCTCCCATCGGCCAAACACCCCAAAGCCTCATAAATTTTAATTTCCGGTGGTATTTTCCACTGCATTGGATTGTAAAAATTAAAAACAATATTTTAAATCCTTTAACATCTTTATTATACCACATCAAAATACAAAACCAAATACAAAATTAATCTGGACTTACTCAATTTTATATGTTATACTAACAATGTTTTGAAAAATGACGAATGAAAAAATAACTGCGGGTGTCGGTTAATGGTAAACCACAGGTCTCCAAAACCTGGACTGTAGGTTCGATTCCTACCACCCGTGCAAAGCATAAAAAAACAGCTTGCATGAGCTGTTTTTTTATATTCAACTTTTTAGTTTGCATCCGCGCCGATAAATCTTTCATTGGCGATATATTTTTTAAAAGTAGCTAAAGCACGGGGAGAGGAATCCAGACGAATAGTCGCCCAAAGATCATCATCTTCTTCCCAATTTTCGTGCCATGGTGAGATGGCTTTAAATTGCAGAGAACTAGCTGGATTTAAAATATATTCAAAAGCTCCTGCCAGCCACTTGTCCTTTCGTCCTAAAGGATGATGGTCTGTCACTCCGAATTCTAACAAAGCCAAAGGTTTAGTTTTAATCCCCGGGATTTCTAAAATATTTTTTTGCGTGTCACGCATAATCTCCGGAAAAGTGTCCCAATAATCTTCATCTGGATTTTGCGGACCATAAGCACTAATACCAATCCAATCAACATAATCATCTCCCGGATAATAATTTTTTTGTCGATTCCAAGCCACATCAGGATCAGAATAAACATCTGGATGCCAAAACCAAGTTACATTATTAACTTTCTCTTCCCGAAAAATATCTTCTATATGCCTATAGGCATCCACAAATCTTTCTGGCCCATCCGCCTTTTGAGGATCACCATATTTAGTTTTTACTCCACCTCCATTAAGAGCACCGCTCCAGGGGAACCAATTACCATTCATTTCCAAACCAAAATCAATTAAAATCATATTTCCATAATTTTTCACATCCTTAGCATATTGATGCAAATCTTCATCAAATTTTCCATCAATAATTTTTTGCAAGGAAAAATTTTTATCATAGGCTGTATCTAAAATCTTACGAGGCATCATTCGCACAAATGGAATTGTCCCCGTGGAAGCAATATCCTCCACCTTCTTTAGGGGAAATTTCAAACCATCCCGCCCCCAATTATTTGAAAAATAGGCCCATTTGATATTTTTACCAACCAAATTATTAAAATCTACAATCTTCTTAGCTGTCACATAATCTTCCGGACCACCAAAATCCGGAAAAGCCCCAAAATAAATTTTATCTCCCTCCGGTGGCAACAGGGTTAAATCCTCATCGTCTCTTTCGGACAAGTAATGACTGATTGGTTCTCCATTAAAAAACATTTCCGTATTCTCAAATCCGAAAAACTGCTTCATTGTTTTCTCCAGTTGAGCAATAATTCTCGGGCTATCACAGGCACCACCACCCAATCCTTCACCATTTAACTCAATCCGTTTTACCTTATTATCTCCTTCTACAATTTTACCCCGCAAAGGTGTTTCCATATTAGCAAAAACATTATATAAATTATTATTATCATCAACATAACTTAATAATTTATTCAAAGTTTCTTGTGGTGATAAATTTTCCCCAACCACCACCGGTAATAACTTATCATCACAACCGAATGTTTCACCTTTCGTTGTTTTTATCAATTCGCTACCATCCAAAACCGTCAAAAATATATTCGTTTTTTTATTTTCAACTGACTTACTTATATTTTTATCATGTCCCCCTTTGTTTATCCCAAAAACATTTTCTCCTGGGCTGGAATTACTAAATACCGAACCGAAAAGATAAACCCCAATCAACCCCAAAAAAACCACTCCCCCGGCAATTAAACTATAGATTACTCCTTTTTTCATTTTTTTGTTTTTAATTTATTATTAAATATATTAATATTATACCACCAATCCACCAAAAAACAAAAACTGATTTACTTTCACCCTAATGAGTTGTATACTAAAGACAGAATTAAATTTATCTAAAATCATAATATGCAAACAAAAATCCACCCTTCCTGGGAAAAAGTTTTGGAACCGTATTTTCAAACCGACGAATGGAAAAAGTTGGCTGATTTTGTGCGAGGAGAATATTTAAGCCAAACAATCTATCCTCGTCCCAAAAATGTTTTTAACGCTTTTAACTCCACTCCCTTTGATAAAGTTAAAATAGTGATTATTGGACAGGACCCCTATCACAATCCCGGCGAGGCTCATGGGCTTTGTTTTTCCGTCCAGCCTGGAATTAAAGTTCCCCCTTCTTTACAAAATATTTACAAGGAATTAGAAAGTGATTTAAATATCAAAAAAGATTTTACCAAAGGTGATTTAACCAACTGGGCTAAACAAGGAGTATTTTTAATAAACGCCGTTCTGACGGTTCGTCACAACCAACCCGGCTCCCACGCCAACAAGGGCTGGGAAAAATTTACCGATGAAGTTATCAAACAATTATCCGAACAAAAAGAAAATTTGGTTTTTTTGCTTTGGGGAAATTATGCCAGACAAAAAGGCACTTTGATTGACCGCACTAAACATCTTATTTTAGAAACCACTCATCCATCTCCCCTTTCCGCCTACCAAGGCTTCCTCGGTTGCAAACATTTTTCCAAAACCAATACTTATCTAGAAAAAAATAACCTTTCAAAAATCAACTGGTAAAAAATTTCAAAATCTATCTATCTACTATTCATCTACTTACTACCAGTCTACTTACTACCTACTAATTTTATCCATTTTTTATTTTTTAACTCCGCTGGCAAAAATTCCTGCTGAGCATTTTCTCTCTTGCTGGCCTTTGGGGTATATTTATAATCTTTTCCATAGCCAAGGTCTCCCATTAATTTTGTGGGGGCGTTACGGATGTGTAATGGCACCGGAAGGTTTCCTGTTCGTTTAATATCTTCCATAACATTTTCGTATGCTTCGTATAACGCAATTGATTTTTTACTCTTAGCCATATAAACCGCCGCCTGAGCCAAATTTACACCGCACTCCGGCATCCCAATAAATCGACAAGCATCGTAGGCAGCGGTTGCCTGAGGCAAAGCTAAACTATTCGCTAACCCAATATCTTCACTGGCAAAACGAATTATTCGTCGAGCAATATAAAGTGGATCTTCTCCCCCCGCCAACATTCTATTCATCCAATACAAAGTAGCGTTCTCATCTCCACCACGCATTGATTTATGAAAAGCACTAATAATATTATAATGCTCATCACCAGCACGGTCGTAAAGTAAATTTGATTTTTGAAGAGCTTGTTCAATGTTCTTTTTGGTGATACATTTATCTTCCCTCTTTCTTAAAGAGGGACTGGAGGGAGATTTCTTTTTTCTAAAATCCCCCTTTAATCTCCTTTTTTTTAAAGGAGGAAGATTATTTGTCAAATCAACTGCCAGTTCCAGGGCATTTAACATTGTCCGCGCATCACCATTACTCAATTTTACTAAATATTCTTTATTCTTTTTAGTAATTTTTAACTGTCTATTTCCAATCCCTTTATCTTTATCCTTCAGGGCCTGATTTAAAATAGCTAATAATTCTTCTTCCGTTAAGCTCTCCAAAACAAACGTCCGACAACGAGAGAGTAACGCGTTGTTAACTTTAAAACTAGGATTTTCCGTAGTTGCTCCGATTAAAATCATCGTACCATTTTCTACGCTTGGTAAAAAAGCATCCTGTTGGGCTTTATTAAAACGATGGATTTCATCTATAAACAAAATGGTTTTCTCTCCTAGTCGTTTGTCTTTCTCCGCTCGCTCCACAACGTCTCTAATATCTTTAACTCCAGCATTAATAGCACTAATTTGATTAAAATTTGCTTTTGTTTCGTTGGCTATAATCCTAGCCAAGGTTGTCTTGCCCGTTCCCGGCGGGCCCCAAAACAAAAGAGAGGGAATTTTATCCCCTTGGATTAACTCTCTTAAAATTTTTCCCTCACCAACCAAATGTCTTTGCCCCTGAAATTCTTTCAAACTCCTCGGCCTCATTCGATTAGCAAGCGGTGACTGAGTTGTCATAAAATTATTTTTCCTTTAACGGCCTCCACCAATCCTCATTATCTTTATACCATTGGATAGTTTGGGCAGTACCCTCCTCAAAGGAAATACTTGGCTCCCAATCCAACTCATCTTTAATCTTAGAAAAATCAATAGCATAACGCAGATCATGACCCTTTCGATCATCTACATATTCAATCATCTCTTCTCCTCTATTCATCTCCTTCAAAATTATTTTTGTAATATCCATATTTGTTTTTTCAGCATTTCCCCCAACACAATAAGTCTCACCAATCTTCCCCTCCTGAATAATTTTATTAATGGCAATGCAATGGTCTTTAACATGCAACCAATCCCGAATAGCTCCACCATTTCCATAAATGGGAATTTTTTTATCATCAATTAAATTAGTAACAAATAGGGGGATTAATTTTTCCGGAAATTGATAGGGCCCGTAATTATTGGAACAGTTGGAAATGGTGATTGGCAAATCATGAGTGTGATAATAAGCTCGAACCAGATGATCAGCTGAAGCCTTAGAAGCGCTATAGGGACTACGGGGATCATAACAACTCTGCTCATTAAAAGCCAGGTCATCGGGAGCCAGAGAGCCAAACACCTCATCGGTGGAAATATGATGAAATCTCACCCCACCATTATCCCGGGCCGCCTCCAGCAAATTCAAAGTTCCGTTAATGTTTGTCTTAACAAAAATATCGCTATCTTCAATGGAGCGATCCACATGACTTTCCGCCGCAAAATGCACCACTAAGTCAATCTCTTTCATTAAATCATTCACCAACTTTTTATCCGTGATATCTCCATGCACAAATTTATAATTTGGATTATTTTCTACACTTTTTAAATTTTCCAAATTACCGGCATAAGTCAAAGCATCCAAATTAATAATCTTGGAATCCGGATATTTTTCCAACATATAGTGAATAAAATTCGACCCAATAAATCCCGCTCCCCCCGTTACTAAAATATTTTTTTGCATTTTTTAATAATTTATTTATTAAGATATTCTATTATTGTATAACAAACAATAATTTCCAAGATACAAGATACAAACAAATTCCAAACACCAAATGCCAAATTTCAAACATTGGTTATTGAAATTTGAGATTTGTTTGTATCTTGTAATTTGTATCTTGTTTCTTTTTCTAATACCACATCCTTATAATTAACAAACATTCAATCCCAACCAATAAACAATTAAGTCGTAATTTCGTTTATACAATCTTCCACACAAAAATCCCAATAATAACCAAAGCAAAAATTATTTTCAAGACCATCCCAAAAACAATTCCCATAATTGTACCAAAACCGGCTTTGGTTGCCGAAGAAGTTCGTTCATATTTTAAATATTCTCCCAACCAGGCACCCACAAAAGAGCCAATGAACAAACCAAAGACACTAACCGCTATAAATCCAAAAATTCCGCCCAACAACGCCCCCAGAACTCCATACCAACTAGCCCCAAAAGTTTTTGCCCCCAGAACTCCGGCCAAAAAATCCAAAGTCATACCAATTAAGGCGATAATCCCCGTTAGAACCACCACTCCCACCGTCACCTCTTGAAAACCAGTCGCCCAACCATAAACCAAAACACCTAACCATAAAATTGGCAACCCTGGAATAGCCGGCAAAACGACTCCCAGTAAACCTAGTGCAAATAAAAACACCACTGCAATTATTAATATTGTTGTTCCCATATAATTTTGATAATTATTTATAACAAATTTAACTTGTTATAAAAATTATGTTATTAAACTTTTAAAACTAACTCCTTTTTTATCTTTCTCAGAAATTATTGGCTTGTCAATCTCATATTTATCCAACTGCCAATCTACATTTAAATCCTTATCATTCCAAGCTATCCCAACCTCTGATTCCGGATTATACAAATTGGTACATTTATAATTAAAAATTGTATCATCCTTCAATGTGATAAACCCATGTAAAAATCCCGCCGGTATCCAAAACTGCTTTTTGTTCTCCTCGGTCAATTCTACACTTTCCCACTGACCATAGGTTGGTGAATTCGGTCGGGCATCCACTGCCACATCTAAAACCGCTCCGGTAATAACTTGCACCAACTTCCCCTGAGCATAGGGCTCTTTTTGCATATGCAACCCCCGCAAAACTCCTTTGGTTGACTTAGATAAATTATCCTGAACAAACTCTGGTTCAATACCGTCCTTTTGATAACGCTCTTTATTGTAGGTTTCCACAAAAAACCCTCTCTCATCACCAAATACATCCGGCTCAATAATCAACAATCCCTCAATTTTTGTTTTTGTAATTTTCATAATATTGCAAAATTAACAATAAATATTTAATAACCTCAGACCATAATTATCTTCACATTCATAATACCATTTTCACCATTCTAAATCAAATACAAAAGACCAAATAAACTTATTATAAAAATTATATTTGCACCATTGATTTTTTATTTAAATATGCTATTATGTACTTTGTGAAGAAAGTTTAATAATTTATACATATGGAGAGTTGCCAGAGCGGTCGAATGGGACACCCTGCTAAGGTGTTGTGCCTCCGGGTACCTAGGGTTCGAATCCCTAACTCTCCGCACTAAAGTTCGAATCATACAATCAATACTCATTATTCACTCGTATCATATTCTCCACATTAAAAAAATAAAAAGGGCTTGCTAAATGCAACCCTTTTTATTTTATTGTGATAATAAATCATAGATTATACCCCTATCTACCCCCTCCCCTACTCTCTATTCTCTACTCTCTACTATCTAGTGTCTAGTGTCTAATATCTAGTACCTATCTCACCAACGCTTTTTGCTTAAGAGTAGAAAAATAGCTTGTAAAAGTATTTGAACCATAAAATCTTACTCTCTAATTATTGCCAACAATTCATCTCTTTTTTCTTCCATCATTTCTTTAGTTTTCGCTTCCACATTTAGACGCAAAACCGGTTCCGTATTACTTTGTCGAACATTAAACCACCAATCGGGGTAATCAATTTTAATTCCGTCCAACTCCGATAATTCGCCATCGGAATATTTTTCTTTTAATTTTTCTATCACCGCTTCTTTATCTCCTACTTCTGAATTAATTTCCCCACTATGATAATATCGTCGTAAATCTTGGACCAATTCAGAAATAGGTTGTCCAGTCTTCGCCATTAAATTTAACAAAGTCAAGGCAGCCAAAGTACTAACTTCACCATTTTTATTCGCCTGAAAATAATAATGCCCGGAAAGTTCTCCGGCAAATAAAGCATTTTCTTCTAACATTTGCGCTTTAATCAAGGTGTGCCCTACTCGACACTCGTGAGCGATGCCACCATTCTCCTCAATAACTTCTTTGACCGCTCGCGAAGAACGCAAATCATATAAAATCACCCTACCCTTATTTTCCTCTTTTTCCAACAAAACCTTAGCAATCAAGCCTGTTACTAAATCCATTGGAATTATCACTCCTTTTTCATCCACAAAACCAACTCGATCGGCATCTCCGTCATAGGCAATTCCTAAATCAGCATTCTCTGAAACAACTTTCTTTTGTAAATTGACTAGCGTTTCTGTTTTTAGAGGATTAGCCTCATGAGAATTTTGATAAGCGCTGTTTTCCAAATCACAATCCAATTTAACCACCTCAAAATTATTGGCCAAATATTTTTCATAAAACGGCAACTCCAGGACACCCATCGCATTGGCACAATCAACAACAATCTTAAATTTCTTATCACCCAATTTGGCAAATTTCACAAAATAATTATAATAATCTTCTTTGATGTCATATTCCGACAACATACCTTTTGAAGAATGGGCTTTTTTAGGAATATTAATTTCCTCATTTTCTCGTGCTAAGACTCCAACCTTAGTAACGTCAATTCCAACTTCTCCCCCAACCGGCACAGCGTTGCGCAAACAAGTTTTTACCCCATTCCATTCACCAGGATTATGAGAAGCGGTTACCGACATCGCTCCATCCACATCCTTTAAAAAGTGAGAAGAAAAATATAGCATCGGCGTTGTAATCACTCCCAAAGCAACCACATCCACTCCCATATCCAAAATACCTTGCATCAAAGCATTATATAAAACTGGACTAGATTCCCGCGCATCACGCCCGACAGCCATTTTTTTTACCCCCAAAGCTTTAACCATTTCCTGCCCAATGAGATAAAAAGTTTTCTCATCACAATCTTTACCATAAATTCCCCTAATATCATAGGCCTTAAAAATTTCCGGATTTGTTTTCATATATTTATACTACTTTCTCCATAAGCTATGCTCACAAAGAAAATATTATTTAAAAATTATTTTCACACCTATTGTGTCATCACTACTAAGATTTGTCAATAAATACACTCTACCACTTATTTTTCCGCTTTTCTTATTTCAGCTACCCACTCACTGTTTCTATTACGAAAATCGTCTTCGATTGACAATATATCATATCTATTGGCTGTAAAATTAACTGTTCTAATTTCATCACCAACAACCTCTTTAACCTCACGAACTGTTCCTGAATGAGAAATAATCTTATCCCCAGATGATAATCCCTCTACAGCCTCTTGAAACTTATATTCTTTCCCCTGATCTTTTTTCTCTTCTTTAGCATTCTCTTCCAATGTCAATCTATACCAAGAATTATTAGACTCAATAAGATATGTACCATCCGCACACAATTTAATCCCTCTAACCATTGGAATTTTAAATATCCTCCCATCAGGAACTTGTGCAGCAAAAATACCATTGATTTCACATTTACCTATAATGATTTCTCCATTAAATTTCTGTCCCAAATCAAACACTGCCACTTTTCCATTTTTACTACCCACTTTTTGAATTATTACCTGTTTGTTAGTTATATCATCAATAGAATTAATATCTTCAGCACTTAATAAATCTTTCTCAAAATCCACCTTTAATTTTTCTCTCTTTAAACCGTCTATTTGCGATTGAATTTTTTGAGCAAGTTTTGGCTTTTTTTGTGCTACTGCATCTAATCTGCCTTGAGCTGCCACAATCTCATTGTCAATTTCTTTCAATCTTTTTTCCAACTGTAAAGATTGTTCTGTCTTATCTTCTTGTATATTACCAACACCATCCCCTGGCATTTTTTCTCCACTCATACTTTTATTTTAATTATTAATTTATCTGTTTATCCGCCTCTTTTAATTCAATTATTTTATTATTAAGGTTATCAATTTCCACCTGTAATTCAGCTACCCGCTGCTCCAGTCTTAATATTTGTTCTTGATTATTACCCTTATCATATTCACTGTCATTTTCCATTATTTCCCCTCTGCTAATTAAAACTATTCTATCCACAGAACCTCCATTAACAAGGTCTTCTATCCCATGCTTAGATATTGGTTGTCCCTCCCCCTGTTCATTATTAATAACCATTCTCCACTCACTCTTATCACCTAATTTCTTTGGAATAATTTTTAATTGCCTACCATCATTTAGTATTATCATATCACCCTCTTGTATCTTCTCCACTTTTTCCAGCAGCCCTTTTTTAACTTCCTCTGAATCTTTACCGTACTGTCTGTCTTTATTCTGATTACTTAATCCATTATCTGGAATATTAGAATGCATACTCATATTTTTATTTTAATTATTAGATTTGTTATTTACCACCCCATTTTTCTTAATCCAACCATTTCTCTCCTAATTAAGCTTTGTTCTAATAATATATCCTTTATTACAAAGCCTCGGCTTCATAAATTCCTTCATTATCTTTTATTGCACCTTCATCATCAGCAAGCACAAACTCTTTAACTCGTCCAAATTCAACAAAATCCTTAAGTCCTTTAACAGAAACCAAAGACTCCTCGGGAATTACCCCACTCTTCTTACTACGTTCAATGATACACCTCCACACCTCTTTACCCTCTATTAAGATTGGCTCGGTAAGCGTGTAACGTTCGCCGCTATTTAAAATAATTACATCCCCTTCTTTCAAATTATCCACTTTTGCTAATAACTCCACAGATCTTTCTTTGCCCTTATTATCATTAGTGTTTGCCCCTGGTATTTTTTCTACACTCATACTTTTATTTTTAATTTTTGATTATTACCCATTTAATTTATCATCCTTAATTATACCATATCTACCCCAACAATTCTACTATTTTTCACACCCTTACCATATTTAAATTTCAACAACCAATACTTTTTCGGCCAGATTTTCTTAATTCGTTCCGGCCACTCCACTAAAATTAAATTATTTTTGTCAGCAATAATTTCTTCCCAACCCAAATCCAAGACACTCTCCTCATCAACCCGATAACAATCCAAATGATAAACATTTTTGAGTTGAGAGGCCCGGCCTCTCAACTCATACTTTTTCATAATCACAAAAGTAGGCGAAGTAAAAGGCCCTTCCGCCCCAATCGCTTCCAATAAAAATTGACTAAAAGTAGTTTTACCTGTCCCCAACTCTCCCTGTAACAAAATTACATTTCTATCCGCCTTGCCATCTAGGTAAGACGCCGGGCTTCTTACCTCTACTAAAAATTCTTTAGCAAATTGTTTGGTATCTTGTAAATTTTTTAATACTTTTTCCATCTTGAAATTTTATAAACTTTATGGACTTTATGACTTTATAGACTTTCGACTTGTGCTTGTCACACTCCACACAAAATATACCACAAAAACACCCAAAATACCAAAGGTAACCACCGACAAAACTTCAAATGACCAAATTCCTAAAATTTTTCCAATCATCAACATATAGATTGACATAAAAACCCTAGTAGTTAAACTTTTTAATGACATAACACTAGCGCGAATAGAATTTTTAGCATATTTGTTAACTAATACTGTCGTTCTAACAGCAAACATTCCTCTTAAAAAATGTATACTCCAAATTACTAAGGCCAAGGTAAATATCTGATTTACAAAGCCCAATAATAATGTCCCTAATAGTAATAAAGGAATTGTATATTTTAGCCTAATATAATATTTTGTTGAAGTTATAGCCGTCCCCATTGCCATAAACAATATGCTCATAGACATCACTGTACTTAAATAAATAATTGGTATATTTTTTACATTAAATAATACTGGTAAAAAATATTTATAACTAAAAAATGTTGCCAAAAACGCACTAGTCATCAACACCAGTCCTCTAAGCTTTCTATGATTTTTAAGATGCTTTAAACTACCAAAAGCAATTTTATAAATATTTCCAAATTCAGATTTTTTACCTTGGAAATTATTTTTAACTTTAATTTGATTAAATATTATAGCAGCTAAAAGCATACTTAAACCATTTAATAAATATGGAAAAATAATATTAATGGTAAACAACCAACCACCAATAAAAGTTGTTAAAGCTATCCAAACAAAGCCAATCGTTTTTATTCTTGCTAAATCTCTCTGAAAATTATCAGATATTTTATGCAACACCGCCACATTACTTCCTGAACGCATTGAAGAAGATAATCCCACCAGAATAAAAATTGTAAGATAAAAATAAAATCCAGCTGGGATAATGAGCAAAAATTGCAAAACTGAACCAAACATACCACTCCAAACAACTGACCCTTTGTGAGAAAACCTATCCGCTAATATTCCAGTAGGAAATTCAAATATAACCACAGCCACAGAAAAAGCGGCTACTATATAATAAACCTGCTCAATAGTTAGTCCCCGTTCCATAAAATAAAGTGGGCCAACGGCTAACCACCACATTGACCCTCGTAAAGTACTAGCAATTGTATACTTTTGTAAATTTGTCATATTCCTGTGAAATTCTAATTGATAATTTTATGTTTTTTTAATATAGCTTTAGAATATCAAAATAACAAAAAATAAGCAATAAAAAATTTGCTTATTAAAAAAAACAATCTTTTATTTTTGTATTTAAAAATTATTGTATTATAAAAAAATTTTAACAAATCTTATTTATAATTATATAAATAAGATTATCTTTTAATAGTTTATCTCCACTTTTTCGTTTAAAAATAAAAAAATTCCGAGGATTGGTTTATCCCCGGAAAAATAGTACAATAACAATTACCTACCGGAGGAATGTAAATATTCCTGGTAGTCCAGCAAGCAGGGTAAAATCTTCGGGATTAACTACGACCCCATCGATATTACTTTTCTCGATAAACTGCTTAAATTCTCCTTGAGAACAAACGCAAGAAGAATTTCCAAAAACATCTCCACCCCGATGAGAACCCTGAGAATGGTCCTGAAGATTCACCACTAAATAATCTGGAAGTGACATCTTCTCTATTCGTTTCATCACCTTCTGAATGGCTTTAGGACAAAGCCACCAAACCAATACCATTCCTTCTGTCTGGTTCATTTTCCTCTCCTCGCAGATTATTGACATATTAGTCTCACTGCAATTTTTGAATTTTTAATTGTTGCCTATTTGTACTAAACATATATTGTTATAGCATTAAAGCTACAAAATGTCAAGTAAATTTTACTTAATATTTTTTTATTTTTAAGTAGCATTAAAACTTAAAATCCAAATCCACCCCTAACCATTTTTTGTTCACGGTTCACAGTTCACAGTTCACGGTTTATTTTTTAAAAAGTTTCACAAGACAGGTGTTGGAGGGAAACTAGATAAATCCACCCCTAACCCCTCCTTTATCCCATTACGCCAAGGCTACGCGGGACAAGCGCTGGAGGGGAACTACTATCTACCATCTACTATCTACTATCTACTATCTATCCCCCAACCCAAACTCCCCTTCCTCAATCTGTTTTTTCACATCATCCCCCACCACCGACCTAGTGGATAGATTTTGTAAAAACTTTCCTCGTTGTTCCCCGGCCATCAATTCCAATTCTCCACTTCTTTGCTTAAATAATGGTATCAAAGTAAATTTAACTTGTCCATCTCCCAGTAAAACTCCCACTCCTAAAATAGACCGAACATCTTCAGAAAAATATTGGTCAAAAACAAAATTTCCCAAAGAATAAAAAATCACTTTATTTTTATAAATTTCAATGGGCTGAACCACATGAGGATGAGCGCCGATAATCAGATCCGCTCCGGCGTCAATAAACAGATGAGCCAATTTTTGCTGTCGCTCATTATTAACTAATTTATATTCTTGCCCCCAGTGAGGATAAACAATCACAAAATCGCTCTGCGTCTTCAGGGTTTTAATAATCTCAACAATTTGCTCCGGAAAAAAACCAGCAAACTGATTATAATTCACAAAACCAATTTTCCGTCCTCCCACATTCTTTATAATACTCATCTTAGCTAAATCCAAGGGATCTCCAAAATAACCAATACTATTCTTAGTTAAAATCTCCTCTGTCTGTTCTAAACCTTCATTATGAAAATTTAAAATATGATTATTACCAATGTTTACCAAATTTATCCGATTAGCCTCCAAAAAATTAATGGCTTGTTCGGAATCAAAAGTAAAACGAAAGTGATTGGGATTTTCAACCGGCTGACCAACCGACACCGATGGCTTATCGGTAATCGGACCTTCTAAGTTAACCACATTTAAATCCTGTCCCCAAAATAACCGCTCCAATTTTTCCGTAAAAAATCCCACACCCTTTCTGTCCATCAAAATCCTATTCTGCCGATCCAACATCACATCCCCAAAAAATAACATTTTTATTTGTTTTATTTTTTTGTTTTGTTTTATTTTTAAATCATCATCCGTCTCAACCCTACCGGTTAAACTACCTAAAATTGTTTTAACATCATTCTTGTCTTGATTGTTATTTTCAACCTTCCCAATAATATTACCACCACGCACTATCACATTATTATTTGATAAAATATATTTTCCAAACAAAAAAAGAATAACTATTAAAATAGCTAAAATTATTACTATAAAAACATTTCTTTTCTTGATGCTCATTAAAAATATCTTTAATTACTCCTATCTTAATTATTAATTTCTCACTCTTAATTCTTAATTAATCTCTCTCCCACCAGATAAACATCGCCGGCACCCATGGTTATTAAAAGGTCGTTTGATCGAAGAGTTTTTTGAAAATATTTTATGGATTCGGGAATAGTGTGAAGGTTTTTGACTGTTTTGTCGGGATTTTGTTTCTTTATTAAATCAATTAAATCGTCACTGGAAACTCTTCCTTGCTTCTCACGAGCAGAACCAAAAATATCTAACAGATAAATTTCATCGGCATCCGCAAAACTCTGAGAGAATTCTTCCAACAATGCTTCCGTCCGAGTAAAAGTATGAGGATGAAAAATACATTTTATATTTTTATCAGGATATCTATTTTTAGTCGCTTGCAAAGTCGCTTGCACCTCCACTGGATGATGAGCATAGTCGTCTATAATCAAAACTCCCTTGTATTCTCCTTTTGTTTCAAATCGTCGAGCCGTTCCCTGAAAATTTTGCAAAGCTTGACGAACCTTTTGCTCGTCTAATCCTAATTTTTGACAAACCTTAAAAGCACCCATGGCATTCAATAAATTATGCTTGCCAAATAATTGCATTTTTTCTTTGGCTTGACGAATAGCCGGACAACAACCAAATGTTTTGCCGTGGCAATTATCGTCAGCGCAAAAGCTGTCATCCAACAATACTTCCCTGGCCCCAACTTCATCATAAAAAATTACCTCACATTTTGCTGACTGAGTTATTTCCACCACATTTTTATCTCCGGCATAGGCCACCAAAAAACCATCTTCCGGAATTCGGGCTACAAAATTTCTAAACACCTGCTTATATTCTTCTTCGCTCTTAAAAAAATCCGGATGATCATAATCGGCCGAAGTTAAAATCACCGCCCGAGGATTATAATATTGTAATTTATTTTGATATTCATCCGCCTCAATTACAAAATACTTTGCAAAGGTCGGGCCTTTGCAACTATCGGTAATTAAAGTATTGCTCTGCCACTCCAAAACCTTTGAGCCAACCAAAGCAGTTAAATTTTCCACACCTGCTCTTTCCATAGCCGTCGCCAACATCGCCGTAGTAGTTGTTTTACCATGAGTTCCGCACACAGCAATTCCAAATTCTGCTTGATTAAAAACCATTCCCAGAGCCTGGGGATAACTCATTATTTTAAAATGCTGTTCAGTAGTCTCCATGGCATATTTTAATTCAGGATTTGTTTCCGGTTGAACTGAAGTGGAATAAATTATTAAATCTATCTTCCCTACTCCGCCTAAATCATCTTTTATATCCTGAAAACTACTCTCTAAATTTTTCTCATCAAACTTATGAAAAACCTGAATTCCCTTCTTTTTCAAAACATCATAATAAAAATGATCTCCCTCATCTGAGCCAGTAATATTTTTCCCCTGAGCTTGCAAAATAGACGCCAACGCCGACGTTCCCGCCCCTTCGATTCCAATTATATAAATATTTTTAATTGTATCTAGATTCATATTGCTTGGTTGTCAGTTAATAGTTTATATTCTTTTAATTAATATTTACCAACAATCCTTATATTATTTCAAAATTATTTATCCTATTTATTTTCTAAAGACTCAACAATGCTTCTTAGATATTTTAATGCCTCAATATCCGCACTTATAAATTTATCGCTATTACTATATTCATTTTTCTCATTTTCTTTTAGCGTTATCACAATTGTTCCAAAATCAATGAATTTCAATTCTTTTTCCCCTTCATTACTTACAACACATAAATTATTTTTACCATGCAAATCAATAAACACTCCCTTTTCATTCAATTCCTCTGTCAATTTAACAAATTCAACAAAATCATTTTTTAATTTTTTATTACCCCTCAACAATTTAATTAGTTCTTCTAAAGGATATTGTAGTACGCCCCTTAAATCATTTCCCAAAAATTCTTGAATAGATATTATTGCCAATCTGTTGTTATTAGTACTTTTACCAACTACTATATTTGTGTCAACAATTAAACCTTTAATATTTTTATAGTATTTTCTTAAGATTGTATTCCATTTTTTTTCATTAGAAGCCTTGTTAACAACATTATCTAAAACAACTTTATATGGGGCCAACTCTACTTTAACAACAAATGTACCACCTTTTGTTTCCAGCTTATAGACATAACTACGCATTCCTTTATCAATAAAGACAAAATCATTTTCTTGAGTATTTATCGGAAGCTGTTCTATATTAATATTCAATAATCTATCTTCTAATTTTGCCGATATCAAATCAGGTAACATAGCACTAATAATACTTGCCAACGCAGAGGCTTTTATATCTAAACCTGTGTCTGACAACAAAATATCCAGAGCCCTACCAACCTCTTTCCTACCAATTATATTTCTAGCCCTTACTCCTTCTTCTATAGCGTATCCCCAATCTTTTTTATCCGACATATAATTTAAATTTTAACTTAAAACTCCAAAAACTTCCCTTCCAAATAATTCTTAATTGGCTCGGCGGTGGTTTGGGTAATTTTCTCCGGCAAATTATCCATCGCAAACCAGCCAATCTTATCACACTTATGAGGCTCCATATTCTTTGGCTGACCACTTTTTATCTTGGCAATAAAATTTAAAGCTACCCAGTGTTCAATTTTTTCACCCCCTGTGCTGAGCCCAGCGGATGCAGGGTAAAGGGGGTCATCCCCCCTTTCGCGAAAAGGGGGATGGGGAGTTTTTATAATATGATCAGTATGAAGCAAGTAACCAACAATCTCCACCTTAATACCCAATTCTTCTTTCATTTCCCTAATCATTGCCTTTTCTGCCGTCTCTCCGAACTTCACCCCTCCACCAGGCTTGCTCCACCAACCAGCCTCATTACGAACTTCACCCGCCCGCCGAATTAACAAAACTTCCTTTTTATCATTAAAAATCAAACACCCTCCCCCAACACCAATGTAATCTTTACCTTTTATTAATTTAGATTGCTCTGCATTGCTAGCTTCTCCGTTAATTATGGCTACTTTATTTTTTCTATAAATAAAAACTTGCCATAAAATTATACCCGTAGTTAAAACTCCAAGGCCTTGCCCTATAATTATTACTTTATCATTTTTTAACACTCCATAATATGCCCAAAGCAAATATGCTAGCCAGGCTATAACCCAAAATGAAATAGACTGTCCCTCAGTCGACTTCCGTCTATAATTTTTTCTAATTTGATCTGGTAATCCAATAACTTTTACCAATATTCCGATGGCCAGTGTCAGAAATGATACAACCCCAATAAGTGTAATTGATTGTAATAATTCCATATAAAATTTATTTTAATATTTTTTAATTCCTCCTCCCCCCTAATAACGCTGGGAGGGTTTTTAGAATGATTTTAATATCTCCCCAGAGAGACCAATTTTCGATGTAAAAAATATCCAAACGAACTTCATCTTCAAAGCTCAAATCACTTCGTCCAGAAACCTGAGCCATCCCGGTAATTCCTGGTTTAATAGTTAAGACTCGTTTAGCATAATCCTGATATTTTTCCACTTCCAAAGGTTGATGCGGACGAGGACCAACTAAACTCATTTTCCCCATTAAAACATTAAAAAATTGCGGTAACTCATCAATAGAATATTTTTCCAAAAATGTTCCCACCTTCGTCTTACGAGGATCATCTTTGATTTTATACAAAGGCCCACTTTTAATAGATTGTTTTTGAATTAATTTTTTCAAATAAGACAAAGCCCGTTGATTATGCTCATCAGAATATTGTTTACCATGACAATATTTATTTTTCATATAACGAAATTTATACAAATCAAAATTACCCTTATGCCCCACTCTTTCATTTTTAAAAATAATTGGCCAACCATCACTCAACCAAATAACCAAAGCAGACAACAACATTGGAATACCAAAAATAATAATTCCTACGCTTGCCCCCACAACGTCAAAAACTCTTTTTAAAATTTTTCCCCAACCATCCAAAGAAGTATTTTTAATTTCAATCAACGGTTCTCCTAAAAAAATTTCCACATCAAAATTAGAGGATTGCAACATTGTTGGTAAGTACTTGAAAACAATCCGATGCCTAATGCAATAATCTTTTAGCTTCAACAGCTTACCCTTATCAACCCCTGGTGTACATTCAATAATTTCATCAATCCCTTTTAATTTTTTAATTCTCTTAATTCGTTCAATATCCATATGGTCCAAATGCCCCACCACTTCATAACCCAACGAAGTATTTATATCTGTTTGTCTTTTAATATTAGCACAAAAATTATTCACCCCTATCAATAACAACCTATGTTTTCCGACACCTTTCACAGCCATTAAATACTTTTGTATTCTTCTTAGGATAATTCTACCAAAAGTCACAAAAACAAAAACTAAAATTCCTCCAACTAAAATAATAAATCGAGAAGAAAATACATCTCGATTCAAAAAGAATAAAACTATCATAAAAGTAACACCAATGGCTGTCGCCCTAAACACCTGATAAATTTGCTTCAAAATTTTGGCAGTTGTTTTTGTACGATAAAGGCCATCCAAAGCATATATAAAAACAAATAACATCCCCACAAGCAATAAACCCCTGGCATATTCTCCTTTTGGTATAATTTCTGATTGAGGCAGTGGATATTTTTCAATCATAGAAGAATAAAAACGCCAATAATAAACCGTTACCCCAGCCAATAAAACCATCATATAATCAATGGGTATTTGAAGTGCGCTAAAAAATAATTCTGATTTTTTCATGACCCTACGAAACTACGAATTAACTACAAATATACGAATATACAAAATCACTCTTTTAAATCCCCTATCCACCAAGTTTTCTAGATGTTATTTTCAGACTTTGACACCTTCTTTAATCAACAAAGTATCAAACATCAAGTAGAAAATAACATCAAGAAAACTTGGTAAAACATTAAGAAAAAAAACCATAGATAAGTTCCACATTACTATTAGTATACAGCATTCTCTCTAAAAAATAAAGACACTTGAAGTGTCTTTATTTTGATGACCAATCTTTAAGCCGGGTTCTGTTTAGATAATCATTTATCTACGTTAATTATTACTAATTAACTTTAGCGGTTCAAATTCTAAATTAATAGAAAATACGACTTTACATCAGATAGGGTTTACCACTCAATCCAACCCATACTAATGAACTGGATTTCAAACTCGCCATCACTGACAAGCGCGCCGGGTAATTCCGAAAAATACCCCGACACTTTTCACCTTTCTCCAGCTCCTGCAAGCAGGGGCTGGGTAGTATAGTCTCTGCGGCACTGTCCCTGAATAATTATTACTAATTATCCGATTGGCGTTACCAATTATCATTAAGAATTTAATCTCACGATGCCCAGACTTTCCTCCCAGTCCTGAATTTAAAATTTTTTAATAAAAAATTTTAAATTCAGAGCTGGGTAATTATCAAATCAGTCCTACCTAATATACCAGAAAAACCCTCCTTTGTCAAGATAATTTGTACATTTCACAGAAGTTAAAGTAATCAATAGCTTATCCCAAAGTTAGTGCGGTCGTCGCAACTTTGGGAAAAATTATTGCCAATAATGTAGATTGCTGTTAAACTAAAATTGGTTAATAAATCCACCCCCAACCCCTCCTTTACCAAAGGAGGGGAACCAAAGAAAATCCACCCCCAACCCCTCCTTTTTTAGCAAAGGGGAAATTTTCCACAGCTTCCACCCTTTGTAAAGGGGAGATTGAGGGGGGATTTTAAAACTAAATCCACCCCTAACCCCTCCTTTACAAAGGAGGGGAAATAAGGAAATCCGCCCCTAATCCCTCCTTTATTAAAGGAGGAGAACAAAAAGGAGAAACTAAAAAAAATACTCTATGAAATTTACTCTTCAAAACAAACTAAGTCACAACACCGAATATGTTATGCGCAAAGCCGGCTATACATATATTTTTGATAAAATTTCCCAACATGGCAGTTTTGTCCATAGACTTACCGCTGAACGCTATCCCCGTTTTCATTTATACATCACCGAAAATGAACAAGGAACTACCTTTGATCTTCATCTTGACCAAGCCAGGTCTCGCTACCAAGGACAAAAAGCTCATCGAGCTGATTATGAAAGTGAAGAAGTTAAGGCAGAGTTGGCGAGGATTTATTATGTTATTAAAGAGTTTTTAATTTAACCGGCCCCTACGAAAATATGAATTAATTTTAAATTTTAAGTTTTAAATTTTAAATGAGTTTTAAATTATCTAATTTTTAATATTAAATATACAACCATCACAAAACAACAAGGCTCTGAATGATGCGTAAAATTAATAGAAATTAAAAACTTAAAATTCAAAATTAAATATTTAATCAAAATTCCAAATTTTTCAAACATTGATTATTGGGATTTGTGATTTATTTGTTTCTTGAAATTTGTATCTTGGAAATTTATAAAATTAAATCCACCCCTAACCCCTCCTTTGAGAAAGGAGGGGAAACAAGGAAATCCACCCCTAGCCCCTCCTTTGAAAAAAGAGGGGAACTACCATCTACTATCTACTATCTACTATCTACTATCTAACCTCACACCTTCCTCTCTCCACATCACAACTCATCACCATTCGCCAACCTCGTCCAATATTGATGCGAGGTTTTTTAGAATCACATTTCTGTTGCCAACACTTTTCCGAGGAAAGATATTTATAATTTAAATGTCTCCTGGATAAATCTTTCAAAATTGGATAAGTCATTTCAGAAAGGTCTTGCCTATTGCAAATAAATACTTTTCCCTTTTCTCCCATGGAAGGATCCTGGACCGTACCGCCACCGGCCAAACATTTTTTCGCCTCAATTAAAACATCCGTAAAATCAATCTGCAAAAATGACAAATCCTCTCTTATTTTAATAAGATGAATGGTAAAAAGAGTGGTTACAATAACCACTCCCATTAAACCAATCCCCAGAAATAATTCTTTTTTTTGCTTTCTCATTTTTTTATCTCACCCTATTATATTTATCTATTCATACAACATCTAAATTTGTTATCACTACTACTGAGTTCACTCCCGATGTCACCATTATTATCAATATAAAAATTGTTACTCGTATCAACCACATCAGCTGTCCATTCATTTTCTCCATTACCAATATCATCAGTTAAAGTTAGCCCATTCACACCCTTAGCCGCCAATAACTCTGCCGTCGTGCAAAGTCTTTTCCCAGCATCAGCACACAAATTAATGGCATTATTCCAATTAGAATCAGAATGCAAATTACCTTCTACACAAAAATCTGCTACTCGCCTATAATCAGTAGGACAATTCGGCATTGCATAGGCCTCCAAAGACCGACCCACTTTTTCTTCTGCTAACTGACCATAAATTCCCGTCGCCCGCACGGCAATTATTTTATCAAGGGTTGTGTCGGGATTTATAATAATTTTACGATCTTGATTTGTATTTCCCAGCAAATAGATTTCACACCCTGATTTACCATCGTCAAAAAAACCACTCGGGCAAGAAATTTTTCCATCACCATCCATCGTTTGAGGAGCAAAAGCTTGAGCAATCGTTTGCACATTACCACTGCTCACTGTGGCATCATTAATTTTCTTCAAAGCCCACTCAATGCCACTATTAGCACCTTGAAAAGCCGTTACTGATTTTTTACTCTTGGTAGTCATTTTTCTCTCCACCACCGAGATAGAAACCATTGCCACCGAAATAGACAACGCTCCCACCAAGGCCAGCAATGTCAAAATTAAAATCGAACCTTCTTGTTTTTTTTGTTTTTTCATTTGTTTGTATTAATTGTTATCATTTTTTAAAAAAACTAAACCAATTCCAAAGGCTATTTCCTAGCTTCCCCCCTTTGTAAAGGGGGGATTGAGGGGGGATTTTAAAGATTTTAAAACTAAAAAACTAAATCCACCCCTAACCCCTCCTTTATCCCACTACGCCTAAACGGCTACGCAGGACAAGCGCTAGAGGGGGAAAATTAGAACTCTACTCCACTTTCTCTAGTATAATCCAAAATAGAAACTCCTGTCTGAATATGAGCCTCGGCACTATCCGTTGGGTCTCCAGATTGTAATCCTTTCTTATAATAAATATCCACATTTATTCTCACAAAACCACGGTGAGGATCATCACTGGAAACATCAGTATTTAAAACATTAAAAGTACCAGAAACATCAACCTTACTACTTCCTAATATATCAGTTGCCAAAGAAGAATTAATACCATCACAATCAACTATAGCATTATAAGGACCCGCATTTTGAATAATATTACCCGCTCCAATCTGTAGAGCATAAGATTTCACTGTCATTTTTTTATTGCTTCCATTATCAACAAACTGATAACAATATTTAGTAACTGTCAAATTATCTATAAAAAACAAAGATTGACCATCAGGAGACACAATAACATTAGAACTAGTCCTCACCTTTTTAGCCAAGTCATCAATGGCATAACGAGCATTATCCATTGTTTCTTGCATCGCTTGAGACTTTGTACTAGCTTTAATGGCATTCACAGAAAACATCACCACTCCACCGATAATCAAAGTAAAAATAGCCATGGCCACTACTACTTCTATTAAGGTAAATCCACCCCTACCAAAATCTTTATCTTCTTTTTTAAAAATTGAAACCTTAGTCATTTAAATTATTTATATTTTAAAATTACGGATTATACGAAAAACCATTAATTCTAGATTGCCCCCTTTTTAAAGGGGGCGGAAGGCTGGACAAGTTATTTTTTTTACTTTCAGTAGAAAGTTAAAAAATAGCTTGTTCAGGCTTCGGGGGTTTTAAAAATCAATAGTTTTGTGTATGCCCCAAAACTACCTTTCCCAATCCGTCAAAACCAAGCCCGCTTTAACATTTCTTTCGCCTCCATTTAAAACATCACTTTTCCAACCTACTTCACAATCCACTTTTAAACTGTCCTTGTCAGAGTTATTATCGGTATCAATCATGATAGTATTACACCTCCTTGTATATTCCGGCCCGACACAATCACTCCCAGTACAATTTGTTTCATACCTATTCGCGGTTTTGTTATATCTAATTGTTGTATTAGAAGCATTACAAGAAAAGCTATATCCTGAATCCCAACTCAACATTGGATTGCAATCAATTAAGCTATCAATGTCATTAAATGTAG
The DNA here is from genome assembly GCA_015493225.1 of Patescibacteria group bacterium. Taxonomy (GTDB): domain Bacteria; phylum Patescibacteriota; class Minisyncoccia; order Moranbacterales; family DUUL01; genus S145-42. Next base: position 40,598 of record WGDO01000087.1, read on the forward strand.
TTAAATTATCCACCTCAGAATAATCCGGATTATTCGAATCACTTGGTTTCCACACCGCCCAATCCATCTCATTTTTTTCTTTTTTATTCTTAATCATCTCAATTCCCTCCTGAACCAATTCCGAAGCAATAATTTCATGTCTTCCTTCCGCATCATATTTCATCGCCTTAGCAAACAAAGCATAAACACCCACAAAAACCGTCGCCGTAATAAACATTGTAATTACCACCTCAATTAAAGTATAACCGTTTGCGCCTGTATTTTTATTGGACATTAATTTTACCCTGCTTATTAAGTATTAGACTTTTAGAATAACCGTCTCTTGGATTTCCATTTTCATCAGTCTGATTAATAGTAATTACCACTCCACCTCCAATCACTTCCCCATAAGGAGCTCTAAAAAATATCTTTACATCATCAGTTCCCTCTTTTTTTACGCTAAATCCATCAAAATGTCTTGTTTCATACTCCTCACATGTCGTAGTACTGCCACAAACATCAGTCAACACTTTTAAGTTTCTGCAAGTTTCAACTTTTCCATCTGTTGGAGTAACCGTGTCAATTTCCAAATTATCATAACCAATACTATTGTCATTTCTCACCACAAATCCACAAATATGAAGAATATCTCCCGCTCCATTGGTTTTAATCGGTGGAGCTAAAGCCAAAGTCTGGGCAGTTCTAATAGTTCCTTTCACTTCCGCCGTCGCCAAAGTCAAATTTTTATTAATATCTGAAAAACGCACCAATTTTAAAGTAGCCATACTCACTATCCCAATCATTCCCATCACCACCACCATCTCAATTAGAGTAAAACCGGCTTTTTTTAATTTTTGCTTTTCTATAATCATCCTTTGTGTAAATTTTAAATTTTAAGTTTTAAGTTTTAAATGAGTTTTAAATGACTAATTTTTAATACCAAATACACAACCATAAATCTTACTAAAAATTCAAAATTAATCATTCATTTAGAATTTAAAATTTAAAACTTAAAACTTTCTACTATCTCATCAACCACACCCACCCGCTCCAAACTACCTCTCCCCACAACATCAAAATAAAACCAGCCAAAATTAAAAACGGACCAAAAGGAATTTTTGTTTTAGCAGTTACCTTCTTAGTAAGCAATAAATAAACTGCCGGAACTGCTCCTAAAATATACGCTAACATCAAAAATAAATAACTCATCTTCCAGCCCACTAAAAATCCCAATAAAAATCCCAGCTTTACATCTCCGCCACCAATCCACCGTCCCCGCGATACCATAAATAAAACATAAAAAAATCCTCCCACAGCTAAACCTCCCAAAAAATTCCTAGTCAAATCCGTATTTACCGACATTAAAAAATCCGGAGAAATCAAATACCGGTATCCAAAATAAATGACCGCCAAGACTAGCCCTCCTACCACCAGCCCATCGGGAATAATCATATAACGCAAATCCCAAATTAAAATTACCAATAACACAAAACTAATTGCCAGGTAAAAAATCGTATCAATCAACTCCCTTTGATCCAACCAGCCAAAAATAAATCCCTTTTGCCAAGCCACTAAAACAAATACTATTCCAAACAGCAATTCCGTCGCCGGATATCGCCAGGAAATCTTCTTTCCACAATTCCGACACTCTCCTCTTAAAAAAACATAACTCAACAAAGGAATATTATCATACCAAGCAATTTTTTTTCCGCAACTATCACATTTAGACCTCCCGTTCAAACTTTTCTTATTTTGTCCCCTCTCCATCACCACCTGCCCAAAACTACCAAAAATTAAACCTAAAATAAATACTGCTATAATTTTAAATAAAATTAATCCTATCATAACAACAATTTTTATTTAATGATAGTATTAACACCACAGCCACCACTTACCTTACCACATTTTCCACTTGTAGAATTGCAACAAACAGTTTCCATGGTATGATCTGATGGTATTGCCGAATAATACCAAGTGGAAGTAGAGAAATTTATTCCGGTAGGATAACTAAAACCATCACCATCAATTTTTGGCCACTTTCCGTAATTCCCATTAATGCTACAAATATCATTCCCTCCAGTAGCGCCAGGTGCATTTACCGTCCCATCATCCGATTTACACAAATAAATATTCTCCATTATTCCAGACATTTCCGTCAAAACCTTATTCACAGTCGCCCTCTTTTTTTGCACACTCAAGGAAATCATAATTGCACTAGCTAAAATACCGATAATAGCCATTACTGTCATCAACTCAATTAAAGTAAATCCCTGATTTGTCTTAAATATACTTTTATTATTTTTTTTCATTTTTATATTTTTTTTAAAAATAAATACTATGTCTATGGGTTACTTTTGACACACCTACTATCTGAAATATTACAGGTGACAGTATCACTCCCACAAACAATAGTAAAAGGTCCTCCATTCTTTAATGTATTTGAATTAAAAGATCCATAAGAACATTGTTTCGGTGGAGCTGGCCAAGTACCACTACCAGTACCACAAATTAAACCTCCTCCAGTAGTAGGAGTGGGGACACCAAATGTTCCATTTTTCAAATAACAATCCGCCGCCTCTGCTAAAATATTATTACCTAATTTCAAAGCCGCCGTAACCCTAGCCCGTTGTCGACTAGCTTTCATTCCAATAGTTATCGTTCCTGCCAAAATACCAATAATCGCCATAACTAAAAGAAGCTCAATAAGCGTAAACCCACTTGTATTATTTTTTATAAATTTCATTTTATTATAATAATATTTATATTAATTAAAAAGTATTATTTGAGTTTTTAGAATCTAACCATTATATTATTTCGAATTCTAAAAACCCATAAATACCTTGTAATTATCCACCAGAACCTGAACCTGAACCAGAACCTGAACCTGAACCAGAACCTGAACCTGAACCTGAACTACTAGCTTTAACCTGTGGACAACCATCATTACTAGTACCATTAGTTTGGTTGTTATCAAATTTACAACCATTGATATCACAATAAGCATGACATATAACAGCAGTTCCACTAACTGGACAATCATATTTTATAACAAAATCATCCGCCGTAGACTCATCAACATCAAGTGCTTCTGACAAAACCCCACCACCACCACAACTTTTAATAGGTGGTACATTGCCTATACCATAATCACCACCGCCACTAGCCTGGCAAAGCGGACCCCCCGGAGCACTCTCCAAAATAGTACCACCATTATCAACACAATCTGTTGCTGCCGCTGTTATGTCTGACATCGTTTTTTTAAAAGCAGTTACTCTAGCCTTTTTACGAGCTGGACCAATCATAATAAAAACTATCCCAGCTAAAATTCCAATAATTGCCATAACCAAAAGGAGCTCAACTAATGTAAACCCCCTTTTATTTTTTATCAATTTCATATTTTTTCCACCTCCATTCTATTTTTGTTTTTAATTTTTATATTCTTCTTTAATCTAATTATACCACACTTCCTATTTAAAACCAGCTCAATCCCCTACTAACCTATTTATCTCCCGATTAGGGATAACAAATGTACAAAGGCAAAAATTAATGAGTAATTTGCAAATCTCAAGATACAAGTTACAAGATACAAACAATTTTCAATAACCAAATCCCAAACTTTTCAAACATTGGTTATTGGGATTTGTGATTTGTTTGTTTCTTGGTGTTTGTATCTTGGAAATTTATAAATTTGAATCCACCTCTAACCCCTCCTTTATCCCACTACGCCATCCCACTTCGCTAAAGCTACGAGGGACAAGAGGCTATGCGGGACAAGCGCCGGAGGGGAACTACTACCTACTACCTACTACCTACTACTTAATACTCATCGCCACCTGATAAATCGGCAACAAAATTGCTGAAACCAATATACCAACACCTATTGCCAAAACAACCATCAAAACTGGTTCAATAAGAGTAGAAAAATTCTTTACCATTCGATCCGATTCTTTCATATAAAATTCTGTCACCTTCCCCAAGGAAAAAGACATCCGTCCTGTGTGTTCACCCACTTCCACCATTTGAGTCATCACCGGCGGAATTTCCTCATAGCGATTTAAAACTTCTGATAAATTACCACCCTTTTTAATTTCCTCTGCAGCCGTCTTCACTATATATTTATAAACATTATTACCAATAACATCCGCCGTAATAGATAAAGCCACTGTAATTGGTAAACCACTCTGCAATAAAGTACCTAAATTTTCTGAAAATCTAGCAATATAAACATTATGTAAAATTTTACCAACAACTGGCAGTTTTAAAACCAACTGATCAAATTGATTTTTCCCATCTTCCGTTTTTAAATAATAAACAATACCAAAAATGCCCGCTCCTACTCCAACAATAACCGCCCACCAATAATTTACCATAAAATTACTAGTCCAAATTAAAATTTTAGTTTGCAAGGGCAAATCCTCTCCAGCCTCTGTTAAGATGTCTAAAAGCTTAGGAATAACCGTTACCATCATTAAAGAACCAACTGCTATCATTGCCGTAATAATAAAAGCAGGATAATACATTGCTCCCTTTAAACTGGAAGATAATTCATAATTTCTCTCCATACTATCAGCCAATTTATTCAAAGATTCCTGCAAAGTTCCAGACGCTTCACCAGCTTTAACCATGCTAACATAAAAATGGGAAAAAGTATCAGGATGTTTTGACATCGCTTCTGATAATGATGAACCACCATCAATATCAAACATTATAGATTTTAATTTCAAAGCAAAAAATTTATTATCGATCTGATTAGAGATTGATTCCAAGGCAGCCAATAAAGGAACTTTTGAGTCTATTAGAGTAGCCAATTGTCGAGAAAAAATTACAAATTCTCTAGCACCAACACCTTCCCAAAGTTTAGAAACCATCATCGTCAAACTATTGGGTCTTAACTCTTTTAATTGAATATCAGAAATTCCTGAACCCAACAACAATCTTTCCGCTGCTCGCTGAGAAATAGTTTCCACTATCCCCTTTTGAACTTTACCTTCTCGATTAACGCCTTGATATTTAAAACGCATTTTTTTATATTATTTTTTTATATTAGTTAAGTGTTTTAAATCCCCCTTCAATCCCCCCTTTACAAAATGGGGAAACTGTAAACACACCCCTTCTCAAAAAGAAGAAACTAAAAATGGATTTCCTTAGTTCCCCTCCGGCACTTGTCCCGCGTAGCCTTGGCGCAGTGGGATAAAGGAGGGGTTAGGGGTGGATTTCCTTAGTTCCCCTCCTTTGTAAAGAAGGGGTTAGGGGTGGATTTTAAAAAATAAATAATCCCCTACAACTGCTCAGACTCCAAAGACATTCTAAATGCATTAACATCCGTCGCATAGGTCTCTGCATCTTTTACATCAACTAGCCCCTGCTTAACCAATCTAGCCAATGACCTATTTATACTAATCATTCCCTCGTCCAAGGAAGTATCAATAACATTCCCAATTTGATGAGCCTGATTTTGTCTAATTAAATTTTCCACAGCAATATTCTTAATTAAAATCTCCACCGCCGGCACCCTACCGCCACCAATTTTTTTCAACAATCTTTGAGAAACAATCCCCAACAAAACACTAGCAAGTTGAGCTCTAATTTGATTCTGTTGATGAGCCGGAAAAATATCCACAATTCTATCAATAGTTTGAATGGAATCATTAGTATGTAAAGTTGCTAAAATTAAATGCCCAGTTTCTGCCGCTGTAACTGCTGTTGAAATAGTATCCAAATCACGCATCTCCCCCAACAAAATCACATCCACATCTTCTCTAAAGGCAGATTTCAATGCTCCGTGAAAACTAACCGCATCATCAAATATTTCCCTCTGATTCACTAAAGATTGTTTAGATTTATGTAAATATTCAATAGGATCTTCAATCGTTACAATATGATATCTTTTATTAGTATTCAAATAATCAACCAACGCCGCCAAAGTAGTACTCTTTCCATGCCCAGTCGGACCAGTAACCAATAATAATCCTTGAGTTTTTTCCATGAACTGGTAAAGATAATCTGGCATACCCAATTCCTGTAAAGGTCTAATTTTTTTAGGAATATATCGTAATGCCAAACTAATATTTTCCTTTTGATAATACATATTGGCTCGAAACCTATCTCCAGACTCAACAGTCAAAGAAAAGTCAACTGACCTTTCCTCTTTAAATTTTTTAATTTGCATCTCATTTAAAATCACCCCAGATAATGTTTCCATATCATCCTTTGTAACCATCATTTCTTTATCCAAACGATATAAATCACCGTCTAATCTAATAATTGGATAATCTCCAACCGATAGATGTAAATCAGACGCTCCCTGTTGAATAACATAAGTTAAATATTTCTTTAATTTTTCCTCTAATTGGCTTTCTCTCATTTTTAAATAAAAAAATTAATTAATTTGGATTATAATCTCTCTTGATAGGTTCATTACTATCTCCAGAACTATTATCAGCACCATTTTTATCAATTTCACCATTAATATTTTGACCACCACCAATGCTATTTACAGAAGTATTTTCAGTTTGTTTTATTTTTTTAACAGGTTTAGTAGCCACTATTTCTTCCTCATCTCCATCCTCAGAAGTAACTCTTTGGATCTCTTCCAAAGTTGTTAATCCTTGTAAAGCTTTCATTAATCCATCTTCCTTCATAGTAATAAAACCATCTTTCCGAGCCTCATCTTCAAGCGCTTTACCTAAAACTTCTTTATCTATTAATTTACTAAAGGTATTAGTGACTTCTATTGTTTCAAAAATTCCGATTCTACCTTTCATACCAGTCCCTTGACATCTAGAACAACCTCTACCGTGATAAAAAGTCAAGTTACTATTTGGATCATTTAAATCTATTTCAATTCCTCTTTCAGCCAATCTTTCTTTACTTACCTCCCTTAAATCTCTTTTAACGGTATCTTGAATTTCTTTTGGAATATCCGTCAAAGGCTCTTTACATTCCTGACAAATTCTTCTAACCAATCTCTGGGCCATTGCCAATTTCAAAGACGAAGCCAATAAAAACGGTTGTACCTCCATATCAATCAATCGAGGAATTGCTCCCGCTGCCGAATTAGTATGTAAAGTAGATAATACTAAATGTCCAGTCAAAGAAGCATGAATTGCTAATTCCGCCGTTTCTTCGTCACGAATTTCTCCAACCATTATAATATCTGGATCCTGTCGCAAGACACTTCGTAAACCATTAGCAAAAGTATACCCGATCTCCGGACGAACTTGACTTTGATTAACTCCATCCAAAACATATTCAATCGGATCTTCCAAGGTAATAATATTTACTTCTTCCCGATTAACCATCCTTAACATAGAATACAAAGTTGTAGATTTACCACTTCCCGTTGGCCCAGTTATTAAAATAATTCCATAGGGCTCTTTTATCATCCGTTCAATTACTTCTTTATCACGACCCTGAACTCCCAGTTTATCTAGAGTCAATAAACCAGACTGTGTATCCAAAATACGCATCACTATTTTTTCTCCATAGGCAGTTGGGAATGAAGAAACTCGAAAATCAATGGTTTTACCTAAATCATTTATTCTAAAGCGACCATCCTGTGGCTTTCTTTTTTCGTCTATTTTTAAATTTGATAAAATTTTAATACGCGATACTAAAGCCGGTCCAACTTTTTTAGGCAAGGTTATTACTGTTTTTAAATCACCATCAATCCGATAACGAACCCTGATATTGTCTGCCATTGCTTCAATATGAATATCACTGGCCCCAGCATCAATAGCATTCTCCACAATCGACTCCGCCATTTTAGCAATGGGAGCATCTTTTAAAATATGTGCACTTTCTTTTCTTTCTCTTAACTTAAGTCCACTTGTATTTTCGTCTTCTTCCTCTTCTTTCTTTTTATAAACATCCAACGCATTACCGATCTCTAAAGATAATTTTTTTGTTTTTTTAATCAACAACTCAAAATCATCAAGACCAATTGGATAAATTTCTAATCTTTTTTTGTTTTTACGAGCAAAAAATCGTAAAGCATTTTGAGTATTCAAATCAGTTTCATCAACGACAGCTACTTTAATCACTTTATCATCCATTTCAAAAGGAATAAATCTAAATTTATTCAATGAATCCACTGAAACAATATCTAAAATATCTTTATTGATTTCTATCGCTTGCCAGTCTATAGTTTGACTTGAACTAGAAACCGCCTGTCGTTGACTATTCTCATCAGATTGAACAGACGCAGACTGCGTCGTATTACTAGTTTTTTCTTGATTATCTCCAACCCCATTAATAAAACCATTAGCTACAATTTCATTCGAATCATTGGATTGATTAATGTTTGTATTGTTCTGTTGTCCATCCTCCATTAGAGTAAATTTTAATAATAAATACCAAATTTATTGAACGGTCTCTGCAGTTTCAGTAGCTTGTTCAAATAAATTTTCTTTTCCAACACCATCAGCTGTAACTGGATAAAATATTTCACTGGTAACCATGTTTTGCAACGCCTGTAAACCTTTTTGATTCAATCCTCCAGTCAATAGACTCTTTAAAATATTATCATTATCAATAGCTTTTGATAAAACAATTTTATTGTTTTGCTGTTTCTGAAAAACATCAAAACTAATTTTTGCATTCACTAAATCTATTACATCAGCAGTCTGTTTATCTTTGTCGTTCTGTTTATTATTAACACTAGCTAAAGAAAAACTCTGCGGAACAATAACTCTATTTTGAATATCTAATTTATTCAAGAAATCCTTAACCATTGGGTATGTTCCAACCACAGACATATTTACATTAATAGGTACAGCTGTTAATGCACAATTAGTCACATTAGTTTTAATAGATTTATTATTTTTAGCGCTAGAAGCAACTTTTTTGCATTTACTAGCATTTCTATTTGTAGATTTTTTTGTTCCAATTTTAACTACCATCACACCACTTTGACTAGCATTTTTGTTAATTTCTGCAACTAAATTATCATTATTCACAACCTGAGGCATAGCATTGTAAACCATCTTTTTATCATCATCACTAAGTTGCTTAAATTCAACTAAAGCTTTTTTGATATTTGCAACTCCCTTTACTAGTGTTTGTTTTTCTGTAATTAGTTTCTGTAATTTTCCTTTATCAGCCTGATATTCAGTCCAAGCTGGTTTTGTTAAACTCACAAAAGACCAAACAAAGACAATTAAAGCAAAAGGAAAAAATAAAAGTTTAGGACGCATTATTCTAAATATTAAGTATTATAAAAAAATAAACAATTTATTACTATTTATTTTTATTTGTCTTCTTAATTCCCATTCTTGGCAATGTAAAACTGACATTCATTTCCATAGCATCTTCTTTAATACCACTACTCTTCAGGGAAACTTGACCCCGAGAACTAATTGCCTTATAAGCATTAATCTGCTTAGCCACTGTCATTAAATCTGGAGTTAACAAGTTAGTATCAATAGTACTAATTCCATTATTAACTGCTACTTTTAAATTTTTCATCGTATCAACCGCTAAAGTAGATTGAGAAAGTTGATTTAAAATATTAACTTGTTTAATTTTATTTTTATCAACCCCATCCAACTGTATTAATCTATCCTGAAAATCATAAACATTCTTGAAATCCTTATTGGTATCTAAGCTTTTCTTCAAAGTTTTTATTTCAGATTTAACAACTACTATTTTTTTCACCTGAACATTTTTAAAATAAGTAGCCCCCCCATACAAACCACCTGCTAAAATCAATATTAAAATACCAATAATTAAAGAAATTTGTCCAGAAGCTCCTCCGGATGACGAAGTATCACTGGCAATATTTTTTGCTTTTAAATTAATTTTTCTCACTGTTTTTTTATTTTATTTTTTATTTATTTGTTTTTTGTATTTTTGATAGCTAAATATTTCGTTTACAACTTTCAAAAACTATTCTTCAAAATTAGCCAAAGCTAAACCAATAGCAATACTTAAAGATGGCGCATTCTGCAATAAAGAACTTTTAATTTCTGGCACAAAAGCAACTCCCTCTAATGCATTTCCTATTGCAACTTCCCTCCCCGCCTGTTGTTGCACAAACTCCCTGAGTCCAATCATCATAGCCGCTCCTCCACTTAAAATTATTTTATTAATTTTTATACCTTCAAAATCAGCCTCAAATAATTCCACTGTTTTTTTAATTTCTCCAATAATTATAGATAAAACGGTAGTTAAAATTCCTCCCGTCTGCCCATTGCCAGCCACATTCACCCCCTGTTCTTTTTTAATCTGCTCTGCTCGCTCAAAACTAACCTTCATTGAATCTGCAATAACCTGTGTCATCTTATCTCCTCCAACATCAATTGTTCTATTCATCAAAACACCCTGGGGTGAAGCCACTAAAATGTTACAAGTCTCATGACCAATATCTAAAATCAAATAAACGCCCTGTTTCCCATGAGTCAATGCCCTTGTCAAGGAAATAGAATCAATTTCCAAAAGATTAATACTCAACTTACTCTGTGAAAATACTTTTTCATATTTATTACTAATCTCCTTCATTATAGCAATTACCAAAATTTTAACCATCTTACTATCCTTGGTGTCACCCATACCAATACCATTATTATTTTGGGGTATTTGTTGATCTATGTTATTTTGCAATTTATCCTCGTCTATAACCTGCCAATCATATACAACATCTTCTATCTTTACAGGAATATATTTCGACACTTCTCTTCTAATAGCCTCTTCAGAAACTTTTCCAGAAACGCTAGCTACCTCAATAGTAATAATCAAAGAAGTAAAACTAGGAATAGCCACATTTACTGTTTTATTTTTAATATTTGCCTCATTCAGTGTTTCTTTAATTACATCTCCCGTAAACTCATTAATTACTCCCGTTTGACCAATTTTAATTAAAGGATCCTTAGTCCGAGCAATAGCATAATTTTTCAAAATAATTTTATCTTTTTCTTTCTTCAAGGCAACTACCTTTATACTTTTTGTTCCAACATCAACACCAACCGCCAACTTATTGCCGGTAAATTTCTTAACTAAATTATTTGCCAAATCATCCAATGACTGCATACCCATAATATTTTTATTTTTTATTTTTAACTAATTCAAGACTATTGTTCCAAAGCTTACTAAATACTAAAAATAAAAAACTTTAGATTAACTCTTTATTTTTATATTATAACAAAATAATTACATCCACACAACTACCTAGAATATTATACACTAAATATTTAACCTAATGTGCAGTTGGGGGAACATCACTATTAAAATTATCATCCCTAGTATCACCATCACTATATCCAAAAGATTCAACCGAATTCAAATTTTTTGAACATTTTTCATCAAGCATTGCTTTTCTTTTTCTTAAACCCTCCAAATTATAAACACCCTCAAGATTTTGTAAAAATTTTTCTGCCCTTTCATCTCTCTTATCATAAACAAATTCTCTTTTACTCTCCAAACGTTGATTAATTGATTCTCCTCCTAAAACTCTGACCATTATATGTCTAGAAATCTCTTCTCCATCATCAATATCTCCAAAACATATTTTGTAAATTTTTCGAAAAATATCTTCGCAAAAAAGATGTTCATCAACTTGACTCATTGCTTCAATTTTTTGAACACTTGATAACTCTTCCTCATTATCAACAAAAAATCCTACTCCTGAAAATTCACCGCTCTCTTCAAAAAGTTGTTTTACATTATTAAAAACCGCTTGTCTGAGTTTGTTTTTCTTTTTCAATAATTTCTCTGCCTGTTCTGCTCCCAATATAACATCTTTATTCCTATCAATTTTATCCACACTAAGATCCCCCCCTAAATCAATTGGTATTTTATTTGGCGTATTATATGTAGAAAAACCTTCAATTATTGATTCCTCTTCTAACATAAATTTCTTTTTATTTTTTTTAAATCCCTTGAAAAATAATCCATCCTGTGTTAAGGTAACTAATAATACTCAATGATACAAGGAATTTAATTAACCTACAATTACTATAACATAAAATAAACAAATGTACAAACATTTTACAAATAATGCCAAAAAAATAATTTTCAGCATAAAGAAAAATCCCAAAATAAACTTGAATAATATCCCGGCCAGTGATTTAATTGGAGCAATTCTTCAACACAAAGGAACCTACGGCAAAAACATTATAAATTCTTTACCCCCAGAATTAAAAGAAAAAATAATTCAAAAACTTAAAAAAGGTTCTGATCTGACAGCCTCTAAATTAATTACTGAAGCTAGTAAATTAGCCTATGCAACCAAAAGTCGTTTAATTGGCACCGAACATCTTGTACAAGCTTTTATTGAAAATGAGCTACCTTCATCCACAATTGATAAAACGCTTAGCAACAATACTCCTCCGGAAGGAATTCCACCAATACCCAAAGAAATGCAAAAGGAAATAGATAATCTCCTGAATGATTTATTTCCTCAAAGTACCGAACAAAAACAACAAAATATTTTAAAAGCATATTGTTCTGATTTACACAGCCCCACCGAGAAACGACCACCCTTAATAGGTAAAACCAAGGAGTTAGCCAGACTAACTCATATTTTGGCTCGGAAAAATAAAAACAACCCCATTTTACTAGGAGACCCCGGTGTTGGTAAAACAGCCATCGTAGAAGGATTAGCTAAAAATATCAACGACCTAAATGTCCCAGAACATCTTATCAATAAAAAGATTTTATCTCTGGATTTAAGCCAATTAGTTGCCGGAACATCCTTTCGAGGAGAATTTGAATCAAGACTTAAAGAAATAATGCAAGTCGTGGAAGAAGATGAAAATATTATTTTATTCATTGACGAAATTCACATGCTCATGGGAGCTGGAAATTCCGTTGGCGGTATGGACGCTGCCAATATTCTAAAACCAGCCCTTTCTCGAGGAACAATTAGAATTATTGGCGCCACCACCGTTGAAGAATATAAAAAAAGCATAGCCAAAGACTCTGCCTTGGAAAGAAGATTTCAACCACTTATGATTTCAGAAGCTAGCCAACCAGAAACTATCCAGATTTTAAAAGGTATCAAACGATATTATGAAGAATATCACCAAGTAATTTTTTCCGAAGAAGCTATTACCAATTCCGCTAAGCTGGCCAAAAAATATATTAACAACAGATTTTTGCCAGACAGCGCCATTGATTTACTGGACGAAACCGCTGCTCGCAAACGTTCTCACTTAATAGACAATCCAGAATTCAAAAAATATATCATTAACAAGCAAAAACTAGCAACCCTAACTAAATTGAAAGAAGCTCTATTAATGGATAACAAATTTAAAGAAGCTCTTCAACTTAAAGATGATGAATTTATTCTAAATAAAGATTTAATCAAACAGGAAAAACTTTTTGGACCAAAGAAAACATCCCAAGAAATTTCCATAGAACTTCAAGATATTCTAGACACTCTATCAGTTGTAACTAACATTTCACCCAATCTTCTAAAAACCAACAACTCAAACCTAATTACTCAAATCAATAAATCTCTTCAAAATAATTTAATCGGACAAGGTCACATCAAAAAGAATATCAATGAGGTTGTAATGCGACGTCTCAGCGGGCTAAGCCGCCAACAAGGACCTCTGGGTTCCTTCGTTTTTATTGGTCCCAGTGGTGTTGGTAAAACCATGACTGCCAAACTTTTAGCCAAAGCTATTTCCCCAACCGAGGAACCATCTTTAGTTCAAATAAATATGAGTGAATTCACTGAAAAACACACCATTTCTCGCCTTCTAGGCGCTCCAGCCGGTTATGTCGGTCATGAGAACGAAGGCGAACTTAGTGCTAAAATATATCGCAATCCCTTTAGTGTTATTCTTTTTGATGAGATTGAAAAAGCCGACCCCACTATTTTAAACATCCTTTTACAAATTCTGGAAGAAGGTGAATTAGTAGACGCTAAAAACAAAAAAATTGACTTCAAAAATACTTTAATAATTTTAACCTCTAATATTGGCACTGAAACCTTAGATGGTTTAGATAGTTTGGGATTTACCTCTTCGAATAAAAAAAATACTCCCAGCAAAAAACAAATTAAAAAATCAATTCTGGAAGAATTACAAATGGAGCTACCAACTGAATTATTGGCCAGAATAGATAATACTTTAATTTTCAATAACTTAGAGAAAAAAGATATTCAAAAAATAGTTCAAACGTCCTTGACTGAGTTAAAAAAGAAGCTAAAGAAAAAACAAATCAGTTTAACATTCAATAAGAAAGTTGTTGACTTTTTAGTCAATAAAAGTTTAATTCTAAATCAGGGAGCTCGATTAGTCAGACGAAATATTCAAAATCTTGTTGAACCTATTTTAGCCAAAGAATTATTAAAAAAGAATCCACCAAAAAATATTAAACTTTCTCTTAATAAACAAGGTAATAAGATTGTTATTTGAAAGTGAATCATTAAGATTATTAATTTTGATAAACAACAGCAATAAATAAGTCTGCTTTGCTTTTAATTTTAATTTGTAATTTGTAAATTTTAATTCAATTTTAAATAATTCAATTTTAAATACTTAAAACAACAGAAGATGAAAATTGCTCGATAATTTATATTTTATTTGAAAATTTAAACAATTAGGCTTGAATTAAAATTTACAAATTACAAATTAAAATTTATCCTACCGGCAGACAAGTCTGCTTTAGTTATTTTAATAGTTAATAGCTACTCAAACAATTCAGAAAAATCTTCTAACACTCTTAATGTATGCCTATACCATTTTTTAAGCTTAAAAAATATCTTGCCAATCTAATTTTCCCCACTTTTTGTATCCGCTGTCATCATCCCGGAAGAATCATCTGTGATAATTGTCTAAAAACAATCAAACCCTTAAGTATTCAATTATGTCCTCTTTGTGAAAAAACCGTTACTATAAATGGAGAAGTTTGCCGTCCTTGCCGAAAGCGCTTTCATCCGGCCATTGATAATTTACTGGTAGCCTCAGATTACAAGAATAATTTATTAGCCAAAAGTGTTCATCTTTTAAAATATAAATTTATTCGAGACCTAGCACCGTCCTTGGCGCAAATTTTAACCATCAGCCTCAATAAGTTTAAACTGCCCACACCTGATTTTATCCTGCCAATCCCTCTGCACCCTCGTCGTCTTCGCTGGCGCGGTTTTAATCAAGCAGAACTATTATCCCAAGGAGTATCCATTAATCTATTACCTGGCCTAACAATTCCAATCTTAAATGATTTAATCATTCGTCAAAAATATACTCCCTCTCAAAAAAATATTAAAAACTATAAAGCTCGTCAAGAAAATCTTAAAAATGCCTTTCAGATCAATTCTGGATTTGACTGGCCATTAAATAACTTACCAAAACAAAACCTAACCGGAAAAAATATTTTAATCATTGATGATATTACCACCACCGGTGCCACTATTTTAAATTTCGCCAAAGAACTAAAAAAGCTTCACCCCAAAAGTATTTCGGCAATTGTTTTGGGAAGACAATCGTAATTGTTAGTTCACAGTTCACAGTTCACGGTTCACAGTTTCTTTCCTAGCTTCCCCTCTTTGCAAAGGGGGGATTGAGGGGAATTTCCATGGCTTCCTCCCCCCTTTGTAAAGGGGGGATTGAGGGGGGATTTTAAGAATTTTAAGTTTTAAATTTTTCTGCCCCAGACGGACCAGCCTGGAGCTAGAAATTTCACGAATTAGTTGAAATCCACCCCTAACCCCTCCTTTGAGAAAGGAGGGGAACTACTTATCTACTATCTACTATCTACCCCTCAAACACTGGCACAATCTGTTTCTTCCTAGAAACCAATTTATCCACAAATAAAATCCCGTTCTGATCTTCAGCGGAAAATAATTCGGTGAATAATTTTTTGGCTTCTTCATCGGAGTAAAGCGTATAGGATTTTTCATTAAGAATATCAACGATTGTAAAATAAACTGCCTTCAAGTTATCTTTTTCTTTTATCTCAGCCAGTTTTTCAAAAATTTCTTCCCTTCTTTTCAAACCAAAATCAACATCCGTTGTTTCCATCACCCCAATTCCATATTTTCCATCCTTAAAATTAAACTCCTTATAATCCAACCTAATTAAATTCTCCGTAGAAATATCCCCTAAATCACTTTTAGCTTTAAACATTTCCAAACTAAATTGTTCCAAATCTTCCAATCCCACTATTTCGTTCAATCCTTCCACTAATTTCTTATCAGTATCGGTAGTAGTTGGTGAACGAAAAAACAAAGTATCAGAAATAATACCCGCCAATAACAAACTAGCGATTTTTTTGTCCAAATCAATACCCTCAGAAAAATATTTTTCTGCAACAATTGAACAAGACGACCCAAGTGGTTTAACGCAAATTGAAATTGGTTTATCCGTCTTCAGGTCAACCTTATGATGATCAATAACTTCCACCAAACTCAATTCGGCTAAATTATCTATGGCCTGCCCAACTTCATTATGATCCAATAAGACAACTTCTGAACCAGCTTCTAACTCAGAAATTATTTCTGGTCTTTTCATATCAAATTTATCAAACACAAATTGTGTTTCTTTATTCAACTCCCCTAGGGCAAAAGCTTGTGCTTCTTCGCCTTGCTGTTTCAAATATTCAGCATAGGCTACCGCACTACACACCGAATCAGTATCCGGATTTTTATGACCAATTACATTTTTCATATATTTTAAATTTAAAAAATTAATATTAACTTATAGAATAATTTAATGAAGTTACCAAAAAACAACCTTATTTAAATTTAGCATATTCCAAAAAATCTTTTTGGTATTCTGGTTGAATATATTTTGACCCTGGTTCTACTTGATGTTTAATGCCGCACCAATACTTTTCTGTTTCGGCGGAAATTGCCGTTGCATATGGCAAAAGACCATTAGCATAACCACAATAAACACAATTAATCTTTTGCAAAAGAGTCAACTTAGATAATTTATATCTATCTATTTTAATATATTTTTTTACATCTACTAACTCTAAACCATACAGCCTAAAGGCAATATGATGATATATTTCCAATGAAATATGTAACAAAATTAAAGAAGCCCCCATACCATAAATAAAAGGGATGGATAATGTATGTTTTAAAGTTCTTTTAATACTCCTATTTTTTCGATGTTGCATATATTTAAATATTGGTTATTTAGCGGAGATGGAAGGATTCGAACCCTCGGTACCAATAAAGGTACAACGCTTTTCGAGAGCGTCCCGTTCGACCACTCCGGCACATCTCCAGTTTTAATATACATATTTCTATTTCGCTCAAAGCGGAGAGAGCGGGATTTTCACCTCCCGTTTAGGGAGGCCGAACCCTTGTCTAACAAATGCTGCGGAGAGAGCGGGATTCGAACCCACGGTACCTTACGGCACACATCGTTTCCAACGATGCGCATTCGACCACTCTGCCATCTCTCCGTACTTAAATCATTATGCCTCAAAACTCATCAAAAATCAAGCCTTTCCTTTTTTTCTACCAATCAAAAAATTCACCACATTTATTACCAAACCAATCAATAGCACAACTCCCAATATTGCAATAACTTTTTGCACGGAATATAAATCAGCTAACCAGCCAAACATACTAGCCATAAAAACATATGGTAAATTAATTAATAGATTGAAAGTAGATAAAGAGGTGGCTCGATGCTTTGAGGAAATGTATTTATTTAAAATATCTGACTGAATAACCAATGATAGAGAATAGATAATTGCCCAAAAAATCATCAATATCACCGCCATCAAAAAATTAACTTTCAAAACAAGTAACATTAACAAGGCATACAAAAATGCCATAAAAACAAAAACCCTCAAATTGCCAATTTTGCTTTTTAACCAAGGACTTAATCTAACAATAAAAACATTAGCTAATATTGCCAAAACTAAAGCCATGCTAATTTGCATAGCCGTTCCTCCCGTAGCCACCAATAACAAATCCACCAGCATCTCATACATAAACAAATAAATAATACCGACTATCAACAAAATATAAATTATTTTTCTGATTCTTTTTTGAAAAAATAAAGCTCTAAACCCCTCCATGATTTGTCGACGATAATTATTCCAAGAAAATTTTTCACTATCAGTTTTTGGCTCTTGTAATTTCCAAGCTATAAATATGGCCACGACAGCCATCAAAGCAACAGCTAAATAAGGAGCTCGTGGATTAACAAATGTATATAATAATCCACCAATAATTGTAGCCACAGCCTGAGCAAGATAAGAATAGCTTCTTTGTTTTGACAATACTTTATTATATTGTTTCTCTTTTCCAATATCTTTTAAGGTGTCATAGGTAATCGCCTCAAAAGTTCCCGAAAGAAAAGTAGAACCAAAAGCACTAAAAAAAGCCGAAAGAAAAAGAACTACAAAATTAGGAGCCAAACCCATTGCTAAATCTCCCAAAAATATTACCCCCAAACCCAAAATCAATGTTTTCTTTTTTCCCAATAAATCCGCCAAAGCCCCCGAAGGAATCTCAAAGACAACAATTGAAATAATCATCGCTGTTTCGATTATGCCGATGCCCGTATAATCAGTAAACAGCAAATAATACAAAACCCAAATTCCCAACCAAAACAAAAGGTTGTTAAAAAACGAAATCCAATAAAGAAGTTTGATGTTGTTTTTGATACTGCTTGTCATATTTTATAAAATTACATTTTGTAAAAATTTTTCTATTACCAGTTCACTTTCAAATTTACTAATCAGTTCAATATATCATGCTGCCACTAAACCTTCAACATACATTACTCTAACCTGCCCATACCTATCGTATAACGTAAGTCATACATAGCGCGTGAAATGTTGATTCCTTAATAATTCCTTTTTAAAATAATCTCATCGTCTACTTTACTTGCAGTCCAATTTTTAAACAGTTTTATGAATGACTTGTTTATTGGATTCTTAGCAAAAGGATTATTAACAAACAAACAATCTTCCCCTATATTTTCAGGATGATTCAAAACTGATTTATCTGAAAACAAAATTCCGCTCACAAAATTAAAATCTTCATTAATAAAATAATTAACAGGTACAGATTTATTATTTGATTTATCAATCTTATTTCTATGCAAAAAATTTGTTGCACCTGTTTTGATATTAATTTGCCTAAACTGTAAACCAAATAACGCTTTCAATACATTTGGTATGTCTGAATCGTCACCATATTTTAAATCGTTTGTATTTATAGCAATAATAAATGGCATTTTAAAATCAAACCATTTTTTACTTTTCCAATTTTTATATTGATTCAATGCCTTATCTTTCACAGCTTGTGTGATTCGCAAAATCATTTTATCAACGGGTACATTTTGAACGCGAATTTCTTCAGGCATTGTTGCGATAAACATTTCGGGAACTGAATCAGGCTTAGCAGGATCACCTTTTGTTGGCGCAACACATTCGATATAAGCGATTTTATTGATTATAAAATCTGGTCCTTCGTTTTGTGATTGTATTGTTAATCCATTTTTTAAAAATACATTTCCAACATACATTTCCCATGATCTCTGATGAAAATTTGTTCGAATTTGATTCAAGAAATGTCTATCTGCATAAGGTTTGTATTTTACCCACAATTTATCAAATCTCTCTCGTCTTTCTTTAAAACATCCACTTGCAATAAAATATGGATCATATTGTTGATATAATTCTTTTACCTTTTTTAACTCCTTGTTTGTTTTTATGGAAGGAAGCCTAATTGTAAAAATAGTATCTTGCATAATTATAAAAATTAAATTTCCTTACTCGCTTTCTCAATCTTTATCTACACTTTCAATTAAACATTTATTGCTATCAATCAAATTCTATTTCCTCAACTCCCACAAATCAAAGAAATCTTTGGTGATGTCATTGCGTTCGTATTTTTCTTTGAGGAAATTACCGCTTAAAATATCCTCAGCAAAATCCTGAATTTGCTCTTCCAGTTCTTTAACTTCCGCTGGAGAAACACTTAACAGTTTTCGCTCAAATTCCCCGGTCTTTCTACTCTTCTCCATAAAATCCAACATTCCCTCCTCTACTTTAATTTCCGGATGACCAGTTTTTTCATGATATTTATCCAAAAGCAATTTATAAAAAACCAACTGTCGATGTAAATCTTCTCGTTCATCTTTAAATTTATCCTTATAAGTTCGCCCCGTTTTATAATCCACCACCCGAATTTTATTCCCCGGCAATAATTCTACCTTATCAATAATTCCATACAATTTTAATGTCTCACCATTTCTTAATTTCATTGAAGCAAAAACCTTTTTCTCCGTTTCAATATCTAAAATAAATTCATCCTTATAATTTTGATAATACTCTTTTAATAATTTCTCTCCCCTGGTTTTAATTTCTTTATAATATTTTTCCAACATTGTCGTTGAATTCACCACCTTTTCAAAATATGCCAATAATTTTTCTTCTGGCAAAACCTTTTTTTCTTGTTTACTAGCCTTAAAAAAATCTTCCAAAGTTTGATGAATAATATTTCCAAAGATTAAAGTTTTAGTTTGAGTACTAGGCAATCGCAATAAATTACGGAAAAAATATTTCAACGGCGATTGCATATAATTATTCAAAGCAGACACTGACAAAGTATTTTTTAAAAATTGTTCTCGCACATACTCCAGGCTAAATACTGACAACGCCTGCTCCTCTTTCGGCTGGAAAAATTTTTGAACTTTTTTCACCACATTTAACTGCTTAACATCAACCGGTTCAATAAAATTATCATCAATTTCTGCCAAGAAACGAGAAGCTTTTTTCTCCCGCCCTTCCAAATCCAATTTAGAATAAGTAATAACCACCTCTTGCTTACCCCGAGTTAGGGCCACATAAAATAATCTTCTTTCATCATCAACCCCACCCTCTATTTTAGAAGTTGGCAATTTGAAAGTTGCTCCATAACGTCGCCCTGGCCAGATAGAATCAACAAAATTAGTAATATAAACAGTATCAAATTCTAATCCTTTGGAACCATGGGCGGTCATCAAATTCACCCCCTGCCCTAAATTATCCTGCCCTAAATCAATGGTCACATTATATTTTTCCAGAATATCTATATACTCCAAAAAATCTTTTAACTTATACTCCTTCTTACTAAAAAACTGTTTCCGTGCTTCATCAAAAATTTTCTCCAACCTTTTGAGGGCCAACGCTGAATCAGCCAACTTTAAAATATATTTCAAAAATCCCGATTCTTTTATAAACCACTCAAAGAACTCCAAAAAATCACTGTCTTCTGATTTTTTCCTAACCTCTTTCAATTTATTAGATAAGGCCAAAAATTCAATTGGATGTTCTACCTCTATTTCTTCTAAAATCTGTGGGGAAGAAATTATTTTTAGAATGGATTTGTTTTTTAAAATGCCACTTTTAATCGATTCTTTCTCATAGGTCGTAGAAAATTTTGATTTAGACGACTCTGAGGAAAGCGAGGCGATGCTGGAGTATCGTCGAGTTTTACGAAGTGAGTCTAAATCAGAATTTTCAAGAGCTGGTGGGGAAGAATCGGTTGAATGTGGCATTACCCCACGACCTCGATAGTCCATTTTTCGCAACACTTTCAAAATATCAAAAGTGTCCAAGTTTAAAAAATCAACAAACAACAACTTTGCCAAAGTTTCATCATCATAGGGATTGGCGACAGCCCGCAAGTACATAATAAGTTTTTTAATTTCCTTATTGTCTAAAATATTTTCCCGAGAAAAAACTTTATAGGGAATTTCAAACTTATCAAAAATATCCTTAATTTCAAATAGGTTTTTGTTCTGGCGATAGAAAACAGCAATAGAATCCGGGTCTTCACCATCTTGAATTCTTTTCTTAATATCCTCCGCCAAAAAAATTAATTCTTCTTTATAATTATTTAATTCCGCCACTTTTATCTTATGCCCAAGATTGGCCACTTTCTCATTTTTAGCTTGTAACTCAGTATCCCCTGCCAAAACAGAATGAGCCGAATCTAGAATCTGTTGACTGGAACGATAATTATTTTTTAGATTTATAACGGTAACATCATCGTACTGTTTTTCAAATTTCAAAAAATTTTCCAAGCTGGCTCCCTGAAAAGCATAGATAGCTTGCTTCTCATCACCAACCGTAAAAATATTGGGACGATTTTCATTGACTTCCGCCCCACCGATTAACTCAATAATTCTATTTTGAGCTCCATTGGTATCTTGATGCTCATCAACTAAAATATATTGATACTGTTCCCGCAATAAAGCTAAATACTCCTGATTATTTTCTGCTTCCTGGACCACTGTTAAAATCATATCAGAGAAATCATATAATTTTTGTTTTTCCAATTCCTCTTGATATTTTTCATAAATTTCCGCCAACTCTTCTTGCTTACCTCTCTGTTTGATAATTTTATCTTCAATCGCCTTTTTTAAATCACCTTTTTGCCGGTCGCCAGATTTTCTTTTTAGATAAGCATTTTCTCCCTCTTCCGCCAAAATTCTCTCCTCAATTTTTTCAATACTTTTATGAAAATCTTTCGGTGAAATCGCTTCCATTTTTAAATCATTAATAGCACTAATAATATCTCGGGTATAATGATAATCAGAAGCAAAAGTTTTTAAATATTCCAATTCTGTTTCTTGAACTAATTTTTCAACTATCTGAATTTGTTGAATGTCTGTTGCCGGTTGAGAAAAAGCAAAGCGACTAAAATATTCTGGATTTTTTTTAATTTGTTCTTCGGCAAAAGAATGAAAAGTAAAAATATTAACCTGATAAGCCATTTCTACACCAATAAACTCAGTTAATCTTTCTCGCATTGCAAAAACACCAGCATTGGTAAAAGTTAACGCTAAAATATTTTCCGCCACATCCGCACCTAGCTTATCGATAATATTAGCAATTCGCAAAGTCAAAATCTGCGTCTTTCCCGTCCCCGGTCCAGCCACAACCACCACCGGACCATCGATAGTATCCACTGCTTTCTTTTGTTGAGAATTTAACCTTTTATACTCCTCCTCAAACTTCTCCCGATATTCATTTTTTTCTTTTGGCATAATTTTATTTTTTAAATTAAATTTACTTAGACGTCCGACACCTAAGTAAAAACACCTTGCAACAAAAAATACAAGGTGTTATCAGGCACCATTAAAATACAATTATTTTTGTTGACCCCCTTTAAAATTTATTGACTGAGTAACTTCAACCTCACCATCAGGATGCTGTTCATCACAGGTAGCCTTTATTTTTATCTCTCCTTCAGACACAAGCTTCTTATCTGGGCCAATAAAATCTACCTTTCTTACAGTTGTAACAACCTTAGCACCATCTGGAATTTTTTCTCCGCTCTCACTGTTGTCTCCATCTTTTGGTGATTGTTTCTCAAATTTTTCACGCATATCTTTATTTTATTTTTATTTCAAAATCTTTTTAATAATAATTTTAACAACTTTATAAAGGATAAATATCACCAAGGCAATGATAATCAGAACTGGTAAAGTAGCAATGATAAAATAAATTACTCCGTTAATTGTTTTCTGAGAGTTTAAAACCAAATTATGCAAAGCCTTTTGAGCAACTCGAGCTGGTTTCCACTTAATTGGTGTATTAGCAACTTGCTCATACTCAACTAAACTCACATCAATTCTAGACATATCAGTTTGCGATTCCATAAATTTAATTCTTCCCTCTAAACGGTCGATTTCTCCTCGCACTCGCGCCACTTCCCTGGTCACACTCAAAACATCATCCAATTTTCCAGAACGTTCCAATAAATTTCGAAAAGTCTCTTCTTCTGCTTTTTTATTTCTAATTTGAGCCTGTAAATCAACATATTCTTCCGTAACATCGCTACCACTAATTGATTCAGATAAAACCTGGTCACCAACTGCTTTTATCGCTTTCATCGCTGATTCAAATTGATCCACTGGAACTTTAACTGTTAAATTACCACCTAAACCATTTTTGCCCTGTCGATACAAATTTACATTGGCAACCTCTCCCTTATATTGTTTGGCAATATTTTTAATCTTCTCAGCACTATCCTCTGTATTTTCTACTTTCAGACGCAACGACCCATTTTTAATAACTTTTTTTTCAACCACAACCCCGTCATTACTCACTGCACTTTCATCCATCCTAACGCCCTTAAGCATCTTGTTAGACATTACCCTTGGAGCCGAGGGCATCGCCTCCGACATTGGAGCACCAACTACATCACCAGCCATTGCATCAACATCGCTATCGACAAAAGTTTCTCCACCCATCACAGCTCTCAAAGGCCGAGGCCCACGAGAACCAAAAAACGACTGAAATAATACCACCGCTCCACCAATCACAATCACCGCCACTAAAATTTTCCAAAAAGTAATTTTTCTTTTTTCTTTTTTGTTTTCCATTTTTTTTAATTAAGAATTATTAAACTATTTATATCTATAATTATAACCTTTTATACTCTATTTGCCAAATACACATCCTGGAGTAAATTTTCAATTTAAAATTTAAAATTTAAATTCAATTTAAAATATCCTAATTTAAAAACACTAATTAACTGTTATTTGTTTTGAAAATTTAAACATTGAAAATTTAAAAAACTAAATCCACCCCTAACCCCTCCTACTATAAAGACATGTGCTATAATAATAAAGAAATCTACGAGCGGTGAGTACAAACCCCCCTTATTGCTTTAAGCATCTAATAAAGACTAGCTCACCGCTTGTAAACAAACCCATATGATCAATAACTTGTTATCCCCTAGAGGA